>DAIDKV010000123.1 GCA_027449865.1 Planctomycetales bacterium
TGCGCCGCGGTCGCCGGGCCGCCGAAGGAGAAGCACGGCACGGATCATGAGATCCCGTCACCAGGGACCAGGAGAGTGCCATGCGCCCGGTCAGCAGGCGATTCGGCGGTCCATGGCAAATGTCGAGCCGAACAGTCGTGGGGACGGAGATAATTAGGGGACGAAAAAAGGGACGATTAGGGACGAAATAAGGGACGTAGATAAGACGAAAAAGGAGACGTAAAGACGAAAAAGGGGACGGAGATAATTATCAGAATAAATTATCTCCGTCCCCTTTTTCGTCCCTAAATTATCTCCGTCCCCTTTTTCGTCCCTAAATTATCTCCGTCCCCTTTTTCGTCCCCGTCCCCTTTTTCGTCCCCCTCAGCCGTGCCGACGCCGTCGAGGCGATTCGCCGTGCATCGGGGCGACCGGCGCGGGGGAAGGGCAGGGGGGCGCGTCGGCCGACGACGCGGGTGTTCCGCCGCGCGGCCGGCTGCACGGTGACGGTCGAGAACGCCCGGGGCCTCGACCCGGCGATGATCCGTGCCGCCCTGGCCGAGGCGATGGCCCGCCTGGACGCCGAGGAGCGGGCCGCCTGATCGGCCTCGGGTTTCGAGAGCACCCAATCGCCCTCGCGGAGGTCTTCAATCGGCATGGACCCATTTGTCCATGTAGCTCCCATTTTTTATTTTTATATATTGACCATTGTAGAATATGGTCTTGTATTGACCTGATATTTCAACACAACAACCTGTTGGTAGTGCCAGAAACCCTGCTATGTGTGGCGCATCGAGAATTGCCTGGTAGACCGAAATGCGTCGCAAATTAGAAGGATTGTTATAGTCGATTTCGGTATCAAGTTGGCCAACAAACCAACCTGAATCCAAGCCGTCATGGTCCGAGCGTTCGAGGACTAGTGTATCAAGCCTTTCAGTCCAATCGGCACCAACCAAAAGACTATAACGTATAGACGGGAAATTAAGTTCATCCCCAAACCCGACGCTTTCACCGATGTCCTTTTGTAGCCGCAGCAGCTTCATAGAATTTGTTATTCCCTCTGTCCAAGAAATTGGAATCGTTCGCAGATCTGGCTCTTGCAGAGCCAAATCGTCATTTAAAGCAACTAGACGGATGAGCATAGACCCAAAATCGATTGTCTCTCCGTCGCCGAATTTCTTGCCGCTCTGAACAGATTCCTTCAAAAAATCAATCATCGCGTCTACATCTGACTGTGGAATAGCCGAGTCGACCACAAGTCGAAAATTAGGGTGCTTATTCTGCGAGCAATTTATGATGAACGTTCTTGTGTCACTCATTACGTGCCTCCAAGGAATGCGTTGATTTGGTCCTGAAGCTTGTTCGCCAAAGCCTGTTGCAGCTCACAGACGAAAAAAGGGACGGAGATAATTATCAGACGAAAAAGGGGACGTAAAGACGAAAAAGGGGACGTAGATAATTATCAGAATAAATTATCTCCGTCCCCTTTTTCGTCCCGGCGGTCCATGGCAAATGTCGAGCCGAACAGTCGTGCTCCGTCCCCTTTTTCGTCCCATATTCAACATATCCCTTGATCCCTTCCCGATTTTGTTGCTTATGTTCAGGGCTCACGGTAGGATGTCGGCCACCGCGATCTCGCCCATGGCAACACCATCGATCACCAAGTTCAGCACATGACCCGGGGCGAGAACCTCGTGCGTCCGATAGCCGTCCGGTCCAGGGTTGGAATGGACCTCGACCTGGCCATCGATCAGGTTGACGATCCAGTAGGACGGGATGCCGCCGGCGCCGTAGATGTCGGCCATCGCCCGGTCCTCGTTTAGGCTGGAGAAAGCGACCTCGACGACCAGGGCGGTATCGGCCGGTTCGGGGAAACGGGCCAGGTAATCCCGCTGCTTGCCTCGCACAATGGCAAGGTCAGGACGCGGCAGGCTGACCTGTGACGGAATTCTCAACCCCTTCTCCCCGCGAATGTGCCACGAAGCCAGCAGTATCGCTTCTATGGCCACGCGAATCACTTCGCAGACAGCACCATGCAAGGGGGATTCCGCCATCCGGTTCACCAGATATCCGTTGATGAAGTGGACATCGTCCCGCTTTCCGAAGAAGCCCGAGGCGATCAGCGACTCGTACTTCTCCAGCGTCATGCGGTAGAGGGACGACGGAACCCAACGCGGCCGGGCCGCCGTCGAGTCGGTTATTGCCGCCGTGGACATGGCTTTTTTCTCGCTCCCCTCGCCCCGGGGTGATTCGTCGGACGAACTTCAGCGCGGACCCTTCCTCCGTATTGGCTCATGTATCGGCTGGGGACGTCAAGATGGTTCGGGTTCCTGGCGAAGCGTCGACGACGGTCTCGGCCGTCGTTCCGAAAAGACTTTCTCGAAGGAGCAGAGCCAGAATTGCCAGATCTCCCAGCCAGGATCGAGATCGACGATACGACGACCTGTATTGACCTGGCCGAGCGGCATACTATCGAAGAATTCTTCGTTCTCCTTGCCTTCTTCGTGAAGCAGACGTGCAAGCTGGCGACCGCGTCGGCCCAACTGTCCTGAGAAGCAGATTGGTCGTGATCCTATCCCAGCGTGACCTCCACGCGAGCCAGTTCGTGCGGAGTCAGGTCGATCCGGACGGCGTCCTCGTCGGCCGTGAGGTCCACGATCGTCTCGCCCAGGAAATCAACCTGGCGGGCCCAGGTCGGGTTGCGGAAGAGGCGGAGTCGCGACCGGGCCGACTGGCCGGCGGTCTCCAGCAGGTGGAAAATCAGGCCCCAGCCGCGATCGCCGGCGTTCTCGGTAAACTCGACCCGCGTGATCGCGATCGCCGGGTGATCGACTCGCGCCAGCCATCCCACCACACCCTGCGCGGGAGGGCCGTCGACCGCGACCACCATCGGCGGCGTCACGAAATCCTGAGTGGCCTGGAACGGATGCTCCAGGTCGAGCGCCACACCCAGCTCAAACGTACGCGACGCCTCGGCACCGGCGATCAGGAGGGTGTCGAGCATCCGAGAGGCCGGCTTCCGATGATGGGCCAGGCCGCCGAAGAGGATCGCCGTCCGCTGGGTTCGGGTCGTGATGTCGATCGCCTCGGGCGTCTCGGGTCGCTCCTGCTCCGTCATCTCGGCCGAGCCGAGCAACAGGCGACGGATCATCGAGCTGGCATCCGGCCACGCCCATCGACAGGCCAGGTACGACGTCCAAGGGTCCGACCGGCGCAGGCGTTCGGACCAGTCGGGATCGAGATCCGTCAGGGCGATCCGGATTTCCAGGATCGGCCGGCCGGTCCAGAGCCGGTATCGTTGCTCGAAGGTCGCCAGCGTCTTTTCCTCGCGGGGGTCGACGATCCGGCCCGTGGAGGTTGCCTGCGCCAGCGCCGGTCCGGCGAAGTCGATCTCTCGACGATCGCATCGCATCTGCGTGGCGATCGCCTTGCCGTCCAGCTCGTGGAGCCCCACAATCGCGATCTGCTGACCCAGCCGCGCCGAGGGCTCGTCGGGACGGCGGATTCCCCTCAACCCGCCCGTCGCCGCGTCGATCTCGATCGACATCGAATCGTTTCGCAGTTCGCGGTCGCGGGCCGAGAGCCCGGCGGATTCGGCGATCGGAAGGGAGAGATCCGTCTCGGCCGGGACCCAGGCGAAGCCGAACGGCGGGAGGTCGACGACCGCACAAACCCCTTCCTCGACAAGCTGCGCCGAGCGCAGGGGGCCCTCGGGACGGAGGTCGGGCGAGGCGTCCGGGAGGATCACCGAGGCGCGTCGGGCGATCCCGATCGGATTGAGGACGAGGTAGCCTCGTCGCGTCGTCGAGCCTTCGCGACGTCCGACGATCCGATCCGAGAGAGCCCTTGCGCGGATCTTTTCCGCCTCATCAAGGTCGCGCCCGGCTTCGGCGGGACGTCGACACTCGATCGATTCCTCAATCGAGAGGAGGTCGGGACCGGTCCCGAATGATCTCGAATCGTCTCCGGCCGTCGAGGCGATCGCGTGGGCCATGGCCTCGGCCATCCGGGCGGCGTCGAGGCGCGCTCGCAAGCGTCGATGACGGGCGAGCCAGGAGATCGGGGCCTCGTCGTCTCGGGCGACGGCCTGGGCCAGGTAGGGCGAGACGTAGGCGTCGGGTTCGGGACGGAAGTTCTCGTAGGGTCGATCGGTCAGGTGGAAGAAGTCGCCGAGCGTTGTCCATCGACCGAGTACCGGCGAGTAGGAGCCCACGCGTCGGAGGTCGAGTAGCCAGGGTGCCACTGGGCTCGGCCATCGGACGATCGGCATGGCGGCGGTGTGGTCGTCGCGCATGGTTGCGGCGAGCCGCCAGGCAAGGCGCCAGCCGTGCGAGGGACGGTCGCCGGCCATCGGCGGGCGGACCATGGCCTCCAGGCTGCTGCCGTCTGGGGCTTCCCAGAGTCGCTTCGTTTCGGGTCGGAGCGGGAATCGACCCGCATCGAACGACATGTGAAGCGCATATCGAATGCCGAACCGTTTGGCGATCTGCGGGAGCTGAGGGAACAGGCCGAAGCGCCGGCGCGCGAAGGTCTCCACGCCGCGATCGTCGAGGTGGGCGTGGTAGACGTCGCCGCCCCTGGCGTACTGCCAGAGGATTGATTCCATCGGCAGGAGGGCGTCGTCGGATTCGAGGTACGTCCCGCCGATCACGTCGGCCCATCCGTCGGTGATTGCCTGACGGAGCGCGGCGATCCGGTCGGGATCGGCGGCGGCCTGAGCCTCGATCGCGACCGCTGGGGCCAGGATCGTGATCGGGACGGGATCGGCCATCGGGCCGGCCAGCGCGCCTCCCGGAAGTGCTGGGTCGAGCAGACAGATATCCAGCAGGTAAGCCTCGACCGGATAGAACCGCTCGCGGGCCTGGGTGAGCAATTCGAAGCCCGCGCGGAGGCGATTCGTCGCGCCGGGGAAGTCGCCGGACTGCCAGGCCAGCGCGCCTGCCGCTAGCTCGCGCCAGAGGCTCTCGCGATCGACCTCCTCGGAATGACCCATCGCGGTGGTGAGGTCGCGGAGCATCCATCGAGCGGCGCCGAGGGCCAGGAAGTCGGCGGCCGTCGCGGTCTCGTCGGGGCCGTCGGCGGCGATCCGCTCGCGGATGCGACGGATCAAATCGTTGCGATCGGTGCCCGAATCGATCAGAGCGGTACCGATGTCCTCGGCCTGGACCTGGTAGCCGGAGGGGAGCCGATCGCGGGTGCCCTCAACGATCACGCGGACCTCGTGCGGGCCGGGGGATGAGGGCGACTCGATGGACTCGAACCGGGGCAGGGCTTGGGCTCTCGCGAGGATCGACGGATGCCAGATCGCGGTCGCCGCGCACCAGGCGGCGAGGGCCATTTCCTCGGAGACGGACGCGGGCGGCTCCTGGCCGTCGTGCGGGAGCATCACGATCAGCGACCAGCCCTCAACGGATGGGGCGGCGTCGAGGGATTCGGTTGGGATGTCTTGCGAGTCCATCAGGTCAGGCTCCGAGGGCCGATTTGAGGTCGCGGACCTCCGCGGCCAGTTTCTCAAGCTGGCCGCGGAGGTCATCCACCTGGGCCCGAAGCGTGGCGACCTCCTCGACCCAGCCGGGCGCCGCGGCGGTCGCGGCGACCTGCTCGCGGGCTGGCGAGAGACGGGTGGGGACCTCGTCGTCCTCAACGACACGGTTGGCGAACGCCTGCCGGACCCGCTCGAACTCCTCGGGCGGATAGAGGCCATGAGCCACGAAGACGCCACGCTTCTGGCCGGGCGGCGAGAGGAAGTGGACCAGCTTGCGCGGGACCAGCCCCTCCAAAATGGTCCGAAGCACCCCGAGATCGGCGAGCGGCTCCATCCGGCTCGCCCGGGCGCGAAGGTCGCCCTCGGTTTGCGGTCCTCGCATGAGCAGCTCGGCGATCACCGCGAGCTCGACCTTGCTCACCTTGAGCCAGTCATAAAGGGTGTGCTTCCATCGGGAGACACGACCGCCCCCCTCGATCAAGATGGTCGCGCCTTTCTTGCGAAGGCCCTGAAGCGTGTCCTCCACGTCGTCGGCGTCGTAATTGGTGATGGGGTCGCGGTTGGACTTCTGGTTGCAGGCGGTGACAATCGCCGCGATCGTCATCGGGTAGTATTCGGGCGTTGTCTTGGCCTTCTCGACCATGACGCCCAGGACGCGTCTTTCCCTGGGATTGAGGGGGACCCACGACGGTCCCGCGCCCGCCACGCTCGGATTTTCGGTCATGTGTCGATATCCTGAATCGTATCGGGCGAGGTCAGGGAAGCTCCATGCGGAGAGTTCCGGTGACGCGGTTGGTGAGGTTGGCGAGGCCGACCGTCATGGCCAGCTCGATGAGTTCGCGGTCGCTGAGCGACTCCTTGAGCCGGGCGAAAAGGGAGTCTTCGACGTGGATTCGCCGCGTGACCTGCTCGGCGTATTGCATGACCAGGCGCTGGAGGTCGGTGTAGGCGTCGCTCTGTTCGAACGAGGACGTCTCGTTGACCTGCCGATCGGTCAGTCCGGCGGCCTTGCCGAGGACCCTGTGATGGTGGAGGCAGTAGGCACAGTCGTTCAGCTCGGAGGTTTTGATGTAGGCCAGCTCGCGAAGCTTGCCGTCGAGCTTTGTCGTCGGCAGGGCGTTGTTGAGGGCCAGGAAACCCTGGAGCATCTCGGGGTTGTGGGCCATCGCCCGAAAGACATTGGGCACGGCCCCGAGGGCCTTTTCCATGGCGGCGAAGACCGGCTGGACCTTCGCGCCGGCCTCCTGATCCGAGACATAGCTGACCAGAGCCATCGCCGTTGCCTCCCGGTAGATCCTACCGTCCTCGGTTGCAGAACCGGGATCATGGTAGCCGCCGGGGCGCGGCGGGTTCAAGCGGTCAGGCGGCTCGACGGATCGAGGTTGGCTCCCAGGTTGGCAGGTCGCAGAGGCCGCCGCCGAGGAAGAGGTGATGCCAGAGCTGGGTCGAAACGACGCAGGTTAGCGCCACGTCGAAGACGAACCGGGCGGGTGTGATTCGGGGAATGCTCACCTGCCAGGAACGTTGCATGGCGACGGCCCTGGGGTCGAAATACCCGGTGGCACGGAGCGATTCGGGGCTGAGAAGCTGGTCGACCCAGGTCGGGCGATGCGGGCCGAGGAACGTTCCCGACATCGTCGCGCGGAACATGGTCTTGGGTCTCCGAGCGATCCGCTCGGGAAGGATACGCGCCGCGGCCTGGCGGAGAATCCACTTCTCGACCCGTCCCCGAAGCTTGTACTCGGGCGCGATCCCCGCGCAGAAGGCGATCAGGTCGTCGTCGAGGAACGGGTATCGCGTTTCGACGGAGGCATTCATCGCGATCCGGTCTCCCTTGGCGATCATCAGGAGCCCGGCGAGCATGACCTTGTAACCCACGTAGAGCGACTGATTGAGCGGGGCCCATCGGCCGATCCGCTCGTTGGTGATGTCGAGGTCGGCATAGGGATCGTGATCGCCCAGCCGGTCCCACATGCCGGCCGAGTAGACGGTCGGCTTGGCCTGCGCGACGAACTCGAACATCTCCTGCTGCGCGGGGCGGACGCCCGCGATGGCGCGCTCGGGCGGCAGGATCGGCCGGCCGCCCGCGATCGCGCGCATGATGGCCTTCCGAAGCAAGCGAGGGCCGGTCGTTCCCACCCGGCCGACGACCGCGTTCCGGATGGCCTGGGCCTTGTACCAGGCATATCCGGCGAGGGCCTCATCCGAGCCCTCGCCCGTCAGCGCGACCTTGTATCCGCGGTCGTGCACCGACTGCGCCAGCCGCAGGAGCGCCGCACACGAGGTATCCAGGACCGGTCCTTCCGCCGCACGGATCAGCTCGGGATACGCGTGGACCAGGCCGGCGCGGTCGAGCGTGATGGTCTGGAGCGGCGAGCCAAGGACCTCGGCGGCCTCGGCGGCGTGCGAGCGTTCGTCGGGACCGGCGTTGTCGAAGCCGATGGTGAACGATGGGATCGGCTCGCGGCGCTGCCGGGTCGAGCATCCGAGTACGACCGTCGAATCGAGACCGCCACTGATGTACGAGACGACCGGGACATCGCTACGAAGTCGGCGCTCGACGGCCTGCATCAGCAGGCCCTCAAGCTCCTCGACCATGGGTGTCGGGTCATCCATCCGGCGTTCCTGGCCGGCGTCGGGGAAATCGAGGTCCCAGTAGCAATGGTGGCTGACCCGGCCGTCGCGAACCCGGAGGAAATGCCCGGGCGGCAACGATAGAATTCCGTCGAAAAACGTGCGTGACGTTCCCGCGCAGAAGAACGTGAAGAGGTGATCGACGCCCTTCGGATCGCTCCGGGCGGCGACCATCCCCGAGGCGAGGATTGCCTTGATCTCCGAGCCCCAGAGGAGCCAGCCGTCGACCTCCGCGTAATAGAGCGGGCAGATCCCGACCCGGTCGCGGCCGAGGATCAGCGTCCGGGTGTTGCGGTCCCAGAGCGAAACGGCGAACTGGCCGCGCGCCCGGTCGAACATCGCCTCGCCGCGGTCCTCATAAAGATGGACCCAGGCTTCGGTGTCGCATCGTGTGGAGAGCCGGTGGCCGTCGGCGAGGAGTTGCCGGCGCAATTCGGGATACTCGAACAACTCGCCGTTGAACGCGACCCAGATCGTCCGATCCTCGTTGGCGATCGGCTGACGCCCGCCCGCCAGGTCGATAATCGAGAGCCGACGCGCCCCAAGAGCCACGCCAGGCTCGACGTGGAACTGCTCGTCGTCAGGTCCCCGGTGGGCGATCGCCCCGGTCATGCTCGCGAGACGATCCCAGGGAAACTCACGCGTTCCCTTCAGGTCGACGGCGCCGGCGATGCCGCACATGCGGTGTCCTCATTGACTCGGTTCGCGCGGATTCGGGGAGAACCACGCCATCCTCCCCGGACCATCCATCCCTCACGTCGCCCGCGTCCGGACGATCCACGGCCTTCCCGGCTCCCTGGCGGGGAACCGAAAGGATACCCGGATCGCGACCATTCGAGAATCGGAACCGGCTCTGGGCCGATCAATCGGGCAGCGAAAAGGCCATCGAGGGGGGAACCACGGACCGTCGGCGCCGGCGAGCCGCCAGAAAGTAGACGATCCCTCCCAGAATCCCGATCAGGATGGTGCCGACGCGGAACAGGACCCCGCGAATGCCGAGGGGGACGTAATAGGCCACGATTTCGGTCCTTTCGAGCGATGAAGGGTGATGGGAGCGATCAGGAGCCGGGGCTCGTCATCCGCCCGGACCGGTTCCCCATGGCGTCCGTCGCAGATGCTGCTCAGGCCGGCGAACCGGTCCTCGATTCGGGTTCTCAGCAAGGGGACGATCGTCCGGGTCTCGCCGCACTGGTTGGCGAAGACGACCGGAATTCCCAGATCCGAGGCCACCCGCTCGGGGATCGAGGAGGAAAGCGGTCCGACGTGGCCGAGAAGCCAGTGGCGACGTCCGGAATCCCGGCATGCAAAGTTGGGCCAGGCCGCCGAGACCACCGCGAGGTCAATCCGCTCGCGATAACCTTCCCAGACCTTCCGATAAATCATGTCGGCACAGATGGCGAAACCTAGCCTTCCCCAGGGCGTCGAGACGACCAGCGGGGCCCGTCCCGGCTGGAAGCGGTAACGCTCCCAGAAGACCAGGTTGCGCTTCCGGTAGATCCCGACGTTCCCCTCGGCATCGACGTAGGCGACCGAGTCGTAGAGATGCCGGCCATCCCGCTCCACGAAACCCGCGGCAATCCCCATCTTCCATTGCCGCGACCGGCGCCTGAGGTGAGTGATCGTCGGACCCTCGGCCGTTTCACTGACCGGCCCGAAGTCGGGGCAGAGCGAGTACCCGGTGTTGAACATCTCGGGAAGCACCGCCAGCTCCACCCCCTGCTTGTGGGACGATCGGAGGAGGTCATCGGCCCGCTGGAGATTGCTGGGCACGTCGAGGACATCGGAGGCCATCTGGACGGCGGCTACCAGGATCTTCACGGTCGTTCCCTCTCTGAGTGCCCGACGATCTCCCATGGCTCGCCTAGCTCAGAGATCGGCCGCGAATCCCCGCCGGATCAGCACAATCCGACGGTCACCATCCCGTATCCAGGCCCAGGATTGAGGGCTCGGCGGATGAGGTAAAGCCGGTCGACCTCTCGTGCAAATCAAAAGCCGAAGAAGCCGAGGATGCCGCCGCGTCTCGGGGGCGGAAGCACCTGCGCCTCGCTCCGGAGGGCCTCGGCGCGAGCCTGGACCTCCTCCTGCGTCGGCGTTCGCGCGGGCTCCATCTTGTAAGTGAATTCGCGCTCGTCCCGAACGACCCAGGGGACCAGATTCTCGGTGAAGAACTCGGTCAGGTAGTTATCCCACCACGGCGCCTGGATCGGCTGGATGAGCGTTTTGGTCTCGTACCCATCCTTGATGAGAGTGATCTCGCGGTTGCCGTAGTAATAGAAATTGTGCGACGCCGGAGCCAGGCCGAGGGATTCGCCATTGACGATCACCTGGGCGCCGGGCGGATCGGTGCGAACCGTGTATCGACGCTCGACGCAACCACAGGCCAGGCCAGCCAGAAGGGGAAGGAAAAGAAGATTCGCCGACCGTCGGCGGGCGGGGTGGGAAACAACCATCCGTGGCTCTCCCGTCAACAGTTCAGGCGGATCGGATCGGCGAGAGCCTTTCCAGGCGAGCTCCACCGATTTCTTCGAGCGACTCCGTTCGCAATGTGGGGATTCTAGCGATCGCCCGGATGCGTGGCAAGACGGCTTGGCGCGGGACGGTCTCTCGGATTAGTGATGGTTGAGGACTCTCCCCGAAATCCGCTTCACCATGCCTTCCTCGACCCCGACCCGAGAACACGATGAAGATTCAGCTCATCAGGCAGTCCGTTGACGCGATCCCGTCACGATGGATCATTCTGGGGATATTTGAGGACGAGTCGGGGCCTCCGCGGGATCTGGCGGGAACATCGGTGGGCGAGACGGTGGATCGGCTCCGGGCCTCGAAGGACATTTCCGGCTCCTCGGGTGAGGTGACCGTCCTCCACGACCCGGTCGTCTCGGTGATCGTCGTCGGGCTCGGCAAGAAGGACCGTCTTGACGGCGGGACGGCGTTTTACGCGATGGTGGCCGCGACGAAGCGTATCGCCGGCAAGCCGCGTGAAGACGTGGCCCTCGTTCTACCGGATGTTCCCGATCGAGCGGCCATTGCCGAGGCGATGATCGAGGGTGCGATCGTCGGAACTCGAGGGCCGGGGCTGAAACTCGCCGAGCCGAACCGACATGCGTTCCGCTCGCTTTCGATCGTGGTGACGTCCGACGGCAACCCGATCGAAATCGACTCCATCCGACGTGCTGAAGTGATCGGCGCGTCTGTCAATCTGGCCCGCGATCTCGTCAATACGCCCCCCGGCGAGAAGTCGCCCGCTCGGCTTGCCGATCAAATCCGGGCGGTCGCCGAGGAGGCCGGTCTCTCGGTCGAAATCTGGGACGCCGATCGGATTCGGGCCGAGCGATTCGGCGGATTGCTGGGCGTCGCGGCCGGGTCTGACGAGCCGCCGAGGTTCGTGATCCTCCGCCACGGCAAGGGAGGCAACGCTCCAACGCTGGCCCTCGTGGGCAAGGGAGTGACCTTCGACTCCGGCGGTCTGAGCCTCAAACCCAGCGCCTCGATGGAGGACATGAAGTCCGACATGACGGGTGCCGCTGTCGTCGTGTCGACCCTGCAAGCCGTCGCCCGGCTCGGCTTGCCGGTGAACGTCGCTGGATACCTCGCCCTCACCGAGAACATGACCGGCGGCCACGCGATGAAGCTTGGTGATGTTCTGACCATGCGAAACGGCAAGACTGTCGAGGTTCTGAACACCGACGCTGAGGGCCGGCTCATCCTCGCCGATGCCCTGAGTTACGCCGCGGAACATTCTCCCGCCCGAATAATTGACCTCGCGACACTCACTGGAGCCTGCATGGTCGCCCTCGGCCCGCAGATCGCGGGTCTTTTCGGCAACAATGATCCCCTGTGCGAGGAATTGCAGAAGGTCACCCAGCGAACGGGAGAGCGCGCCTGGCGCATGCCGCTCGACGACGACTTCAAGGAAATGCTCAAGAGCCAGGTGGCCGACCTGAAGAATATTGGCGGCAAATGGGGCGGCGCGATCACCGCGGCGAAATTCCTGGAGCAGTTCGTTGGCTCGACGCCCTGGGCCCATCTCGACATCGCCGGCCCATCGTGGTCTGACTCGGATCAGCCCCGACGCGACGCGGGCGGGACTGGTTGCTTCGTCCGAACCCTTGTCCGGTTTATCGCCCAGACGGCCGAGAATGGCGGCTAGGTTCGATCGGGTGGTTCACCAGACAACGCTTCTCAACAGGGCCGCGGGTCGAATCGACATTCGATCCGCCGGCTGTTGACGTCGAGCGCCTCCAGAATCTCGCGGACTTCTTCCATGGGCAAGCCGTGATTCAGCGCCCAGAGGATGATGTCCAGATTTTCACCGCCTTGCTTGACGTGCTCGAGAATGGGATCGATCAGTGAGGAACCGCGAAAGGCCCGCTGAAGCAGGCCGAAGTCGCAATGGTCGAGCTCGATCCAGTAGGTCTTGCCCTGAAGATGCTCAAGCCATCGCTGCCGGAGGAAGCCATTCCAGTGCTGTCCGATCCAGGAGCGGATCGCGGTCTCTCCCAGGTCGCGCCCGGCCTTCTCGCTTTCGATCCACTTGTACCGCTGAGCTTCTTCTTCGCCGTACTGATGAAGGCTCTGTCGGGCCTCGGCCGAGAGCTCGAATGCGGACGCCATCTCGTACGATCTCATCGAGTCCTCCAAGCCGAGTCGACCGCCCACTCCCTGGTTCGAGGCCAGCACATCTGTCAGGACTGACAGAAAGAAACCAAGCCTCCACGATCTCAGCTTGATCAAAAACCAGTAGCAGATATCGTGCCACCGTCGCACGAGCGCGTTCCATGTCGGCAGCGACAGTGGAGAGACTCCGAGGTCGAAAGTACAGATTGAGTTTATCTCGCGAGGGCTCGAACGGCAAGTGAAACGATCGGACGTTGCCGGGAGTGAACATGGTGCTGCTCGGGGGGCACGTCACGGGATCGGGGCGGGGTTGTCGCGGAACCAGGCGAGGGATCGGCCGACCAGTACGGCGACGCCCGGGGGCCCCGCGGCGATGGGACCTGGGGGCTGGCTGAGGATGGTTCGCCATCGGACCCGACCGTCGAGCGCGGCGTCGATGACGTGAACGTCGCGCCGGCTGATCCGGATCGGAGCGCCGGAGGCATCGACGGAGAAGAGATCGCTGGCCTCTCCTGGGGCGGTGGATGTCGGGGCCAGCTCGCCCTGGGTGGTGCAGACCAGGGCGGAGCCGTCGGCCGAGGTGGCGACGGCGAATGAGCCGAGTCGGTGAAGGGCCCAACCTTCCCAGGGTGTTGGACGCTCCCAGAGGACCCGGCCGCGAAGGTCGTGACCGCGGAGGAGCTGGGCTCGTCGCGAGAAGGTGATCCAGGCGAGAGGTGGCGGGGCGTCGTCGGGGGCTTCGATAACCAGTGGCGGGTCGATGGGTGGGTAGGTGAGTCCGACGGTCGCCTCACCCGCCGGGTCGAAGACGAGCAATTCGCCGCCGTTTGTGCTGGCCACGACAAATCCGTAGGCTCCGATGGCGATTTCCTCGATGGCCGAGCGCAACTCCTGCTTCCAGATCCATCGGCCATCGACCGAGAGGCGGCCGATCCGGTCGCGTTCCTGCACGAGGAGCAGGCCGAAGTCATCGGGGCGGATCGCCAGATGAGTCAGCTCGACGAGGCTGACGTCGATGCGCCTCGAAGTCTCCTTGCGAAGGTCGTTCAGCAGGATCTGCCGGTCGGTTGCGGCGGCGAGCCAGCCGGGAGCCGTGCGAAGCAGGCGGCCGACACCGGCCAGGTTCGGCGACTGGCCGAGCTTGCGTCCATCGGTCGCGAAGAGTTGCAGCCGGTGCGGGCTGCTAAAAACCGCGATCGCGGGTGGCTCGGAGGTCACGGCCAGGACCGCGGTTTCGGCCTGAGACTCGGTCTCGACCGCTGGAACCATCCAGTCGGGCTCGCGGACGCCTCCGCCCGACGGACCCCGGGCCGGAGCGCTCGCCGTTTCGCGGGACGCGATCCTGCGGGAAGGGCGGGGCGACGACCGGCCAGGCGCCCCGCCGAGAAGGTCAAGGCGTACGATCTCGCCGGAGGCATGGCCGTAGACCAGATAGCGGCCGAGCGGATCCATCTCCAGCGACGTGACGGGACGGGGCAGGGTGGTTCGCCATCGAACGTTCCCCGCCGAGTTCATCAGGGCGAGGTCACCCTCGAGGGTCGCCGCGGCGATGGACCGGCCAGGGAAGTCGGGAACGGCGTGCGAGACGGTCCCGCCGAGATGATAGGAGCCCTCGTTCCGGCCTCGGAGGTCGAACTTCTGGATGCCCAGCGTGTAGCAGCTCGCCAGGATCATCCCGCCGTCGCCGCTCACCGCGAGCCGCCCGACGCTCGACATCAGCCGTTCCTGCCAGAGGATCTCGGTTTCCAGCCGGCCGGCGCGGCCCGGGTCGATCGCGACCGCGAGCATCATCCCGAACGCCGCGGCGCCGATCGCGATGGAACGATCGGGGACGAAGCAGAAATGCGCGATCGTGTCGAGCGTCTCGATTCGGCCCGCGGGGCGGCCGTATCGGTTGATCAGGTGGAGCAGGCCATGGCGAGTACCGATCGCCACGTATCGGCCGTGCGGATCGATCGTCACGAAGGTGGAGTCGGTGGGCGCCACCTTCTGATCGCGGACCTGGAAATCGGCGTCGAGGAGGAGACATTCCGTCTCAGAGCCCTCGACCAGAAGCGCGATGACGCTTCCCTCGTCGCTGATCGCGCCGGAGAGCACCGGCCCGGGAACGCGAGACTGCGAGAGTGAGTCGCCGTGGAGATCGAAAAGATAGAGCTGGTTGCGCTCGTCCCAGGCGAGGATCGCGCCGGATTCTCGCGCCATGGCGAGACCCTTCAAGGGAGAGTCCGTGACTACCGTCCAGGCAGTCTCGGGGTCGATCCTCGACGATGTGCGGCCGGCGGTATCTCTCATCGACGACTCCCGGGGTCGGTCACCGGACCAGGCAAGCGGTCGCCTTGACCCGCGTTCCGTCTCCGAGATTGATCCTACCACGCTCGTTCCGCCGGCTCGACTCGAAAGCAGGAAAGGGCGTTTGAGAGGAGGCGGCGTCCGCCCGGGATCGGCGCGTCGGAGTCGGTCATCGGAATCCGGGACGACGACCGGGCGGGTGCCTCAGCGATTGGATACGGAGCGTTGTCGGGCCGCGCGAAGGGTAGCGGCGAGGACGGGGTCGTGCTGCGGGTCGCCGTAGTCGGCTTCCTCTCGGAGCCGAGCGGCATCGTCGGTTGGCCGGGCGGCCGATCGGGCGAGGATCGGGAGGTCGGGCGTGACGCCCTGCTCGCTGTAGGGACGGTCCTTCGGAGAGTAGAACTTCGCCGTTGTGAGCTTGAGCCCGGCCGGGGCCGAACGGAGCGAGAAGATGCTCTGCACGGAACCCTTGCCATAGGTTCGGGCCCCCACGATCGTCGCCCTTCGATGGTCCTGAAGGGCGCCGGCGAGAATCTCGCTGGCGCTGGCGCTGTCGTGGTCGACCAGGACGTAAATGGGCATCGTCCACTGAGCCTTCCCCGAGGCGTGGTAGGATTGCGTCTGGCCCTGGGCACGGCCCCGAGTCGAGACAATGATCCCCTCGTTGACGAATCGCCCGGCGATCTCGACGGCGACATTCAGCAGGCCGCCCGGATTGCCGCGCAGATCGAGGACGAGCACGCGCATTCCCCGCGTCGACATCGCGGCGATCGCCGCGTCGATCTCCTCGGTTGAGGATTTCTGAAAGGTCGTAAGCCGAAGATAACCGATACCCGCGTCGGGATCGACCATTCGTGTCTTGACGACACTCTCGACCTCGACGTGCCGGCGGACCAGCCGAAGCGATTGCGATCGGCCGTCCCGCTTCTGGACCACCAGCCCGACGGTGCTTCCTTCCAGCCCCTGAAGCCGGTTGGCCGCATCGTCGAGAGTCATCCCCTTGAGAGCGACGCCGTCGATCTGAACGATCAACTCACCGGCGACGAGACCCGCCTCCCAGGCCGGCCCACCCCGAATCACGCCGACCAGCCGAAGCCCTTCCTTGTCGTTCTTCAATTCGATGCCGAGACCGACGAAATTGCCGTCGATCATCGCATAGAGATCTTCCAGCTTGTCGGGAGTCAGGTAGCTGGTGAAGTCGTCGAGCGCGTCGCAGGCGCCGCAGGTGAATTCGAGGAGTACCGGCGTAAGGTCGAGCCGAAGCGATTTACCGGCGAGGTCCGCGCAGGCCATCGCCATGCCGAGGGCCGAGGGACGGTCGGGGATTGCCAGACCGGTTCGGTACTTGCGCAGGGTCTCGCGCACCTCGTTGATCCGCTCGGCCGGGGCGTCGAGATGATTCGCTCGGAGGAAGACCGGGTCGCGAAGAGCGACCTCAAGGTTGTCGATGCCGTGGCGGACCAGCGGTTCCATCGCGACGGAATCGACGTAGTTCGACTGAATCCGCTCCAGAACTTCCTCGTAGAGCTCGGTGGATCGCTCGGGAGGCAGGGCGAGGAGGATGTTCCGAAAGCTGGGATCGGCGTATCGTCGGTTGAGCTTGAAATGGATCTCGCAGAGACGAAGCCGACGGCCGAACTCGACGCGGCTTGGCCACTGCTGGAGGGCCTCGCGATAGATTTCCATCGCGCCGGCCCAGTTGCGATCGCGCTCGCGATCGAGGCCGCGGTCCATCGCCTCGTCGGCTCCCAACTGGGAATCCGCGGTCGTCTGGCCTGGAGGGACTTTCGGTGAAGGCGAATCGATCCGGCCGAGCGCCGGCGCGTCGGAGATCGAGCACGCCAGCAGGAGAAAGCCCAGGGTGAAGATGAGCCGACGCATGGACGACGATCTCCCGCTCGGGAGAGGGCGCGAAAGCTCGTCGGGGCGGCGGCCGGGAAATGGGGAGGGTCCGCCGAGAAGGGCGAACGATCCATCCAACCCGGTGGGAAAGGGCACGGCGCTCGTTTGAGTTACCGGGGAACCTCGCTCACCGCTACGACCACTCTCAAGGACTTCGCGCACCGCTCCGTCGTTGCCGATCTAAGGGAGTCAATCCGATTCAAAGCGGGCACGACAATCCGCGGGACCACCCTCCAGGGCAGCTCGCGTCGCCGTTCCAGGTTGGGGCCGTCTGGTCCAGCCCCTCGCTCGCCTGAATTATAACACATCGATCGAACGGGCACGGAGCAATCGGCCGGTGGCCCCCGCGCGTAAAATGGCGAGGAAAACATCGACCCGCTCCTACCCCACCGAGGTCTCGAGATGGCTTCCGACGAATCCCCCGACCCGGTCGACTCGCGGATCAGCGGCCGGGAAATGATGCTCCTGCTGCTCCTTGCCTCCGTTCAGTTTACCAGCATCGTCGATTTCATGGTGGTAATGCCCCTTGGGCCGGAGCTAACCGAAAGGCTCTCGATCTCGGCCTCGCAGTTCGGGCTGATCGTTTCGTCGTACACGATCGCGGCGGGCGTCGCGGGGATTTTTGCCTCGGGGATCATGGATCGCTTCGGGCGGAAGTCGGCTTTCCTGACGCTCTATGCGGGTTTCCTGATCGGAACGTTGTTCTGCGGGCTGGCGGAAAGCTACGGCGAGTTGCTCGCCGCCCGCGTGCTGACAGGATCCTTCGGCGGGATTCTGGGAGGGATGGCGTTGGCGATCGTCGGCGACGCGTTCCCCGAGCACAAGCGGGGCCGTGCCACGGGAATGCTAATGTCGGCGTTTGCACTGGCCTCGGTGGTGGGGGTGCCGGTTGGGATCAAGCTAAGTAACTGGTCGGACTGGCACACTCCGTTCCTGGTCCTGGCGGCGCTTGGAGTACCGGTGCTGCTGGCCTCGCTGAATCTCTTGCCGGCGATGCGGGATCACCTTGACCAGGTCGGACACGCCCACCCGATGGCCCGCCTGGCGGAGACCTTTCGCGAGCCGAACCACCTGCGCGCCTTCGCGCTGGTCGCCACGATGATGTTCGGCGGTTTTTCCGTCATCCCGTACATCGCGGTCTTTCTGGTGGGGAACGTGGGCCTCGCGAAGGCGGATCTGCCGACGATCTACGTCGCGGGCGGGCTGCTCACCCTTTTTGGCGCTCCGATCGTTGGGAAGCTGGCCGACCGGTTTGGCAAGTTGCCTGTGTATCGGGTGGTCGCGGTTCTCTCGGCCGGGATGATGTTCGTGGTGACCCACCTGCCCGCGGTTCCGCTTGTGATCGCGGCGGCGGCTACGGGGACGCTCATGCTCACCAACGCCGGCCGGATGGTCGCGGCGATGGCGATGGTGACGGGGAGTGTCGAGCCCTCAAGGCGGGGCGGCTTCATGAGCGCGAACTCGGCCGTCCAGCATTTCTCGACCGGAATGGGAGCCTACATCGGCGGCCTGATCCTGGTCAGCGATCCGGCGAGCCACTCGCTCCTTCATTTCGAGGTGGTCGGTTACATCGCGATCGCGGCGACGATCGCGAGCCTCTGGCTGGCCGGCCAGGTCCGCCCGGCACCCAAACCTGCTCAGACGAAGCCCGAGGGGGCCCTCGCGATGTTCGACGCGGTTCTCGACGACCCGCTCTCGGCGGCCGAGACGCTCTGATCCGCCCCTCGGCGCGAGAATCTCGCCTTGCTCGATCCCTGGACCTGCGCCATGATCCGGACCAGGTCTTCCCGTTGATCCGAATCGCCTCTCGTTCCTGGAGGATCGCGGCCATGGCAGGCCAAGCCGGAACCCGATCGATATTCGTCGTCGCTCTGATTCTAGCTGTTGTCCCCGCCAGAGGCGCCGAGGCTCCCGAGCCGCCGAAGCTTCGGTTTGGGATCGCGCTTCAGGCGAAGCCCTCCCGGAATCATTTCCAGGATGTGGTGCAGAAGACGCCTGACCTCGTTCTGGTCGACGGCGCGAAGACGATCCGTCCCGAGCGGCCCGGGCTGATCTACCACATCGAGCGCGCCGAGGGGAATCGATACCTCGTCACCCTCCCCGGACAGGGACTTTATGGGTGGGTCGATCGAGACGCGGTCATCCCGTACAGCGAGGCCGAGGGTTATTTCACCAACGAGCTGGAAATTGAGAAAGCGACGCCCTTCGGCTACCTGATGCGTGCCATCGTCTGCGAGGATAACGAGAGATTTCAGCGGTCATTTGCCGATCTCGCCGAGGCGCTCAAGCTCGATCCGGGTTACGTTCCCGCGATGATCGAGCGTGCGATGCTCTGGGCGACGCGGAACCGGATGGACCTTGCCCTTCTGGATACCGAGCGAGCGATTCGAGCCGATCCTCGGTCGTCCGAGGCTCGTCTGGAACGAGGCGTTTTCTACTTCAAGCTCAAGGATTACGGGAAGGCTCTCGCCGATCTCGACCGGGCGCGGGAACTGGGCTCTCGATCGATCCACGTTCCCATGGTTCGGGGTTCGATTTACGTCGAGCGCCGGCAAATCGACGATGCGATCCAGGCCTTTCAGGAGGCGGTCTCGATTGACCCGAAAAACTATGATGCGCACCTGATGCTCGGCTCATCCTATCTTCTGCGGTCGCAGCCGCAGCGGGCCGTGCAGGCCTTTTCCGAGGCCGTGAAGCTTGAGCCGGAGAAGGGGTCGGGATATGGCGGGCGGGCGGTGGCGCGCATGGGCCTCGGTCAGCGGGAACTGGCCCTCGTCGATCTCAACCAGGCGATCCGGTACGAGTCGATGCGTGCCGACCTGTTTCGGGATCGTGGGCAAATCCACGCGATGGAGGGTCGGTGGCCGCAGGCGATGGCCGACTTCGAGACGGCTCTCCGGGTCGATCCGAACGATGTCGAGGCGAACATCGTCCGGGCCTGGACGCTCGCGACCTGTCCCGACCAGCGCGTTCGGAACGGAGCCAGCGCCGTGGCCTCGGCCACGCGGGCCTGCGAGCTGACCCAGTGGAAATCGCCTCGGGCGCTGGCGACGCTCGCCGCGGCCTATGCGGAGTCGGGCGACTACACGGCCGCCGCCCAGATGCAGGGCAAGGCGATCGCCGTCACGCCGCCCGGAGATCCTGTTCTCGGTTACTACCAGGCCTCCCTCAATCGATACCGGTCCGGCAAGCCCTGGCACCGCGTCGGACTGCTCGAGGAGATCGGGCTCCATCGCCGGTCACCGGCCAAGCAGGATACCCAGGTTCAACAAACCCGGGGGAAATAACCACAGCGCGGTCGGGCCGCATCCCATCAGAACGGATTCACCACAGAGTCACAGAGATCACAGAGATCACAGAGAAGAATATCTTTAGAATACTCTGTGTGAAGAATGGTTGCGTGATTTGCAGTGATGAAATCGTGCGCGGCGTACAAGATTCTCAAAGTGAGTAGTACAGAGATAGAGACACAGAGAAAAGGCAAAGGATTTTCTTCCTTTGAATTCTCCGTGTCTCTGTGTTGTTGAGGTTGAGGAGGTCAGATCAGCTCGCGGATGGGTTCCTTCTCGTCGAGCAGGGTCATTGGACGGCCGCCGCGATCGGAGACGGCCGTGGCCGGGTCGATCCCCAGGTTGTGATAGAGCGTTGCGAAGACGTTCTGGAAAGAGACGGGGTGGTCGACCACGTAGGCGGCATGCCGGTCGGTCGCGCCGATGACCTGTCCAGTCCGCATCCCGCCGCCGGCGAGAAGGGCACAGTTGACGGCGGGCCAGTGGTCGCGGCCGGCGTTCTTGTTGATGGTTGGCGTTCGGCCGAACTCGCCCCAGACGATCACCGAAACATCACGATCGAGCCCGCGGTCGTACAGGTCTTCCAGCAGGGCCGAGAGCGCCATGTCGAGCTTTGGGATGCGGGTTCGGTTGGTCGAGAAGTTCCGAGAATGCGTGTCCCATCGGCCGAAGCCGAGGGTGACCACCCTGGCGCCGGCCTCGACCAGTCGCCGGGCCATCAGGAACTGGTCCATCCAGGCGGGAGGGCCGTCGTTTTCGTGGACGTCGTTGCCTCCGCCGTATCGAGCACGGACCTTCGGGTCTTCGCGAGTGACGTCGAGGGCATCGTAAACCCGGCGGGAAGTTAAGACCTCGAAGGCCCGCTGGGTGAAGCTATCCATGCCTCGGACGGCGTCGTCGTTATCGAAGGCGCGCCGGAATCCGTCGAGCTGGGCCAGGAGCGATCGGCGGCCGGCGAGTCGAGTGGCGTCGATGGCCGCGGCGTCGAGGTTGGCACCGCCACCGGCGGGAACGGATGGGCTCGTCCTCGACTCGGATCGGAAGGGCGTGAACGGCGCGTGGGCCAGTCCCAGGTAACCGGGATCGCCGGGATTCCCCCATCGGGGCTCGCCGGTCCGGGGCGAGAGGCCGACAAAGACCGGGACATCCGGATGCACGGGACCCTTCAATTGCGAGACCAGGGCGCCCAGGCTGGGCCGCCCGCCCTGGGCCTTGCTCACGAGGTCCTTGTAGCCGGTCAGGCACTGGCCGGCCGAATGGTCCGGACCGGCACCGACGATCGATCGGACGATCGCGAATCGGTCCATCATCCCCGCGAGCCGGGGCATGTGCTCGCAAATCTGGATTCCCGGCACACTGGTCGGGATTGGGCGGAACTCACCCCGGATGCCTTCCGGCGCATCGGGCTTCATGTCGAACATGTCCTGGTGGGGCGGACCCCCCGCCAGGAAGACCATGATCACCGCCTTGTGGGAGCGATGGAGGTTTGCACGGCTCTCGGCCTGCAACAATCCCGAGAAAGAGAGGCCGCCGAGGGCCAATCCCCCGACCTTCAGGAAGTCGCGCCGCGATACACCATCGCAGTAACCCGCTCGCGCCGGTCCGAAGAGGCTCAACATGCCGTTAGCCCTTCCTTCCCGCTGGACACCCGCTTCACGAGTGTTTAACAAGATTGTGCGCCCGGGACTGGTATCTGGCAAATGGGTGTCGGAAAGGCGTTGATTCCGGTCAACGTGACCTTACCGACGATGCCTCGTGGCATCGTGACCATTACCAAATTCCCGGCCGATCCCGGGGCCGGATCGATCGCACGACCGTCTTCTGATCGAAGGGGCCTCCCTGTCTCGGTCGGATACGAAGGCGGGCGCCTCGCGCATCACGATTTCTTCTTCATCGACACGGTTGGGGACCGGACTTGCTCCATAAAATTTCCAGGGCGCGGACGCCGATCGCGGCCCCCGCGGGTCGTCATCTCGGTTCTGGCACCATCGCCGCGGCGTCAGGTCGCGGCAAGGGAAGTGGAGGCCGGGATTGTCATGGCCTCCACTTCCATTCTACGCCCGAAACGGAAAATGGTTACACCGCCCTGTGAAGGCTCAGGGCGAGGACGGAGTCTCCTCGATCCGTATCACCTGGTTTGACTCCAGGTTCGATCGTTTTGTCTCCTTCCCCGACGGCCATCGAATCGTCAATTCGTCGACCCTTGACGCCGAACCGAGGCCGAAGGTGAGCGGAAACTCGACGGAGGAAAGGTAACTCTTGGAGGGGAAGAGCTGGCGATCGCAGGAAAGCTCGCCGGCCTTCAATTGCACTCTCGCGCCGATGGCGTCGCGGTTGGACTTCTTACCGTCTCCGATGAGGACCAGACGGAGCCAGTGGTTCCGGTGGCCGCCCTCGTTTCGGAAGAGATGCGGTGTGCCGTTATTGACGGTGATCAGGACATCAAGGTCACCGTCGTTATCAATATCGGCGTAGGTACAGCCACGGCCGACGATTGGCCGGAACAGGTCGGGCCCAGCCTGCTCGGGGCCGACCATCGTGAAGAGCGTACGTCCGGGCCGACCCGAGTTCCAGAACAACTGGACCGGCTGCTCGTAATGCTCGCTGGCCTGAACGCGCGAGATCTCCGGTTCGAGATGTCCGTTGGCCGAGAGCAGGTCGAGCCGGCCGTCGAGGTCGTAGTCGAAGAAAAAGAGCCCGAACTTCAAAGGAGGCTGCGTCGGAGCCCCGAGGCCATAAACGTTGGCGAGGTCGGAGAAGACCATCGATTCGGGCTGATCGCAGACGTAAAGCGCGGTCATCTCGTTGGCGAAATTGCCGACGGCCAGGCCAAGGTGCTCGTCGTTGAGGAACGCGGCCCAGTCCACGCCCATGCCACCACGGGGTGAGCCGTTTGAGTCGAACGCCACTCCGCAGAGGAGCGCCGTTTCCTCGAACTTCCCGCCGCCCCGGTTGTGGAAGAAGAAATTCTGGACCGTGTCGTTGGCGACCGCAATATCGACAAGACCGTCACCATCGACATCGTAGGGCGCGACGCCCAGCGACTTGCCGACCGGAACCTGGAGATCCGGTGTCCGGACCTGCACGCCCGAGGAGTCGCTGATATCCACGAAGCGTCCCCCGTCGTTCCGGAGGAGCGTGCAGAGCGAGCCGCGGAACGAGGCCGGAGGGCCATAGGCCCGGCCAACCCCCGTGAGCTGAAAGCCCTGCACCTTGTCAATCTCCGGCGACCAGGTGATGTAGCTGGCGATGAAAAGATCCAGATCTCCGTCGTTCTCGATGTCGAGAAAGGCGGCGCCGGTGAGCCAGGCATTTGGGCCGCCCGCGTTGGCATCGCGGGTTACCTCGTCGAAATGTCCCTTCCCGTCGTTGCGGAAGAGGTGTCCACCGCCGACGGCCGTGACGAAGAGGTCGTCGTCGCCATCGTTGTCGTAATCGCCGATGGCGACACCCTGGCCATAGAAGGTCCGGTCGAGGCCGGCGGACTTCGTGACGTCCTCGAAGTGTCCCTTGCCGTCGTTCCGATAGAGGGCCTGGGTCGGCATGGGCTCGACCTTCCGGCCGGGCCAGGTCGACGAGTTGACGAGGAACAGGTCGGGATCGCCATCGCGGTCGTAATCGAAGAAGGCCGCGCCCGAGCCCATCGTTTCGGGGAGGAGCTTCTCGCCGGTCGCTCCATTGAAGTGCCGGAACGTGATGCCGGCTTCCTTCGTCACGTCCACGAATCGAACGTTCGGGATCGATGCCTGCCGGACCTCTTTCGGCCGGACCGGTGCCTCGGGCGCGGCCACCCGGGGCGGTTCCGGAGCTTTGCCGCATCCGCAGGAGGCGAGCCAGGGCAGGGCGGCAACCGCGAGGGCCGCGTATCGGGGGATTCTCGTGCTCATGGTCGCGTCTCCGAAGCGGGCCGAGCGGGGGCGCCAAAGGCGACCTTCGCCGCGGGAGGATCGATCCCCGGCGCTCCGGGGCGATGGAGTGAATGGATCACGATCGATTGAGCGTTCTGGTTGGCGGCGGGATCTCGCTTCCGGGCCGAGGCGAAGGCCTGGCCCTCCGCGGTCTCGTCGGGCTTGAGGCGCTCGTGAAGCCGACGATGCGTCACTTCCAGAACGTGGGCCAGCTCGGCCCGGGTCGGCTCGTCGAGTTCGCGGTTCCAGACTGGTCCGAGCCTGGCGGCCATTTCGTGCAGCGGCTCGAGCCGAGACTGATCCGTCGGTCGTGAGCCCTCCATGTAACCGATCACTCCCGAGGCGAGCCGACGCAAATCCCCAACGCGCTGGGCCAGATTCCCAGGGTCGAGACCGGCCAGCGAGTTGGCGAGGGAAACCAGATCCTCGGGCGACATGCGCTCGGCCGGCCCGGTGGTCGTCGCCGTTTTCCAGGTTGGATCGTGGTACGCCTGGGCCAGGCCGTAATGGGCCTCGACGTCCTCGGATTCGATGGTGAGCGTTCGCTGATAGGACGCGATCGAGCGCATCAGGTGATCGCGACGCTCGGGACTGCCGACCTTCTCCAGGCGGGCCCTCATGAAGAGCGCTCCGGCCAGCTCGTTGATGACCCGGAAATCGAGGCTGAGGTCAATCTTTCGCTCGGGAATACGCGTCTCCAGAACGGCCTGGAAGTTTCGAATGGCTTCATCGAGCATCGCGTTGCGTACGTTGATCTGCCCCGTTAGCCAGTTGATGACCCAGGGCGCCGGCGACTCTGGATGCGAGGCCGCCTTCTCCAGCGCGGCGAGAGCGTCGGGAATCCGGCCCTCCCTTTGATAGACCCGCGCGAGATTGATCCAGCCGTCGGCTCGGCCGAGATCGGCCACCTTGCGGAAAACCTCCTCGGCCTGCCTCAGCTCGCCCTTCTGGCCACCCTTTACCTGACCTTCGAGCAGGAGCCCAATCCCATAATCGTTCCACCGCTGCCACTCGGCCTCGATCGGCGAGGGCTTGTTCGTCGCCGAAGGCCCGCCCGCCACGCCGATCTTGACCGCGTCGCGAGCCATGACAACGATCGGCAACTCCTGCCCCTTCCCCTTGCCGAAGACGTAATCCATGAAGATTCGATCGAACTTACGATAATTGACCTTTGCCTCCAGCTCGATCGGTCCCTTCAATCCAGCCGGCACTTCGAGCCCGAAATGGACGACCTGACCGGCACCAGGCGGGATCTGCTTGTTGTAGAGAGGAACGAAGATGTCCTGGGCGTTGCGGCGATCGATCCGATTACCGTGGCGATCGAGCATGTAGACATTGATAAAGTGAGCATAGGGATCAACGTAACCCTCGCCGTCGATCCCGCCCGCCCGACCGATCACCTTTCCGTCGGATCGGGCCACCAGTTCGACCCAGATTTCGTTGGAATCGACGGTTCCCTGGCTGAAGAGGTGGCCGATGTTGAGGGTTCTCACGACGACCTCGACGAGGTAGGGCTTCCCGGGCGTGAGGGTCGGCGAGGCGGGGCGAAGTGGGGCGATCAAGGCACCGTCGATCGCGCCGCCCTCGCGAAGACCAAAGAGATCGACTCTCACCTTCTGCTGGGCGAGGAAGCCGGCCTGGCGCGTGGCGGCCCCGGTGTCGCCAAACAGCGTGGGAAGCGCCGTGTTCGCTCCGAGGAAGAAGTGGTCGTGGATCTCTCGGCCTGGGCTGCCATCGAGATCGACGGCTCCAAAGTCGGTCGAGGGCTTCATCGCCATGTGGCACTCCGTGCAGGTCGTCTTCGCGACCTCCGGATAGTAGAAACTCTGCGCTCCGTGACCCGAAACCCCGGAGACCAGCCACGAGTCGTAATGATTCTGTCCGCGGACAAAATCCTTGTAGTGGTTGACACCGTAGGGAATGCCGACCTTGTGACAGGTCGAGCAAAACTCCGCGGTCTTGATCACGGGTTTGAGGAAGGTTTTCTTGTGCATCTCGGGCTTCGCCTTGACCAGCGTTTCGTTGATCCATTGCAGGACCGGATTCTTGCTGTTGGCGAACGGGTAATGCACAGGCTCTTCAATGGTGTAGGCCGCGTTGCCCCTGGTGTTGTTCACGGTGGTGATGGAGTGGCATCCGGTACAGGTGATGCCGGCCTGACCGGTCGGATCATTCACCATGTCAAAATTTGGGTCGTCGAATTTCCCTGAGAAGAAGGGGACGAGGTCGTGGCAGCCGGCGCACCATCGGGCGGCCTGTGTATTTCCGTCTCGCTCCATCGAGACCTTGCGGGTCTCCTGGATGGAGAAGAGATAGGGCTTGTTGTTGAACGAGCTCAGGTGATGAGCGGAATGAGACCAGCCGTCGTAGGCGTCCTTGTGGCACTTCAAACAGTACTCGTCCATCATCAGCGTCTCGGCGGGGATGAAGTTGCCGGTTGCTGTGACGGCCTCGGAGGGATAGAAATACTTCTTCCCCTCCCGGGGACCCTGAACCCCGAACGCGCGGGGGTCGCCGCGATGCAGCAATCCCATGAGGATCACGAACCCAGCCACCGCGACACTGAATCGGCGGGCCCAGTGCCATCGGATCATCGGGCCGGCGAGCCTGTGCTTGACGTAGAGCCCGATCGCCACGATCGGAACCGCGACGTGGAGCCAGTAGCCGATCTCCCGGGCCATCGGATCGCGGATCTCAAATCCTCCGATCCGGACCAGTACGATCCCCGAGACCAGGATCACGATCCCGGCCGCGAGCAGCGCCAGGCCGTAGCGGACGGCCGTGCGATTGGGACGCCGCCATGAGGTCAGCAGGTGGACCACACCGAAGGCGACAAACGGCACGATGATCAGAAATCCAAGAAACAGGTGCAAAAGCACCATGAGCATATAGAAGAACGTTTGCTGAGTTGTGCCGAGATACCAGGTCAGTGCCGTAACGCTGGCGAGATAGACGCCGTTGGCGCCCAGTACGGCGAAAGCGATCAGGACGGACCAGAGCAGGGGACGCAGGCGGGGGCCGATGGCGGGAGTGTAGGCCCTCCCGCGGCGGTCCTTCATCGGTCGGACCTCGGATGCCATGAACGGACGCTCCACTACGAACCCGATCGGTCAGTCGATCGGGCGAACAGGGTAGGAATTGAGCAAGATAAAAGATGAAGCGACGACAAGAGTGCGCGACCGGGTCGGCTGAATTGGCCGAACCGGCGTGGGTTCAGGTCGAGGGGATCGAGGCAGTCCGATCAGGCTTCGGGCGGACGTTCCAGGCGGAAGGGATGGGGATTGGGAATTTCGTCCTCGTCGGTGATGCGAAGGTCGGGCGGCGATCCCGCGACGATCGTGGGACTCGGGCTTGTGCGGAGGAGTCCGACGACGGGCATCGATCCGATGGTTGGATGTGCTGACTCGTCTGGGCAGACGGGTCGCTCCAGGACATGGGCCGGGGAGGCCTGGGTGTCGCTGGACCACTTCCAGACCGGGAGCTGTCCGGCGGTCTCGCGGGCGAGGATGGGCCGTTCGTCCAGGTGGCAGCCCGCCGCCCTCGTTGGCCGGACGCCGACCGCCGGCGCGAGCCAGAGGATCGTCGCCAGGGCAAGGATCGCCGGGCGAATCGGGGGGGTGGAACGGGGCCAGGTCACTCGCGATCGCTCTCGAAGGTCGTTTCCGAATTTGCAGAAAGGCTCTTACTGATGGTATGTCGGTCGCCCGCGAGCTGTCAATCGGCCTCAATCACGAGCGTCTCGAGCCTGCTTCCAGAGTTGGTGCAATTCTTCCAGACCGCGGACGTGCAGATCCACTTCAGGTGGTGGTGGGCCCTGATGCTGGGCGTTCAGCCAGACGGTGAACATCCCGGCGGCTCGTCCTCCGGCGATATCCGAGGCGGTACTATCGCCGACCATCGCCGCGAGGTTGGCCTCGCAGCCCAGCCGGGTAATCGCCGCGCGGAAGAGGGGAAGCTCCGGCTTGCCGATCCCGATCGGACGTCCGCCTCCCGCGACGGCAACCGCCTCGGCGAGTGAGGCACAGCCTGGATCAAAGAGTCCGGGGCCCACGGGGAACCGGCGATCCATGTTCACCGCGAAGAGGGCCGCTCCGGCCGAAACCGCCCGCGCGGCGGCCCTTAAACGTTCGTAGCTGAAGTGGGGGTCAATCCCCACGACCACGGCCTCGGACCTCGGCCAGTCCTCGTCCGCAATGACCTCGTGGCCGCTCGCGTGGAGGATATCCACCAGTTCATCGGTTCCAACGGCCAGGACCCGGATCGAGCCCATCCGCCGACGGACCTCCTCGCCGGCCAGGTCGAGGGCGGCGAGCATCTCGCCTGGTCCCGAGTTGATCCCCAGTTCGGCCAACCGACGGGCGAGAACCCTGGCGCCATGGCGCGAGGAATTGGAGGCAAAAACCACCCCCAGCCCAGCCGATCGAAGCTCGTCGACCAGATCCACCGCCCCGTCCATTAGCCGCGGCCCTTCCCAGATGGTTCCATCCAGGTCGAACGCGAATCCCCTGATCTCGGCCAGCCGCTTCATGGTTTTCCCGTGGTCCTCTTGTCCGATGTCCGGGTTTTGCGGTCCGATTCCAGAGCTCCGACGACCTTCCTCAGATCAGGGGATGGGACAGCCATCGTCCGGATCCTCGCCTCGAGGCAACCGAGTCAGCCTACAACGGACCACCGGCCAGGGACAACCGACAAGGGGGTTAAGTAGCGATCCGAAGGCTCGACATGCTATAGTAACTCTCTCAATGGGACTGCCCCGATCCTCCGGCCGGAGAGCCCTGGAATGAATCAGCTCGAGCAATTGCGACAGATGACTGTCGTCGTCGCGGACACGGGTGATTTCGAGACGCTGGCCCAGTACAAGCCGCGAGACACCACGACCAACCCGTCGCTGCTGTTCAAGGCCGCTCAGATGCCCGGGTATCGTCGGCTCCTTCAAGAGTCCATCCATTCGGCCCAGGGCGAGACCAAGGATCATGAGACCGCGGTCAACGCCTGCATGGACCGCTTGCTGATCGCCTTCGGCAAGGAGATTCTCAAAATTGTTCCGGGTCGCGTCTCGACCGAGGTCGACGCTCGTCTTAGCTTCGACACCAAGGGAACGATTGAGAAAGCTCACCGGCTGATCTCGCTTTACGAGGCCGATGCGATCGATCGCAACCGCATCCTGATCAAGATCGCCTCGACCTGGGAAGGCATTCGCGCCGCCGAGGTTCTCGAGAAGGAGGGGATTCACTGCAACCTGACCCTCCTGTTTAGCTTTGCTCAGGCCGTCGCCTGCGCCGAGGCGGGTGTCACGCTGATCTCCCCGTTCGTCGGCCGGATTCACGACTGGTATCTCAAGAAGCAGGGCGTCCCGAAGTTCGCGCCGGCCGAGGATCCCGGCGTGCAGTCGGTCACAAAAATCTATCACTACTACAAGAAGTTCGGCTACAAGACCGAGATCATGGGCGCCAGCTTCCGGAACGTCGGCGAGATCACGGAACTGGCAGGCTGCGACCTGCTGACCATCTCTCCGGACCTCCTCGGCGAACTCCAGAAGTCGGACGCTCCGATTGAGCGGAAGCTCTCGGCCGCTTCGGTTGGCTCGGAGAACATGGAGAAGCTCCACCTCAACGAGGAGCATTTCCGGTGGATGCACAACGAGGACGCCATGGCGACCGAACTCCTGGCTGATGGGATTCGCCGCTTCAATGCGGATGCCGTCAAGCTCAAGGAGTTCGTCAGCAAGTCCATGCGAGAGCCGGTGACCGCCTGATCCGACGCGCCCAGGGGCGACCTGCCGGCCACCCGACGGGGTCCGTGTTCGTTCGGACCCCGTTTCTGTCTTTTTCCGACCTCTATTAGTACTATGCGCCTGTGGTTCACGATTCGAAAAAGCCCCGACTTCCTTTCGGAACGCTGGACGACGTAAGTTATTCGGGGGTTTGACTTACGAGGGTTTCGCTTTTTTGAGGCGATGGAGCCTCCTGGCCGGGTGCCTGGCGCGGCCGGACGAGACTTCCGGGAAAAGCACAGGGGCGTGGGACTCGTCGATGGAGAGTCCCACGCCCCTGTTCATGGACGTTGCTGATGGCGGTCGGATCACTCGCTCACTTGCCGGCCAGCCGGATCTTTTCCTGGGCCGCCGTCAGGACTTTTGATCCGAGGTGGAGGTAGTCGGTGACGATCCGGATGATCTCGTCGTTGTAGAAGTCGTTTGGCCAGATATCCCGCTCGATGAATTTTTTCTTCTTTCGATCCTTCTTGGCCTTCTCGTCGGCCGCTTTATCCTCGTCATCATCAGGGATGAACTCGGCCTTGAACTTGGCCTCGTTCAAGGAGATTTCGTGCTTCGCCTTGCGGGCGACAAACTTCTTGATCTGGTCATCGAGTTTCCGGAACTTCGCGTCCGACTTCCGGCGCTCCTCGGAACGAGTCTTGAGGACGGTCACGAGATCGGCGGGAGTCTCCTCATAATCGTCGTGGGGCAGGGCGGCGACCGTGTCGAAGGAGATGGCGTTATCCATCTTCCCCTCGCTGAAGTCGCGATGGTCGAGCATCGACGGAAGGTGGATGTGCGGCGTGACGCCGTGAATTTGCGTGCTCTCGCCGTTGGCCCGGAAGAACTGCTGGATGGTCAGTTTCAGGGCGCCATGGTTTCCGGCCTCGCCGCCACCGGGGCCACGATCGGCGAACCGCATCCGCCGTCGGCCATGCTCCTGGATCATCACGATGCTCTGGACCGTCCCCTTGCCGAAGGTGCTGCCGTCGCCAATGATCAGTCCGCGATCGTAGTCCTTGATCACGCCGGCAAAGATCTCCGAGGCACTGGCGCTGGCCTTGTCGATCAGGAGGACCAGCGGTCCGTCCCAGGCCATTCCTCGTTCCTCGTCGTCAAGGTGCTTGACCCCGAGCGCTTCCTTCACCTGGACCACGGGGCCTGTGTCGATGAAGAGCCCCGAAAGCGTCTTGGCCTCCTCAAGCAGGCCGCCGCCGTTGGAGCGCAGGTCCATGACGACCAGTTCGACATGGTCCTTGCGGAAACCTTCCAGGATCTTCCGGCAGTCGGCCGTCGCACTCACGGCCTCGGGATCACCCCGGAGCATTCCCATTGTGTCGCCATAGAAGGCCGGCAGGTTGATGATCCCGATCTTGTAGGTATGGTCGGGTCCCTTGGCCTCAAGGATCTTACCCTTGGCGTGCTGTTCTTTCAGTTCGATCCGATCGCGGGTCAGCTCGTAGGTCCGTTTTTCCTTGGAGCCTTCGGGCAGGACGATCAGGCGGACCTTGGTCCCTCTCGGCCCTCGGATGTAGCGAACGACGTCGCTGAGCTTCTTTTCGACGAGGTCGATTTCCTCACCGTTCTCCTTCTGGACGCCGACGATCTTGTCCTCGGGCTGGAGCCGGCCGTCCTTGTCGGCGGCCATTCCCGGGACGATCTCGGTGACGACCGCGTAGCCGTCCTCGGACCGGAGCTGGGCTCCGATTCCTTCCAGTTGCAGATGCAACTGCTGATTCACCAGATCGTCGAGACTTTTCTGGTTGAGGTAGGAGGAGTGCGGATCGAAGGTCTCGGTCAGGCTGGTCAGGTAGAACTCCAGGAGGTCGCCGGAGTCGACCTGGTGCCAGAATCGGTTGATGTCATGGTATCGAATCGAGAGCTTGCGGACGGCTTCCTCCGGGGTCTGATGATCGACGACCTTCGCGAACAGGACGTCGAATTTCACCTTCTTCCGCAGTCGTTCATTGGCGGCCGCGTCATCGACTGGATAATCCAGCTTGTCGAAGTCGTCGCTGATGGACTCATCCCTGGTGAAATCGAACTTCTCCTTGAGGAGATCCTTTTCGATCTTGAAGCGAGCATCGACGCGCTGGAGGAAGCGGTCGAAGACCTTGTGGGCGAAGTCGATGTTTCCCTCGCGGATCTTGTCGTCGAGGGTCGTGGCATCCTTGCGGAACTCCTCCACGTCGGCCTTGAGGAAGTGGTACTTCCGGGGGTCGAGTTTCTTGAGGAAGTTGTCGCACCACTTCAGAGCGATCTCGTCATTGATCTGGGGGCGAGCCATGTGGTTGCGCTCGACCAGATCAACGACCTCCCGCGCGGTCTCCTGATCTTCGGGCTGGGGCACTGGGGCCTGAGCACCGACAATGACGGCCATCAGGGCCAGGACCGAAATCAGCACCAGCGGACGGAAGGCGATCCGGGGCATGGGCTTGTATTCCTGATCTGGGAGCGACCTGCGTCGATCGAAAAGGCCCGTCTCCAGCATTGGTTATCCTAACGGTCGGCCTACTTGGGGACAAGGTCAGGGCCGGCGCTGGCCGGTCCCGCGTCTTTTCCCCAGTACGAAGCGAGCCCGCTTTCGGATCGGTCCCCGCCCGACTTCTTCTCGATCTTATCGGTCGAGCCTGGCTGGCCGGCCGTGAGGGAGTGATCCCCATCTCCGGTTTCTTCGGCCATTCCGCTCCGACCCGCCAGTCGGGAACTCTCAATTTCGTCTTCCAGGAAAAATCGGGGGAAGGCCTCAAGTTTCCCTGGTTAACGGACGATGATCAGGGATACGACACCCAATGAAGCGGCTTCTCGATTGGCATCAGGCGCGACACCATCATGACTCGACAGGCGTTTCCCAGCATTTTGCTCAGCGTCGCGATTGTCTGTTTCTTCGCGGTGGCGCTCTATCGACGCGATCCCGATCCGCCTGTGGCCGGCAAGACGGCCGCGCATTCCCGGGCGAAGACCAGGGAGGATTCGGTCGCGGTTCGAACCATCGGCCTCCAGGATCGACGCCCGATTCGCCCTGCGCAGGCTCCTGTTCCGGGTCGGTTGGATTCGGGCGCGAGCATCCTCCCGGCTGGATCCGGGGCGGAACCTCGAAAGGTGGTCTCGGCGGTGAGCCGGGTTGCCGAGCGAAGTCCCGCGGTGGAACGGCCATCGAGACCGCCCGCGCAGCCCGCGATGGAGCCTCGGCCCTCGACAGTCAAGGCAGGACGTCCGGCCCTGACGGTCGCTCGATCCGGTGAGACGATCGCCGATGTCGCTCGGCGCGTCTATGGGCGAGAGATCGGCGCCGAGGCTCTTTTGCGGGCCAATCGCGAGGTCGTCCGCGATCGCGAGACAGCGATCCCGGCCGGGACCGTGCTGAGGACTCCCGTCTCGCCCTCGAGATGAGAGAACAGGAACGGTCCCTTCGAAGGGCCGGATTATCTTTAAAGGGCGCTTCGGAAGTAGATCACGTCGCCATCCTTGACGATGTAATCCTTTCCTTCGAGGCGCTGCAGGTGCCTGGCCTTGGCCTCCTTGATGGATCCGGCCTGACGAAGTTCCTCGAACGCCGTGACCTCGGCGCGAATGAATCCGCGGGCGAGGTCGGTGTGGATTTTCCCGGCCGCCTCGACGGCGTTCGATCCCCGTTCGAGGTTCCAGCCGCGCACCTCGGGCTCGCCCGCCGTGAAATATGTGATGATCCCGACCGCGTCATAGGCGGCCCGGATGATCCGATCGCGGCCGAGGTCGGTGATCCCGAGGTCGGCCATGAATCCCGCCCGCTCCTCGGCATCGAGCTGGGAGAGTTCGAGCTCGAGCTTGGCGTCGATCGAGAGCGCCTCCGGAGCGAGGGCACGCAGGGCGTCCGGGAGGCCGGCATCCTGGGGCCCGTTCAGAACGACGACCTGCGGCTTGTCGGTCAGTATGCCGAAGGAGCGAATCGGCTTTTTTTCCTCGTCGCTCAGTCCCATTGAGGCGACCGTCTGTCCCTGTTCGAGCGTCGCCTGGATCGATTTGACGAGCTCCAGCTCCTTGAGCTGGGCTTCGCGATCGGGGCGGGGCTTTTTGACGCTGGCCTCCAGCCGCTCGACGCGGTTGGTGATCACGCCGAGGTCGGCAAAGTGCATTTCCTCGCGGAAGCTGGTCAGCTCGGCGGCGGGGTCGCCTCCGGCGAATCCGGCCAGGACGATCAGCAGGGCATCCCCCTCGCGGATCAGGGCCAGACGCTGGGGATTGTCGGCGTGAGAGCCGGCCAGCAGCCCCGGCGTGTCGAGGAACTCGACCGTCGCCGGAGTGATTTTCTTTGGCTGGTGAAGTTCGGCGAGGAAATTCAGTCGAGGGTCCGAGAGTGTCGCGACCCCAACCTGCCCCGAATGGATCTTGCCCGGGTCCGGCCGCGCCCCGGTCAGGAGCTCGAACAGCGTGCTCTTGCCGCTTCCGGCGAACCCGACGATTCCGACTCGCATCGTGTCTCCCGTGCTCAAGAATCCTGGATTCGACGTCCGTCCTTCGAGGCGATTCTTGATCCGGAATCCCGTCCGGATCGAGGCGGCCTGGCTGGGTGGGGATTATCCGTTCCCGGCCAGGCTGGCTTCCAGCGCATCGAGGCGGGCATCCAGTTCTCGGAGTGAAGCCGGGTCGAGCTCCAGGTGCCCGAACCGGACCCGATAAAAAGCCTCGACGACCTGTTGCGGGACGTCGACGACCGACGGCCCGGATTGGCCCCGGTTCGAGAGCATCCGGGATGCCCTCACGGCAAACTCGGCCTGGGTTTCGGCCGGTGTCCGGTCGAGCTCCAACCGAGAGAGAAGCTGAGAAAGGCGGCGATAGAAGAGAATTCCCGCGGTCAGCGAGTCCTCATCCTCCCGCGGCCCTCGGAGCCAGTTCAGAAGGCGCCGGCTGATCCAGAGGGCCAGTTGCACCAGCCCAGCCAGGATCACCAGCACCAGAAAGGTCACCAAAAAACCGCGAATGCTGATGAATGAGCCAACGTCCTGGAAGGTGAACAGGAAGCCGAGTCCCTTCCTCGCGAGCCGCCAGAGTTGGAGATATTTCTCGCGCATCCACTGGAGCATCTGCTTCATCGGCGTGTAGAGGAGGCGGTTCTGACGCTCTCCGTCGTAGCCGACGATGTAGAAGACCCAGACGTGTCGGATGGTATCGGTGAAGGGTCGAAATGTCCCAGCGATCCCGCCGACCTGCGCCACGGACTGATCGCGCTCGAGTCCGGGAGTGGGATCCAGGGTGATCCAGTAGGGTTGACCTTCCCGATCCCGTCCGAGGTAAGCCTCGACCCAGCTATGAGCGTGTTTCTGGCGAACGTTCATGGTCTGGGTCAGGTTGTTCCAGTCTCCTCCCTTGAAGCCGTTGACGAGCCGGGTTGGGATGTCGATGGATCGGAGCAGGAGGGCCAGTGCGCTCGCGTAATATTCGCAGTGGCCTTCTTTTCGATTGACGAGGAAGTCCAGGACCGGGTCAAGGTTGGGATCCACTCGCTCCATCCGGAGCGAGTAGGTGAACACCCCCGAATCGCGGAGGTACGACTCAAGCGCCCGGGCCCGTTTTTTGATGCCGTCCGGCCCCTCCGCGGAGATCCGGCCGACCACCGATTCAGCGATCGGGCGGAGTCGTTCGCGGAGTGACGGCGAGATCGCGGTCAGGTACTCGTTATGGACGGTGTCGGGCGGATTCTCGCCAAGCTGGATACCGTCAGGGTTGGGATCGGAGAGGACGATGTAGTCGTACGAGCCGACCCGTTGATCGGGGCGCTGGAGCGTTCCGTCCATCGGGTTGAGGTAAGGAGGAAGTCGCGAGATCGAGTGGGTTCCGGCGTCGGTCGATCGGATCGGACGGATGGCGAAGAGCGTGGTCGAGTCGTTGGCCTCGAGTTTGATCTTCTGGCGAAGCACGTCTGGCGGCAGCGGCCGGACCGGAAAACCGACGTACATTTGCGAGCTTCGACGACTCTGGCGACGCCATCGACCCCGCTCATACCGAATCATCGTGACGCCTCGCCAGAGCGGTTCGGCGACGGGTTGAATCGTCTTGCCGTCGCGGTCGGTGAACTCGACGGTCATCACGACGGTATCGTTCTCGAGAATCTCTCCGAACTGGCCGAGGGTGACCTCCTCATCGAAGCCGGTGAGATGCTGAGCCATCTGGTTGCCGGGCTGTGATCGGGTCGCGCCCGCCTGGCGGGGGAGGGTCAGGAAGATCAAGCCGCCGAGGGCGAGGGTCGAGGCGAGCACCCGGGTCGTGGAGAGAACATAGGGGACGTCGATCAGTCCGTTATAAGGGTCGACCGCCTCGGCCTGAAGGATCGGGGAGGGGACCACTGCCGAGAGGTCGCGGAACCGCTGCGCCTCGCGCTGGAGGAAAAACTGTCCGAGGACCCAGATCGCGAGCATCGCCCAGAGAAAGAGCCAGATTCCGACTCGATCTCCCTGGCTGACCACCGATCCGATCAGGACCTCGATGAGCCCGATGAGAAAGAGGAACCAGTCGTAAGTGGCTGTCTTGCCGAGGGCATAGATGATCAACTGGAGATAGACCAGCCAGTGCCCCAGCGCTCGGACGAGTTGGGTTTCGTCGAGCTGAGACTCGTAATAGAGCAGGAGCAGGGTGAGGAGTGCCAGGACATTGGCGAATGGGCGGGGAAGGGCGAGGCTGGGTTTTCGGTCGACCGTAAACAGTGCGGCGAGCCCGGCGATGCCGACGAAGGCGGGGAAGAGCTGGAAGATCCGGGTTTCGCCGATGTCGCCGCTGAGGGCGTTGGTCGAGACGGTCAGCATCAGGTACAGGCTGGCCCTGTAGATGAAATAGCTATTCACGGCCGTTCTCCCGCTTCAGAGCCGTTGAGTTTCGGGACGGGAGTTCGGGAGTTTTCTTCCCTGGAGTCGTCGGATGCCGTGCCCTGTCGTCGGGCCGCGGCTGCGCCTCGGGCCAGTCCGGCGGCAACGGGCCGTTGCTGGATCAGGTTCTGAGCGGCCTGGTCGTCGTGCTGGAAGAGCGGAAGGAGGTCTCCCTGGGTGGCGTTCAGCAGGGAGATCCGCCCGGCGATCCCGCGAGCCGCGGTCCCCGCGAGACGCTTCGATCGTTCGGCCTCCTCGGCGAGGTTGAGTGGTCGCGTCGAGATCACGATGACGATCGCCTCGCGGAGGATGGCGGGCGGAAGGATATCGAGCAGTTCGGCCAGGCCTCCTTCGCTTGTGGAGCGAAGGATCGCCAGTTGTTCGAGCAACTCGTGGAGGAGCTTCACGGATGCTGGTCCGTGCCGGACACCTGGCGCGGGGCCTGTCCAACCGAGCAATAATCGGCGTCCCTGGTGGCGGCAAGTCTCAAGGCAGACGCTGGCCGCGAAGGAGATGGCCTGCTCGACGGCCTCGCGCTGCTCGTTGGTCGCCTTGGTTCTCGGCAGCCAGGGATCCACGAGAATCGCGAGGTCCTGCTCGTTCTGCTGCTCGAATTCCTTGACCATCAGCTCGCCCCGGCGCGCTGAGGTCCGCCAGTGAATCCATCGGGGGCTATCGCCCGACCGGTAATCGCGCAGGCCGTGATACTCGATCTGCTGTGCGGATCGGTCGTGCCGCTGTCCGCGGCGGTTTTCGCTGGCCTGTCGCTGAAGCAGCATCCAACGGCGGCTCAACTGACCGATCCGAGGATAAACGATCAGTTCATCGACGAGAGGGACGGTCACGCGATGCTCGACGATTCCGAACGGCGATCGGGTGCCGATGTCGAGGTCGCGGAATCGATACCGGCCGCGTCGGGGGCTTGGGCATTGCCACTGCTGTCGCACACGCTCCAGCCCGGGCACTCTGGGGAAGAAGACACGAGGGATGATCGTGGTGGCGCCCGGGACGGTCCGATCGGAGGGGACCAGGGAATCCTCGATGAAGAGGGCCAGGGCGGTCGTCCATCGCCGGCCGCTTTCCAGCGCGTAGTCAATGACCAGGGGGTCGCCCGAGAAGACATAGCCCGGCGCCCGGCGGACGACGCTAAGTCTTCGAAGCATCGATCGGCCGCCGAAGATCGAGGCCATGAATGGGCCGGCCGCCAGTGTGAAAACGAGGAGGATCAGGTTGACCTGCTGGATCAGTCCGGCGAGCAGAAGCGTGAGAGCCAGGAGGAAATAGAAGAAGCCCTCGCGCGTGAGGATCGATCGCTCGGTCGGTCCGAGGGCTCCGAGCAGACTCCTCGCCAGTCGACGGAGCCGCCCCGATCCCAGGCGGATGGCGGACCTCTCTTCGACGTTCATCGTCGCCTCCCATCGGGGGCCGTGTCGAACTCAGGACGGGACCCGGATCCGGTCCACCAGGTCTCGGATGATGGCCTCGGCGGCGCCGAACTCCCCGGCCTGGAGGAACGACTTGCCGACCACACGATGGGCCAGCACCGGGACCACCAGAGACTTGATGTCGTCGGTGACGACGTAGTTCCGGCCCGAGACCAGGGCCAGGCTCTGAGCCGCCCGGTAGAGCGTCAAGGCACCCCGGGTGCTGACGCCGACATGCAGATCCTCGCTCTTCCGGGTGGCGTGAATAATATCCAGCAAATAGTCGCTGATCGCGTCGTCGACCTGAACGGTCCGAACGGCGCGCTGGAGCCTCAGCACGTCCTCGGAGGAGAGCGCGGCTCCGAGGCTTTCGACGGGTTCACCGCTCCGGTGCGAGGCAAAGACCTTGCGCTCCTCCGAGCGGATGGGGTATCCCATCCGGAGCCGGATCATGAATCGGTCGAGCTGGCTTTCGGGGAGAACGTAAGTCCCTTCAAATTCGTAGGGGTTCTGCGTCGCCATGACCAGAAAGGGAGGTTCCAGGGGATAGGTTTTCCCCTCGACGGAGACCTGCCGGTCGCTCATGGCTTCGAGCAGGGCACTTTGTGTTCTTGGGGTGGTACGGTTGATCTCGTCGGCGAGGATGACGTTGGCGAAGAGCGGACCGGGCTTGAACACGAAATCGCCCGAGGGCGCGTGGTAGACGCTCGACCCGAGGACATCGGAGGGGAGCAGGTCGGGGGTGAACTGGACCCGGCGAAACGAGCAATCGATGCTCGCGGCCATCGCTCTGGCCAGAAGCGTCTTCCCCACGCCAGGAACATCCTCGATCAGGATGTGTCCCTCGGCGAGGAGAGCAACGACAGCGAGCCGGATGACATCCGACTTGCCGAGCACAACCGAGCCGATATTTTCCATCAGTCGGTTTGTAAGCGAGAGCAGCTCGTCCAGCGGCGGGGATGCGGTCTCGGCAGTCTGGGTTGCACTCATGCGTTCCACTCGGGCTACGGTGCGTCGTTGGTGGCGCCGGATGTAAGACGGGATAGTATAAACTTAATGAGGCGGCGAATCCAACGGCCGGTCGGGGCAACGGAAGAAGCCGACCATGAGCCGTGACCACTGGAGCCGCGAGCGGGGGCAGTTGATGGGTGAATCGGAAGCCCCTCTCTTTGAGAAAGGCGAGGGAAAACGGGTCTTGATCCTCGCCGGACGCCTGGGACGTCACGATGGGCGATGGCCGCTGGCCTCCTGGCTCGATCGACTGGAAAGTCGGGGGTTTCAGATCCAGCTTCTCTGTCTTTCGCGGGGGAACGTGTTGACGGAGGACGTTCGCGTCTTTGAGCTGCCGGCACTGGGAAATCGATGGTCCCGGGGATGGGCGGTCCGATCGCTTTGGTCGGAGGAGGGGCTCCGACGTCCGGATCTGATCCACTCGGTCCATGATGAGATGAGCGAGCCGGCCCTTTTGATCGCGGAGGCATCGAAGCTCCCGTATCTTCAGTCGGTTGCGGACTTCCGAACTCTGGAGCGAGGGCTTCGGCTGAGCCGGCGTTGGTGCCGGAAGCTCATCGCGATCCGACCAGATCTGGCCGTCGGTCTGATCGAGCAGTTGTGCCTTCCGGAATCGCGCGTCGAGGTGATCGCGCCGGGAATCGCGTTGCCGGATGAGGCGGGGCACGAGCGGATGGAGGACCGGTTGCCCGTGATCGGGGCGAGCGGCCCCTTTGACGATCCGTCGGGGTTGTTCGTCTTCCTTGAGGCCGCCCACCGAATTCTGGAGGCAGGCCGCGACGCCGAATTTGTCATCGCCGGTCCAGGAGCCGGCCAGGCGGAGCTTCGTCAGCATGCTCAGAGCCTCCGGATCACCGAGCGGGTCACGGTTGCCGATTTCCCCTCGGTAGGCGCCGACTACTGGTCGGTCATGGATATCTACTGTCAGCCCTCGGTCGCCTCGAATGCTGGGGTGCCGCTTTTGCAGGCGATGGCGCACGCGGTTCCCTGTGTCGCCACCGCGGTATCAGGGCTTCGCGGATTGATCGAGCCCGGTCAGAGCGGAATCGTCGTGCCCTTCGCCAATCCCAGAGCGCTTGAGGAGGCCATCGTGGGGTTGCTCGACCGTCCGGAGGAGGCCAGGCGCCTCGGACAAAACGCTCGCGATCGCGTCCGGCTGCTCTTCGATCCCGAGGCCGAGGTCGATCGCCTGGCCAGGCTCTATGTCGAGATTCTCCGCCCGAAGGCTGCCTCGGCCTGAGGCTCTCGGAAAATCCGAGCCGGCGATGGCACGCCCCGGCTCGGATTGGGCATGAGAGTCACGGATGATGCCCGACGAGTTGAGGACGTCGCGGCGGGAAACGATCGAATGATTCGATCCGCCCTGCTTCGGCCAGTGATCCTCGTGCCGGACCGCTCGAACCCCCCGGAATCCTTTCCCGACCCGCCGAATCCCGAGGGCTTGACCAGGCCCAAGAATCGGCAGAGAAGGTCAAGTTTCCTCAAGGGTTTGAACGATCCTGCCGATCCAACTCAACGAAACGTCTATTCTCGCCGGGAGCCACGAAGGCCGGTCAGGATGACCGGCCGGAATTCGCCGATGGGGTCGGGCGTTTCGCCCAGGGAGGGGCCATGTTCGCGAAGGATGACGCTGGTCGGAACGGGAACGTGGGATCGCGACGCCGCGCGAAGTTCCTTGGTACGGTCGAGGAGGTCGAAGGGCGGGTTCTTCTCTCGTGGGCCCATCACGCCCATTTTGCTCGAAGAGCAGAATTCCTGGTTCATCGTGGCCATCATCCGGGGATAGCCGCGGTCAATAATCACTGGCGAATCCTTCGGCGAGAGCTTTCTCCGGCTGTGCTCGGACTGACGACCGGGATGGGGACTGGCACCACGGGCCAGCAGGGTCCGACCAGCGGAACCCAGGGCGGATATGGCCATCACCACGGTCGGTTCCGGATGAGAGCCACGGCCATGGCCTCGATCGGCAACTCGCCGACCATTGAGGTTCGGCCCGTGATCAACGTGGATCCGTCGATCAACGGCGGGTCGTCGGGCACCTCGACCTCGTCCACCACGACGACCTCTTCCGCGGGCACCAGCACGCCCATGCCGACCCCGACGCCCACGCCCACGCCCAACCCGACGCCCACGCCCACGCCCAGCACGACGCCGGCCCCGACGCCCACGCCGACCGCCACGTCGAATTCGAATCCCTCTTCGACCCCACAGAACGGAGTGAGCACGGGGGGAGCGGCGAACTGGTGGACCGGCATCTCGACCGGAACCACGGCGGCGACGCCGACACCAACCCCATCGCCGACGCCCGCCCCGACACCCACTCCTAGCCCGACCTCCACCGGTGGCGCCACGGCCACGACCACGACCTCTTCCACCACGTCGGCCGGTTCGAGTGGCTCAACAGCGACGGCAACCACCGGTAGCAACTCGTCCACGTCGTCGGGCAACGGCTCGAACACCTCGGCGCCCTCGACGGGAGCAGCGAGCAGCGGCACCGGGTCGAGCACCAACACGAACCCGACCCCCACCGGAACGACGAACGCGCAGGGCTCGGGCTCGAACACCGCGAGCACCGGCGCCGGCAGCACAGCCTCCGGACAGAGTTCCAGCGGCAACGGCAGCAATCAGTCGAACAGTCAGAGTCCGGCGGGAACCTCGACACCAACTCCGTCATCCACGGATACCGGGACGGCGTCCACGACGACCTCGTCGGGAGGGTCGGCCCAGGTCGGCGCGGGCTCGGGCGGGACCGCGGGGACGACGACCTCGACCGGCTCGACGGCCAACACCGGCCAGGACGGATCGAGCAACACGACGACGACATCCTCAACGACCTCGACGGCCAGCAACGGCGGGTCGAGCCAGACGAATTCCTCGACCACCAGCCATGCCGGAGGATGATCCCCGGAATGCGATCCGAATCGATCCACGGCCGAGCTCGCGTCGAAAAGTTGGCGCGAGTTCGGCCGTGGGTCGTCGACGAATTCGGTCGCCGCCTCAAATGCGAGGGGCCGCCGCGAGCAACGGAGTGACCGAGGGCTCGTTGCGAGCTTCCTGCACCGGCGCGGGTGAGGTCGCCCTGGGCTCGGTCGGCAGAAAGAGGAAGCTGGCGTTGCTGCGCGGGTCGCGGAACTCGCCGAGCGAATCATCGAGTGGGATCGGCTCGTCGTGGTAGCCGCAGCTCTCCAGGAGCGCGAGAACCTCGTCTCGCGGAACGCCTGGGTGGATCTCAAGAACGAGCTTCGGTCGGGAGCGGGCGAGGGTCCATTCCATCCCGCGCAGGGCCTCGAGCTCCATTCCCTGGATGTCGATCTTGATCCCGTGGATTGTCGGATCAGGCGGGGCGATCCCGTTCCAGATGGCGTCGAGGCCGACGGCCATCACCTGCGCTGTCTCGGTCGAGTCGTCCGCAGTCAACTGCGAATCGATCATGCCGCGATCCGAGGTGAATCGGAGGATGGTCGGGGCGGGGGCATCCGAGAGCGCCAGCGGGACGGCCACCAGTTGATCGAAGCCGTTGACCTGACCGGTTCGTTCCAGGCAGGCCGCGGTCGCCAGTGCCGGCTCGAAGGCATAGACGCGGCCCGTTGGTCCCACGCGACGGCAGAGCGCGAGGCTGGTGTATCCGCAATTGGCGCCGACATCCAGCCAGGTCTCGCCGCGACGGGCATTGGCGAGCAGCCAGTGAACGAGCCGGGGCTCAGTATAACCGCAGATGGCGGCCGGGTAGTCGTGCCAGGACGTCACGATCCGGAGCCCGCGCAGGGGGCCGCTGAGGATCCGGTGCGGGACGTGACGGCGGGGCAGCAGTCTCCTCACGATCGATTTCAGTCCCATCGGATTCGGCCTCCGGGTTTACGTTGGGGGTTCCACACAGTGCGAGAAGGGACCGGGCCTGGATCGATCACTGGTCGATGGTCCGGTCGATCGCGTCGAGCACATCGACGTGATAGCGTGGCCAGTCAAAAGCCTCAGCGCGTCGGCGGGCCTGGGCCGACATCTCCGCGCGCAGCTCGGGATTGGTACCAAGTCGTTCCATCGCGGCGGCCGTCGCCTCGACGTCGCGGACGGGAACAAGGATTCCTTCCTGGCCGTCGCGGACAACCGAGCCGGCCTCGGCCGTGACGATGCTCGGAAGACCGCAGGCGATCGCCTCGTAGGTGACGACGGCCGAGCCCTCGAACAATGAGGGGAAGACAAAGACGTCGGCCGCGGCCATCCGCGCGGGAACATCGGCGTGCGGGAGACGTCCCAGCCATTCCACCTCGTCGAGATAGGAAGCCAGCGGCCGGGGATCGGCCGGCAGCCCGCCGAGCAACTGCAACCGCCAGCCTGGCCGACGGACTCGCCGCCAGGCTTCCAGGACGTACTTGATTCCCTTCCGCTGTGTGATACCTCCGGCGAACAGGAACGTGCAGCCCTCGCCGTGCCGCCTTGACGCGTCGGGCACAAACCGACGGGTATCCGCCGCGTAAGGGATCACCGAGATCCGATCGCGGGGTGTCCCGTGTCGTTCAAGCTCGCTGGCGATGTGCTCGGACGGAACGAGGACGCGGTCGGCGCCCTCGAGGTCGAGCAATCGACGCTCGTGTAACCAGTCGAGCTCGGCTCGATCGATCGGGCCGTCTGCCAGATAGATCGAGAAGAAGTCGGGCGCGGCGTCAGCCTCTATCTCAAGAACCCTCCGCTCCTCGCGGACATCACCGTGAACCATGCTGAGGACCGCGGCGATTCCGTGCTCCCGGCAGGCGGGAAGGGCGAATTCCGACCCGACGTCGCTGAAGACCAGCGCCGCGGCGGGCCTGTGGCGGGCGAGGTCGCGGGCCACGATCCGGTCGAACTGCCGGGTTCGCCAGCGGGCGAGGGCGTGTCGCATGCCAGGCCGACTCGCCCCGAGCTTCCGCTCGGCGGCCAGGGCCAGGTCGAAGCCAGACCAGGTTCGGACGCGATCGACCGGGATGCCCGGCTCGTGGCGGCGGCGCAGGTAGCGATCGAGCCGATCGGCCCGCGCGGGTGCCAGCGTTCGGACCACCGAGGGCGGACCGCCCCGGTAGTAGTACCCGGTCACGAAGCCATCGAGCCGATCGCGATCCGCGCAGGCAACCGCCGCCTGATAGGCCGGCGGACGTGCGTCAGGGCAGGCCACCCGAATGCTCCCGCCCAGCGAACGCGATACCGGCGCGGCAATTCCCGGGGCGTGGCAAGGCTCGGTGGGTCGTGTCGAGGTGGTCACGTCGATCGTCCTTGATCCAGATGCGTCGGGCCTCGTACCCAGGCGAATTCTAATGCCGGAGACGCCGATGCGTCAAGAACGTCCGGCAACCGCGGCCGAATCCATCCGCCCTGGCACTCGATGGCACTCGGTGGCATTCCCGAGCGATTGTTCGTACCGGTTCGCCGTCGCAAGAAAATCGTAGAAGGCAAGCAGGACGCAAAAAATCAGCCCCGGACGGCCGTCGAGAAATCCAAGTCTCAAAACGTAAGAATAGATAAACCGAATGGCCGGTCGCATCGGGAGCCGCCAGGCGATCCGTTTGAGGTGCCGTTTGAACCGTTTGCCCCGGCCGATTCCGGCTGGGATGGGCTCGGCGCGGATGCGGTCGTACTGCGCGGCTTCCCAGATAGCGTAGCGATTGTGCTTCTCGACCCAGACGGCGACGGTCGGATAGGCGTGGTGTTCGAGCATATGTTCGAGTCGGAGCGCTCGCCCGGAGAGCTCCACGTGTTCGTGGGCCTCGTTGTCGCCGCAGCGACCGCCCGTGGCGTCGGGCATCCGTTCGTAGCGGCCGAGCGAGTGTCGGAAGAGCCGGAGGTTCCAGCATTCGGAGTAGCCGCAGTGCCGGATCCGACGGCCGAGGAAGTAATACTGCGAGTTGAGGTAATAGCCCTCGGCCTCGCCCGACTCGATCCGTCGGGCAATCTCCTCGGCCAGCTCGGGAACCACGACCTCGTCGGCGTCGACGATCAGGACCCACTCGTTGCGGAACGGGAGATTCTCCAGCGCCCAGTTCTTCTTCTTCGGGTACGAGCCGTTGAAGTGGAACTGGACGACCGAGGCCCCGTGCTCGGCGGCCACTTCCTCGGTTTCGTCGGTACTCTGGCTATCGACGACGAAGACCTCGTCGGCCCAGGACAGAGCGGGGAGACACCGGCGCAGGTTTTCGGCCTCGTTTTTCACCGGGACGATCACGCTGACGGGTACGGCTCGTCGCTGGTCGCGGTGGTGAAGGTCGATCGTATCTGGTTCGTCGGCCTGGGTGATCATCGCGTGTCCCTCGCCTGGGTTGACCGCATCCCTGTTCGTTCATCGAAGTTCGACGCAACTGGGCGACGGCCCGCCGCCGGCGAGCCAGCCGTAGATCGAGGCCAGCCGCTCGGCCTGGCGGTGCCAGGTGTACTCGCGTTCGACGAGGGCTCGCCCGCGCTGGCCCAGTTCGGCTCGCTGTTCGGGCGAACGTTCGAGCATTTCCACTAGTCCGCGCGTGACACCTTCCATGGTCGGCTCGACGACCACCGCCGCGCCCTCGGCGTCGGCCTCGGGGAAGTAGCAGGCGGTCGTGATGAGCGCGGGAAGGCGGCAGGCCATGGCCTCCAGAACCGCCATGCTGAAGCCCTCGCTGTAGCTGGGCAGGACGAAGGCGTCGGCGGCGGCCCAGGTGCGCCGGGCCGACTCGCCCGAGACGTGGCCGAGGTACGTGATCCGGTTCGAAAGGCCGGCCTCCTCGATCCGAGCCCGGAACGGGGCCCAGGCGCCGTCGTCGTTGCCGGCGATCAGGAGATGGAGCTCGCTCGAAGTCGGCGCGACGCGACGCAGGGCCTCGGCGAGAAGGTCGAGCCCTTTTTTGAGGTGGAGTCGCGAGAAGAAGAGCAGGACGAACTTCCCGCGCAGCTCGGGGTGGTCTCGCTCCAGCTCGGAGCGCTCGGGAAGCTTCTCGAACCGGTCGAGGTCGACGCCGTTGGGGACGAAGCCGATCGGCACGTTGGGGACGAGGGCGCGCTGGTGCTCGATCTCCGGGCGCGAGAGCGCGTGAAGGCAGGCGGCACGGCGAAGGTTCCGCGATTCCACCAGGGCGAGGTACAGCCGTTTCTTCCAGTATTTCTGGCGGAGGGCCCAGGGGTCGGCCATCCCGTGCGTGGCGACCAGGTAAGGCACCCGCTCGGCGATCGCCGCTCGCGCTCCTCGACGGGTTTGCGCCTGCCAGAGCCCGTGCAGATGGACGACCTCCGCCCCTCGGACGGCTTCCTCGATCGGCGTCTCCGGGCCCTCCAGCCGGACCCGAGGCGAGGGCGCGCCAGGCTCGAGCCGAGACGGGGTGGGCGTCACGATCGTCACGTCGTCTCGCAGGCCCGAGAGCGCCCCGGTCATCCCCAGGATGCTCGGGACCATCCCGCCATCGCGACGCGGATCCAGCCCGTTGCAGACGTGAAGCCAGCCTCCGTGGCCCCGATCGGCGGTCCGACGTCGCGACGTCCTCGATCGTCGGAAGGTCATCGTTCGGGTTGATTCGCTCATGTTTTCACCTCGGCACGGAAGTGGAGAGAGCCCTTGACCCACGACGACGACCGGAGGCGAGCCGGATGGCCTCGACGACTCCCTCGGCGAATCGGTCGGGACCCCATTGCGAGACCACCTCCAGGGCCCGACGTCCCATCGTGGATCGGTCCTCGTCGGAGGCGCCCGCGACCCGCGCGAGGGCCGTGGTCAGGTCGTCCACGTCGGCCGGATCGAACGAGTAACCGGTCGTGCCGGGAGGCTCGGGCACGAGCGTCCCCGCGCACCCGGCGCGCTGAGAGATCAAGAGCGGCAGGCTGCTTGCCGCGGCCTCATTCGCGACGAGCCCCCAGGGCTCCATCAGGCTCGGCAGAACGAAGGCACCGGCGTGGGCGTACCATCGGGGGAGTTCGTCGACCTGGAGGAAGCCCGGCCGATGGATCGCCTCGCCGAACCCGCTTGCGGCAACGGCCGCCTCGACCGGATCCCGACCGGGACCGTCGCCGCAGAGGACAAGATCCCAGGCGCGATCGACGGCCGCCTCTTTTCGATATCGGGCGAACGCCTCGACCAGAAGAACCAGGTTCTTCTCGGGGACGAACCGGCAAACGCTGAGGAAGTAGGGGCGATTTGGGAGCCCCTCCCGACCGGACGGAGCCTCACGCCAGTTGCGGGCCTCGCGGGCGAAGTGGTCGTTGTCGACCGCGTTGTAGCCCAGTGTGATCCGGTCGACGGGCATGCCGAGCCGAACGAGGTAATCGCGGTGCGAATTCCCGCCCACCAGTGCCGAGTTGAAGAGGCGGACGCGACGGGCCTTGGCCATCTCCTTCCACCAGGTGCGCGGGCGGTCGATTCCCTGGCTCTCGGACATCAGGATCGAGGGCCTGCGCGACCGGGCCGCCCATCGGGCCGCGGCCATCGATTCGGGCCGGGCGTAGCCGACGATCCCGACGACGTCGGGCCGATCGCGGTCGAGAGCCTCGACCATCGTCCGTCGACATTCCGCGGGCGGGATCGACTCCAGAACGCGGTCGGGGAAGAGCGTGACCCAGGCGAACGGCTCATCAAGCTGCCGGCGTTCCCAGGGATAGGTGCGCTCGGAGCCGGCGACCTCATACGCGATCAGCCGGTCGCCCCGCGCTTCGAGCCGGCGGGCGAGGGCACGAAGGCGGGCGAGGTGATACGGCCCGAAATTGGTGAAGCAGACCGAGATCGTGGACATGATAGCGGCTTTTCCTTCCGTGGATGGCCTGCCAATCTCAACCCACCGCGACCGGTCGTCCGGCCGCGAGGGGCTCTCCCAGCTTGTTCACGAACCAGGTCAGAATGACCAGCGGGAACACCATGAATCCCCAACTGAAGTAGAACCAGACGAGCGGATCGTCGGTCACCACCATCAGCCAGGCGTTGTAGTAAGTGACCGACCAGAAGAATTGCGTCCAGGGGAGCTCGGCGTATCGGAGGAAATAGTCGTACGCCGCCCGGATCGTCGCGGCGGCCACGGCCATCACGATGAAGGTGGCGAACGCACCACCGTTGAGCTGAGTCGCGCCCAGAATGCCGATCGCCGGACTCGCGAAGTCGTCCTCCCGATTGAACTCCGAACCCACCACCCAGGCGTGCCGCCAGGCCTCCCGGCCAAAGATCGGCTTGTCCTTCCACACAATCCGCGGGATGAACGTCGAGAACGCCTTGAGATAGTTCATTCCATAGTCATATTCCGACTTGTCCGGAACCGTGTCCATCATCAGCAGGAATCCGCCGTATTCCTCGGTCTCGTGGCTGATCTCTTCCTCGCGATCGCCTTCGCCTTCCGCCAGGTTCAGCCGCTCGAGCGCCTCTGAGGGATCGAAATCCACCAGAAACGCGAAGAAGCCGCCGAGGTTTCGGGGATGGGTCGTGTCCATCCGCCAGGCCAGCGCCATCGTGACGACCAGAACTCCCACCAGGCCGCTGGAAATCAGGACGGTCCACGAGGGGCGGCGAAGGCGTGTGATATAGAGCGCACACAGGGTCGTCAAGAAGGCGATCAACGACGGGGACCGCTTGCCGAGGAAGATCCACAACGCGATGTAGAATCCCGATGTGAACACGCCAGCCATCGTGAACGCCGGACGAGGCGCGTCCCTGTTCCGGCCGGTGACGATCAGGAGGATTGCCGCGACATTCATCACGAAGGGAAACGAGGCCAGAATTCGGGCCTCGGGCGATTGCGCGGCCTCGTTTTCATTCCAGTACATCACGGCCCGGGCGCAGTAGAGCCCCCAGACGATCAGCAAGGGCGAGACGACCCCCACGAGCCCTGGCGACCACGCTCGAGGCGGGCGCGGAATCGCCGATGTGAACAGGCGGAACGGGTTCAGGTGATAGACGGCCAGGAACCAGAGCAACGACCAGAGGATCCGGAAGTTGGCGTCGGCGACCAGCCGGGCGCCGCGAACCCCGACGGCCCAGTCGTGGTAGGTCCACGGCTGGAGCACATAAAGCTGCGCGTATCCCAGGAGGAACATCCAGACGGATTCGAACGGGTCGACCTTGCCCAGAGCCAGGCGGACGAGGAAATAGCCCGCGATAACGGCTCCAGTCGCATAGATGTAGATGAGCTCATTCACGACGATCCGCCCTCCTCTCCTCGATCGGGCGGGCGGAGTCTAGCGGCGTCTGGGGCACCGCCATTGGCGGGAAATCCCGATCCTTGGGGCGACGCATCCTTGCTCCTCCTGGTGAGTTCTCTCAGGTGGGGGCTTCCGCACAGGCCGTTCGCTCCGCGAGCGGGTACGTGCGGGGTACGGATGTGGATTCCCGACTACGAGATTCCATTCGTGTGCCAGGGAAATAGAACCGCCGTACGAACTTCATGCACCACAACGTGTCCAGGCTAGAGCGTGTCACCGTTGGATGGCCGATTTCTCCTACCAACCCGACGCGCCAGCGAGGGTTTCTCCTACCAACCCGACGCGCCAGCGAGGGTCTTCGTGTCGGAACCCTCGCTGGCGCGTCGGGTTGATAGGAGGAGTCCGCACCCACCGGCATCGCCCATGCAACCGTACAAGCGCTCTAACCTCGGCAAGGAAGGCATAGATGCGGGGGGCGAACGGGAACTCCAGCTTCGGCTGGATGCTGCTCATCCGCGGGCAGGTGATCGCCGGGATCGGGCTGATCTGGATGCTCGCCCCCCAACTTCCTAAGTTGGGCCGGCTCCCTGGCGACGTCCTGATCGAGCGAGGCAACAGCCGCCTCGACTTTCCGATCGTCACGTGCATCGCGATCAGCGTCGTCCTGAGCCTGGTGATGTGGGCGTCCCGGGCGTTGAGTCGCTGAGAAGGACTGACTCACCGGGGCCGATGGACGCCGGGAACTCGCATCGGCCCTCAAGCACCTCTCTGGGCAACGAGCCAGCGACGGAGGACGGAGAGGATGTATCCCTTCTCGTCGTCCGTCAGGACATGACCCTTCGATATCCCATGCCACTTCTCCAGACAGCCCCGGCAGCAGGTGGCTGTTCCGTGCTGGACGACGAAGATCGGGTGATTCCGCATCGGGACTGCTTGCCGTCGTTCGGGATCTCGGCAGCGACGAGCCGCTCCTCGATGAACGTCTCGCCGTGCAAGATCACGGCCTCCAGGCCCTTGCGCTCGAGGTAGCCCCGCTCGGCGGCACCAAGCCGGAACCGGCGGCGGAACGATGAGCGAGCCAACCGGTCATGAGTGGGGCCTCCGGGTGGGGTGGGGACCTGTCGCCCCGGGGCCGTCCTTGTGGGGCGACGTCCCGATTCTCCCGCCCCTTGCCTCGTGCATCAAGGCTCCACCATCCCTGGCCTTCGCCCCGCTCGATCGCTCCGGAGGAGGCCGCCCGCAACGAGATGGACGCCGACGCTTCCCTCGAACTCGTAAGCCGATCAACAAGGCCGACGTGGGAGCAAACCGTCCGATTCACCTGGTTCGTCGCCGGAGCCCAGAGTTGGTACAAGCACCTCGCCGTGGGCGGCGAGGTCCCATTCCTGTTCTTCCTCGCTCCCCACGCCGACAAGAATCTGGTCATGACCCGGACCCTCGAGTGGGCGATGGTCGAGATCACCGACGAGTCTCGCCCATTCCCCTCGACCTTGCAGACGACCCTGTGAGGGACTATCGGATCCTGCTGCTGGAGGGGACGGACGTCGAGCCAGTGTTCCCACTCTGGGGGACGCCGAACGACACGGCCACTCTGACCCCCGCAGGATCGAGTCGGGGCTGAGTGCGGTCTTGACCTGCGTGGATTCGAAACAGTCGAGCGAGCGCTTTGGGTTCTCCCGCAATCTCGATGATCCAGGGCGGCCAGACGGCACCCGGCTCGCGGCTTTCCTCAGGATTCTCGCTCGAATGGGACCAGCGGAGGTCTGTCGTCATCGAGAATGCGGGAGAACCGCGCTTTGCGGGCCGAGAGTATGACGACGCGTTCCTCACAGAACTCCCCGCGGAAGTTGCCCCCGCGGCAAGCGAGTGGAGTTCCACACCTTCTGCTTCCGATGCCCGGAGTACGGCGAGGAGATCGCCGTCACGACCGGCGAGGTCGTGGAACGGAACGGGTCCTGCTTCGTCATACTGGGACCGTCTTGAGGACCGCACAGCCGAGGCCAGAGCCATGACCCAAGGACGCAGACAGGCCCTCGTCCCAGTCGTGCTACGCAAGGCTCACCTGGCAGAACGTCGGCCTTGCCCCGACTCCGGCATGGGGAGACAATCAGGAGCGTCTCACGGCACAACGATCAGGATACTCGACTGATGAAGATCCTCTTCCTTCACGGCTGGCACTCGATCCCCGGCGGGGTCAAGCCGTCCTATCTGGCCAGCCAGGGCCACGAGGTCATCAACCCGGCCCTGGACGACGACGACTTCGACCTTGCCGTCCGCACCGCCCAGGCCGAGTACGACCGGCATCACCCCGACGTGATCGTCGGCTCCTCTCGTGGCGGGGCCGTGGCGATGAACATCCAGTCGGGCTCAACGCCGCTGGTCCTGCTTTGCCCGGCTTGGAAGAGGTGGGGCACGGCGGGAACCGTCAAGCCGGAGACGGTCATCCTGCACTCCGAGGACGACGACGTGATCCCGATCGCTGAGAGTCGGGAACTGGTCCGGGCCAGCGGCCTCTCCGAGTCGGCCCTGGTGGTCGCCGGCACCGATCACCGGCTGGCCGACCCTGAGCCGTTGAAGGCGATGCTGGAGGCGTGCCACAAGGCGAGGTGACGAGCCCGTTTTCGCCCTTGCCCTGAAAGATCAAGAGGAACTTCCGATGATGCCACGATGCCGACCTCGCCTCGACGCCCTCCTTGCCCTCTCGATGTTCGGAGCCTTCTTGTGGCCCACGGCCCAGGCCGGAGAGCAGGACCGGAAGGCTGTCGAGACGACGGCCGGCTGGATCAAATCGCCCAGCAACCCCGTCCTCGGCGGCGACCTCGGAACCTGTTTCGATGTCTCCGTCCACAGGGATAGGTCCACCTACCGAATGTGGTTCTCCTGGCGCCCGAAGAAGAGCATCGCCCTGGTGGAGAGCCGTGACGGCATCGAGTGGAGCAAGCCGGTCATCGTGCTGGGACCAAACGACCGGACCGACTGGGAGGCCGACATCAACCGCCCCGTCGTGCTCAAGGCGGGCGACACCTATCGGATGTGGTACACCGGACAGGCACGGGGCCGGTCGTGGATCGGCCACGCCACCAGCAGGGACGGGAAGACCTGGAGACGTGAGAGCGACAGGCCCGTCCTCTCGGCGGAAGCGCCGTGGGAGAAGGTGGCCGTCATGTGCCCGCACGTCATCCACGACGAGCGGGCTGGGCTCTACCGGATGTGGTACTCCGGCGGCGAGCAGTACGAGCCGGACGCCATCGGGTATGCCACCAGCCGGGACGGAATTGTCTGGGAGAAGCACCCCAGCAATCCGGTCTTCCGGCCCGATCCCGGCTCGGCCTGGGAGAAGGACCGGGTGACAGCCTGCCAGGTCGTCCGGCAGGGCGACGGCCACGTCATGTTCTACATCGGCTTCCGGGACCGGGACCACGCCCAGATCGGCCTGGCCCGCTCGGTGGACGGCATCACCGGCTGGGAGCGCCACCCGGCCAATCCGATCATCCGCCCCGGTCGGGAGAAATGGGACCACGATGCGGTCTACAAGCCCTTTGCCATCTTCGAGAATGGAAAGTGGCTGCTGTGGTACAACGGACGGCGGGGTGGCGTCGAGCAGATCGGACTGGCGACCCACGACGGGAAGGACCTGGGGTTCCCGGCCTCGCCTGGCCGAGAGCAGTCCTCGAAGAAGCTGCCAATCCCGGGCGAGGTTTTCGAGGTCGGAGGACACACGGCGTTCCTGATCCTGCCCAGGCCCGAACATCAGGTCGCCGGGATGCCGTGGGTCTGGTATGCCCCGACCCTTCCGGGCCTGCCGGGAGCCGAGGAGACCTGGATGTTCCAGAGGTTCCTCGACGCGGGGATCGCCATCGCCGGGATCGATGTCGGCGAGTCCTTCGGGAGCCCGGACGGGCGGGCGATCTTCACGTCGTACTATCGGGAGCTTGCGGGTAAGCGTCGGTTCTCAGCGAAACCCTGCCTGCTGGTTAGGAGTCGGGGCGGGCTGATGCTCTACAACTGGGCGGTCGAGCATCCCAGGTCCGTGGGCGGCATCGCCGGGATCTATCCGGTCTGCAATCTTCGCACCTACCCCGGCATCGACAAGGCGTCCGGCGCCTACGGCATGACCCCGGAGGAATTGACAAGATCCCTCGCCCGGCATAACCCCGTGGATCGTGTCGAGCCGCTGGCGAAGGCCGGCGTTCCTGTATTCCATATTCACGGGGACGTGGACAGGGTGGTGCCGCTCGAATCGAACTCTGCAGAATTGGCCCGCCGCTACCGTCGATTCGGTGGCGAGATGACGCTCAAGGTGATCCAGGGCCAGGGTCACAACATGTGGCCCGGATGGTTCCAGAGCCAGGAACTCGTCGATTTCGTGATCGCTCATGCGAAGAAGGACGGATAAGCCCGATCGAGGAGGATGGAGAGATGGCCAGGTTCCGAAAGAAGTCCAGAGGCAGGCCAAAGCGTGACGCGGCTCGGGATCGCCGCATCACGATGGAGATCGTCGTGGACGGCCACGACGAGCGCGAGCAGACGATGGGCTGACATGGAGGAGAAGCTCCGCTCCCCGTTCCTGACCCGCTACGTCCAGGAGCGGGCGATCTCGCCCCTGCGGATCGGCGACGAGGTGCAATTCGTCGGCATGGCCCCCGAGGTCGAATGCGGGCGGGAGATGTTCGCGGAGATGCCGTGGGAGCACAAACGGACCCTGGCCGTGCCGCTGGCCCAACTGGAGGTCATCGACGCCGACGAGGAGACCCGGCAGGCCGTCGAGGACGGGAACGACTGGGTCGAGACGGGATACGGGATCTGAACTTTTCATCGAAAACATGAGGACGCTCACAAGAAGAGGTCGAGGATGGAACGGAGATTCGTGCCAACACACAACGTCGAGAAAAACCCCATGCTCCGTCTCCTGACTCTGGCCACGGCGACCGTCCTGCTCGTCGTGCCCGGTCCTTTGAAGGCTGACGCCGATCCTCCCCTGGCCGGTATCCGCCGGGTCGTCTTCCTCGGCGACAGCATCACCTACTCCGGACAGTACGTCGAATACATCGAAACCTACCTGCGGACCAGCCAACCGGAACTCCGGTGCGAGTTCCTCAACCTCGGCCTGCCCAGCGAGACGGTCTCGGGCCTCTCAGAGCCGGGCCACGCCGGGGGATCGTTCCCACGCCCCGACCTCCACGAGAGGTTGGGTCGGGTGTTGGAGCAGACCAGGCCCGACCTGATCGTCGCCTGCTACGGGATGAACGACGGGATTTATTACCCCTTCGGTCAGGAGAGGTTTGAGAAGTACCAGGACGGGATGCGGAAGCTAAGAGAGCGAGCAGCGGCGATCGGTGCCAGGGTGCTGCATGTCACGCCGCCGGTCTTCGACCCGGAGCCGATCCGGCCGAGGACGCTCCCAGCGGGCCTCGCCGAATACCGGCAGCCCTACGAAGGCTACGATGAGGTGCTCGAACGCGACTCCGATTGGCTGCTGGCACAGAAGAAGGTCGGCTGGGATGTCGTGGACGTCCACGGCCCGATGAAGCACCACCTCGCCGTGGCCCGACAACGAGATCCGGGCTACCGGCTCGCCAACGATGGGGTCCACGTCAACGCCACCGGGCACTGGCTCATCGCCCGAGAAATCTTGCGGCACTGGGGCGTCCGAGACCGTGGCGTCGTTGAGGCGATCAACGGCGAGAAGGCCCTTGCGGACCAACCGCACGGTCTGGCCATCCTCAAACTGGTCCAGCAGAAGCAGCGGCTTTTGAAGGACGCCTGGCTGACGAGCACGGGGCACAAGCGTCCAGGAATGAAGAAAGGTCGGCCACTGGAGGAGGCCCAGCGAGAAGCCCAGGCGATCGAGGCTCAGATCCGTACCTTGCAAGCCCGAAAGGACTGAAAACGCTCCAGCCGCAGATCGGCTTCGAGCCGCAGTGATAAGGCCATGCAGCAGCAACTCTACACGATCGGCCACTCGACCCACTCGCTCGACGAGTTCCTGGGGCTTCTGGACCGGCACGGGATCGAGGCCCTGGCGGATATCCGCCGGTATCCCGGCTCCCGCAAGCACCCCCATTTCAACCGGGACAACCTCGCCGCGGCCCTGCCCCGAGCGGGCGTCGAGTATCACTGGTTCGAGGCGCTGGGCGGTCGTCGCAAGGGGTCCGGCGGCTCGACCCGGAACCTCGGCCTGCGGAACGAGAGCTTCCGGGCCTACGCCGACTACATGGCTACCCCGGAGTACCACGAGGCCGTGGGGCGGTTGCTGGGGCTCGCCGGGCGGAAGCGGACGGTTTTCATGTGCTCCGAGGGCCTGTTCTGGCGGTGCCACCGCCGCCTGGTGAGCGACTACCTGCTGACGAGGGGGATCGTGGTCCAGCACATTCTGCCCGACGGCGAACTGCGTCCCCACACCCTGACCGAGGGGGCCAGGATTAATGGCGGGGAATTGAGCTACCCGCCGCCGCAGGAGGACGGGACGTTACCGCTGTTCGGAGGGCTTGCTGGGCGAGTTGACGACGATCATGGTCGTCCGGGCGAAGAGGAGCCAGGACCGGCACGATGAGGCGATCACCGTCTATCTCCCCCGAGAGACCTGATGCGGCGGGATGCTGCCCCATCATGACGAGGACGGGCCACATATCAGCGGGGCGACCGGATGACGAGGCCCGGACTCGATCCGACGTCGCCGTGGGGACGAACACCGGGTACGATCCCCGCTCATCCAGGTGGCCGGCTCGTGCGACTCTCGGGCGGAAGTACGGCGAGATCGGGGCCTTCGACCCAGAACCGGAGCGGCCATGCACTACGAATACGTCGCCATCCCCGATGATCAGGTCCCGCAGGCAGCGGACCCGCTGTTCCAGCACCTCGGCACGACCTACGCCAGCGAGACCAACAAGACAGCGAGCATGTGGCGAGCGATCCCCAACAACCTGCTCGACTACCGGCCACACGAGAAAACCAACACGATCCGGGCCATCCTGGTCCACCAGATCCTCTCCGAGCGGCGGTTCTTCGCCCAGTTCGTCGGCACCGAGGAGCCGCCGGTCGATGGACTTCTGCCGCCTGGCGAGAATCCTGCGGTCCAAGCCTATCTCGATCGGTATGTCTCTTTGGCGAAGCGGCGGTTGCCCCAGCTTGCCGAAGCGAGTGCCGAGTGGTGGTTAACCGAGATGCCGTTCTTCGGCGGCCTGAAGCGTCAACGGATCTGGACGTTCTGGAGACGTGTGCTACACACCTGCCACCACCGGACCCAGGTCCAGACCTGGCTGCGGCTGGCGGGGCAGCATGTGCCGGCGATCTACGGGCCGTCGGGCGACGTGACCTGGGACGAGGCCGACCCCACGTACTCGGTGGAGGCGGCGGATCGGGGGGAATGAGAAGGCCGAGGCCCGTCCCCTGTCCCATTTCGAGACCGTAAAATGCTCGCAGATCCCAGGGGTATTCCATGACGACTCAAGGTCAGCGGGGGCTGCCGCCGGAACCCATCGACCGTCGCCGCCTGATCACCAGCGTGATCTGGACACTGCTCATCTTCTCCCTTTGCCTGTTCCTCCCCGCCGGGACGTGGGCATGGCGACGAGGCTGGCTGTTCTTCGTCGTGACGCTCGCCACCTCGTTCGTGGCCACGCTCTACCTCCGACGTGTGAACCCGGATATCGTCGCCGCTCGGGTCAACCGACGCGACGGGACGAGATCCTGGGATCGAATCCTCCTGGGCCTCCTCTTCGCCGCCGTGGTGGCGATACCGATCCTGGCGGCCCTGGACGACGAGCGTTTCCACTGGTCTCAGGTGCCGTGGTGGGTCTGCCTGCTCGGCTATGCTCTCTTCCTGACCGGGATGGCCGGCATGACTTGGGCCGAAGCGGTCAACAGGTTCTTCGAGCCGACCGTCCGCATCCAGTCGGAACGGGGACAGACGGTCATCGACAGCGGCCCCTACTCCGTCGTGCGCCATCCCGGCTACGTCGCCGGCTCTCTGTTATTCGTGGGGATCGCCCTGTCCCTGGGCTCGCTCTGGGCGCTGGTCCCGGCCGGTCTTGCCACCCTGGTGCTGATTGTCCGGACCCGCTGGGAAGACCAGATGTTGCAGGACGAGTTGGGCGGGTACAAGGACTACACGCAACGAGTCCGATTCCGGTGGATTCCGGGCCTCTGGTAATGCGTCCCCCCGGATCGGCGGGTCGGCCAACCAGGAGGACTCAGCGGAAGACACAAGTTCCTTCCTCAGGGTATTCGAAGGTCCTGGAAGGGCGCCGGATAGCGGACCTCGCCTTGAATGCCCTGGAGGGCATACGGGACCAACTCGACGGCCATGAACGCCGGACCTGAGTACGGAGAACGCAACGGTTCGGCCAGCTTCGCCGAGAAGTCGAAGCGGGGATAGAATTCGGGATGCCCCAGGACGATCACGATTCGGTGCCCAACCTCCCGGCAAGCTCGAAGCCCCTCACGGACCAGCGACGAGCCGATCCCCCGGCGCTGGTGCGAGGGGACGACCGCCAACGGTGCCAGGGACAACGCCTTGATCTCTCCCTGGGGAGTTTCGATGGTCAGGTCGCTGAAGAGGATATGGCCGACGACCTGGCCATCCACCTTGGCCACCAGCGAGAACCTGGCGAACCCGCCCTCACGCAAAGCATCGACAAGCCAGGCTTCGCCGTCTCCATCGAAGGCGCGCCGGTTGACCTCCCGGATGGCCGCATGGTCGGCGGATGTCTCAGGCCGGATGATCGGACTCATGACTTGCCCTCCGACCGCAACTCCTCCCGCAGCCGCATAAGGATCTGGCCGAGTTTGTTCCGACCGCTACCGTCACCGTCGTCGCCCCGGTATTTCGTCGTTCTCGGCGTGCTCCACGATCCTCGCATCGCCCGTGCCCAGCAGGACCGCTCGCAGGTCAGGGTGCTGTAATGAAGTTGGCGAGTGGAAGTCTCGAGCGTTCGACCTGATGGATTTTGACCGTCAAAATCGGTAGAATCAGGGCAACCGGAGGCATCATTCAATGCGTGCATAGCAGCGAAGGAGCTGTCCATGGTCCGGCGCCTCACCTTGACCGAAGAGCAACGCCAGGAACTGGTTCAGTT
>DAIDKV010000124.1 GCA_027449865.1 Planctomycetales bacterium
GTCAGACCGCCAGCCGGGCGGTCGGCCGGCTCGCCCGTCGGAAGATGCTCCAAGTCGTCCAGCGAGGCGGGTTGAACCGCGGCCCGTCGGCTTACCGCGTCTTCCCGTGTCCGATGGAATGATGCTCATGAGACTGTAGGCACCGGCGCCTATGGCACTGTAGGCATTTCGCTACCGGCACTGTAGGCGCCCATGCCTATCATCCCAGAACACCCCCATAGGGGGTGTGACCAGAAGACACGCACGCCCCCTGACCGGGGGCTGCGTGCAGGACCAGAAACAACGATCGGGTTGACGACCGGGCGGGCTCATGCGATAATAATCGCACCATGAAAGCTCAACGCCAATCTCCGATCACCGACCCCTTGAAGGAAGCCATCATCCGGAGCGGGATGGCTTACAAGACCCTGGAACGAGAGACCGGAGTCCAGCGGTCGAGCATCCAGCGATTTGTTGATGGCCGGCAATCGATCCGGCTCGACGTGGCCGATCGGCTGGCCGCCTACTTCGGACTGGAGCTTATCGAGCGAGGGAGGAAGTGACGATGGGGAGCGTCTATCGCAAAGCCTTCACCAAGCCGTTGCCCGCCGATGCCGAGATCATCACCCGCAAAGGCGAACGGCTGGCACGCTGGCGAGCGAAGGGGAAGACGCGGACGGCACCGCTGACCGCCGCCGGGGACCGCATCCGGATCGAATCCGCGACGTTCACCGCCAAGTATCGGGACGGCAACAATCATGTCGTCGAAGTGCCGACTGGATGCCGGGAGGAAGCCGCCGCCCGCCAAGTGCTCGCCGAACTGGAGCGGAAAGCCGAGCGAGTGCGGGCCGGCTTAATCACGGCGAGCGAGGCCCGGACCGCCGAGCACCTGACCACGCCCATCGGCGAGCACATCGACGCCTACGGCATCCATCTGACCGCGATCGGCGTTTCGGACAAGCATCATTACGAGACGCGACGACGCCTGAGCCGCATCGTGAGCGAGTGCCGTTTCTCGACGCTTTCCGCCATCGACCGGGGGGCGGTCGAGCACTGGCTTGCCGATCAGACCCGAAGCGGGATGTCGGCCCGGACCCGCAACACGCATCTCCTCTCGCTCAACGCTTTCGCCGCATGGTGCGTCGAGACGGGCCGGCTGACGTCCAATCCGGTCGGCATGGTGGCACGGGCCGACGAGCGGGCCGACCGCCGCCGCCAGCGGCGAGCGATGACCGCCGACGAGTTGAGCCGTCTGCTCGACGTGGCCCGCCGCCGCCCGCTGCTCGACGCCCTGACGGTCCGGCGTGGCAAGCGGAAGGGGCAAGCCGTCGCGAACGTCCGGCCCGAAATCAGAGAGCAACTCGACATCCTCGGTCGGGAGCGAGCTTTGATCTATAAGACGCTGGTCCTGACCGGGCTGAGGCGGAACGAACTAGCGACCCTAACCGTCGGACAGATCCGGCTCGACGGGCCGACCGCCTACATCGAACTGGACGCCGCCGACGAGAAATCGAGAGAAGGCAACGCCGTGCCGATCCGGGCCGACCTGGCGGACGATATCCGGGCCTGGCTAGCCGATCGGCTCGCCGCCCGCCAGTCGGAAGCCCGGGGCCGGGGCGAGCCTATCCCGAGCCGCCTTCTCGCCGACGCCCGTTTGTTCACGGTCCCGAAGGAACTGGTCAAGATCCTCGACAGGGACCTGAAGCTTGCCGGCATCCCCAAGACCGACGACCGCGGCCGGACGCTCGACGTCCATGCATTGCGGCACACTTTCGGGACGTTGCTGAGCAAGGGGGGCGTGGCGCCGCGGACGGCTCAAGCCGCCATGCGGCATAGCGACATCGACCTCACCATGAACACCTACACCGATCCGCGACTGCTCGACGTCCACGGGGCGTTGGACGCCCTGCCATCGCTTCCCCTCGACGCGGGACCGGCTTCGGGCCGGGAGTCGAACCGGGCGACCGGGACCGACGACTGCCGTTCGCTTGCACCGCCGCTTGCACTGACCCGGTGCAAGCCGAGTGCAAGCGAGTCATCCACAGACAAAACGAAAGCCGGGCCGACCCTCTCGATGGGACCGGCTCGGCTTGACGTAAACCCCTGTGTTTCTGGGGATTTCGCTGGTTTTTCAGGGGGACACGACCTCTTGTCGTCGAGAGCGGGCGAGGGGATTCGAACCCCTGACGTCCAGCTTGGGAAGCTGGCATTCTACCACTGAATTACGCCCGCAAGTCACTGCAATGAGAGACGTTGCGCCATGCTTTCCCAGAGACCGAAGGCATAAGGATTTGCCAACGGATTTGGTGCGAGGTCATGACGATCGACTCACGCAGGCTCGGCCAACACCACCTATTCTAGCGGCTCAATCGCGGCCCGCAAGGCGGGTCGTCCCGCTTTTTCTTCCAGGATTCCTCGATTCCATCCGCACGCTCTTTGGAGGCAGACCGGGAAGCGATTGCGCGACGTCGCGGCAGGTTCCGGGATTCAGGTCGCTTCGCTGGGCACGGGTGTTCTGGGAGAAATCGGACACTTCGTTCTTCCGATAAAGCGGCTCCCCGAGCCAGAAGTCGGACGGCTCGGGGAGCCAGGGAATCGGAAATTCCAGCGATCGTTAGACCACCGAGACGCGGAGGCGATCCTTCTTCTGGAGCTGGACCTGAAGCTGGATCGAGTCTGTCAGTCTCTGGCGAATCTGGAGCTGATCGCCCGTGTAAATCAGGTTGTTGCTGTTGTAGTCGAAGGCGGAGACATAGTTCGCCTGTCGAGGCCGGCTGCCGAAGGCTCGCCGGAATTGCTGCATGTCGAGACGGTTCACCACGCCGTCGCCGTTGATGTCTCCGAAGAGCCGGCGGAACCGCACCTGAGCCTGGCTGCCCGTCAGGCCGTTGATGGCCGCGTCCACCGCCTGGCCCGTCGTGGCATCCAGGATGTGGCTCCCGTCGATTCGGAAAGTGTAAAGACCGTCCCAGAGCGAGCCACCCACAATCCGTGGCCCCTTGAAGGTCAGCGTCGCCACCGTCTGGCCGTTGACCAGCGCCGTCGAGACGTTCAGGTTCACGGCCCGGCCCAGTCGGTCACGAAGATTGAAGGCGCCAGGCAGAATGGTCACCGGGCCGGTGAAGGTCACCGTCAGGCTCTTGATCATCGACCGCTGGGCCGTTCCGTCGCCAATGACAACCTGAGCGACCTCGGTCGGCCCAACCGTCACCACGAACTGGCTGGAACTGCTGCCCCCGTCCTTGTCCTGAACGGTGATTGTGACCACGAACCGGCCGCTTCGGTTGTAACTGTGCGGCAAGGCGCCAAGCGATCCCGTCGCCCCCTCAACAAAGCCCGAGGTTGTCGAGTCGCCCCAGTTAATGCCGACGTTCCAGGCCCCGTCGGTGGCCGTATCCCAGAGGCTGCCGAGGTTGATGGCGGTCGGGTCGTTGACCGTGGCCGTCTGGTCGCCCGGCGAGTAAAGCTGAGGAATGATGTTGTCGACCGTGAGAGTCAGCGGCGAAACCGTGGTCGCCGTGCTCCCGTTGGACGGCTCGGTGGCCGTCGCGGTGACCGTCAGAGGATAGGTTCCGCTATTTGGCGCGACGAGAGTGAGGTTGGCGAGCTGTTGCGGCGAGAGCTGCCACTGGCCCTGACCCAGGTCCGTCCCGGCCGAGAGCGTGGCACCAGCCGGCACGCCGGCGAGGATCACCGAGAGAACCTCGGTGCTGGCACCGTTCGCCCGCGTGGCGACGATTCCCAGCGGGATCGGATTGCCGTCTGAGCCGCGAGCATTCGCGACCGTTAGTGTCGGGGCATCGGCGACCGCGGTGATCGCGATTGGGATCGTCGTCGTGGACGTCTGCGGTCCGCCGAAGCCGCTGTTACCCAGGTCGTCGACGCTGACGGTCAGACTCCCCGGTCCGTTGAAGTGGGCCGTTGGGCTGAGAGTTAGACCCGCAAGGGCCGTGTTGATCGCGTCGATCATCCCGGTGGCGACGATCTGACTGCTCCCCGTCGCACTTCCTTGCAAGAAGGTCAGACCCGAGGCATCGGCCAGAGAGAGCGACCCGTCGGCCGTCGAGATCGAGACCTGCACCGGGTTAGTGCCGGCGTCCGCGTCCGAGACCGAGATTCCCTCGCCCGTCGTCGTGGAGAACGTCAGCGCGGTGTCCTCCAACGTCGTCGCGGAGGTTGGCGCCACGATCACCGGCGCCTGGTTGATCGGGTAGTTCGCGAAGGCGTTCCCGGTGAATTGACCCTGGCTCGTCATGGTGACGGTGTAGCTGAACGAGGCTCCCGCGGTCAGTCCGAAGGCAAAGGGAGGAATCTCGGTCACCGTGTAGGTGCCCGGGCCGAGATCAGAGATGCTCCAGTTTCCCTGAGCGTCGGCCTGTGTGATGTAGACCGTTGGCGTGGTGGTCTCGCCATTGCCCGACCCACCCTGGCCGCCATTGCCGTTCCCGTTGCCCTCGGAGCTCGAGCCTTCGGTGGAGGCCTGTTGCACGAGGATGGTGGCGCCGGCCAGACCCGGCTCGCCCGAATCTTGCTGGTTGTTCTTGTTCATGTCCTTGTAGGACGTGCCGCTGATCGTGCCCGGGTAGAAGCTTCCCTGGTCCAGACCGAACATCGTCGTGAACGAGGCGGAAACCAGGCGGAGCGGCTCGGTGCCGTCGGCGGTGTTGCGGAGCGGGATCGGCGAGCCGCCCCCACTCCGCTGGAGTATCGTGTCGATGAACGGCATCTGGGTGACCGAACCGCTGACCGTCAGCGGACGGGTATTGACCATCACGCCGTAGCCGAGCGCGGTCAGGTCGATACTGATGTAGAGAGTGAAGTTCGCGGTGTCACCCGTGGTCTCGCCGGAAGTGCTCGGGCCGATGGTTCCGGTGGAGGGGAAGAGCCCCAGGGTCACAGTGACCGGGCCGAGGACGGTGGAGGAACCGCCTTCCGTGGGCTGCGAGACAGCCAGCCCTTCAAGCTGCATGGCGTTGATCTGGGCTGGAAGGAGACCGCTCGTTCCCATCACATCGTGGAAGACGTTCATGTCGCCGACGACCGAGATCCGGATCGGTTGGTTGGTTGTGCTCCCCGAGCTCCCCGAGTCGCCGCCGCTTCCCGAGCTACCGGAGCCGGCGTGCCCGCCGCCACCACCTTGAAGGATGGTGAACTGACCCAGGGTGAAGAGCGAGTCGGTTCCGGAGGGCAGGGTATTGAGCCACCCTGGAGTGGCCGGAGTCGTGGCCGAGGGCAAGGCTCCAATCTGCTCGCCAGGCGTCACGTCGAGCTGGTACGCCAGCGCTCCCTCGGAAGAGGCTGGTGCGCTCACGATGACCGAGGTGGACCCAGCCGGGAGGGTAGCCGGCGGGGTCGCGACGACCTGGTAGTGGCCGGCGACGACGTTCGCGAACTGGTAGCTCCCGTGCTCGGTCACCGTCGAACCATTGATGGTGACGTCCCGAGCGCCGGAGGTCTGAGTCGCGACAGTAAGCCCGGTGTCGAGGTTCACCAGGGAGACGCTCCAGCCGTCCTGGCCGGGCTGGCCCGGGGCCATCACGCCGGTCCCGTTGACGTCCTCGAAGGTCTGGCCGGTGATGGTGGCGAGCTGCGAGGGGGCGTAGATCGTCACCGGGGTATCCTCGACCTCGCCGGTCCCGTCGGGGTTCGCGTCCAGGCCCGAAGCGTTCGCCGGGCCGGTGTTCAGCGTGTCACTGAGCCGGAATCGGGCGTAGGTTGCAAGCTGGCCGCTCGCGGGCAGGGTCAGCCCCGCGGGAACGACCATGTTGAGGCTCAGCGTGTGTACCCCCGCGGTGAGCGAATAGTTGTCGAGAGTGCCATAAGTGGAGTCGCCCGAGAGAACGATCTGGTCGTCGGCCCCATTCCCCGTACCGAAGTTGCCAGCGCCGTTGGCGTCGAGCCAGCCGCTGAGGTAACCCGTCGACCCGGCGGGGACGACCACGGTGATTGTCATCGGGACGGTCGCGCCCGGAGTCAGCGCCGCGCCAAAGGTCACACCGTCGATTACGTAGGTCGGGCTGCCGTCGTTGGCGAATTCCGTGGTGCCGAGGTGCAGGTTCGGTACGATCGTCTGCGAGGCGACGGGGTAGCCCGGAGCCGTGCTCCGGTTGATCTGGCCAACGCCGAACGTGTTGACGAAGTCGTACGTCGAGGTCGAGCCGCTCGCGAGCGTGGCGATGCTGTAGCTTTCACCGTCGGTCTGAAGGCCCAGGTTATTGGCCGGATCGAGGGTGAGCGGGGCGCCATTGGGCTCGGTAAGGGTGTAGCTTCCTGGCCCGAGTCCGGCAAACGCGTAGTGGCCGGTGTTGTCGGTGTAGACGGTGATCGGCTGAGTGGGCGCGGGGCCCTGGCCGGCGGGCGGACCACCGGAACCGTTGCTGCTGCCACCCTGACCCGAGCCCTCGCTCGATGGTCCCGCCGTCTCGGCCGTCTGCTGGAGGATGATCGGCTGGTTGACCAGCGGTGTGGTGGTGCCGTCGGTGTTCTGGATGACGGCTTGACCGGCGATCGTCGCCTGGGCGAAGTTGGCGAAGTCGAGGCCAGGCGTCGGTGCGAGCGAGCCGAAGATCAGCGTGCCCTGCGACTGATTGTTCGTGTCCAGCAGATCGATCGGCGAGGTGGTCCCATTGTGAGCGTAGGTACCGCCGAAGCCCGGGAACTGGGCGATCTCGCGGGCGAGGAAATTGATCGGGACCGAGGTATGCAGGACCGTCGGAGTGCCGAACGCGACGGGGATCACAAGGGTTGCGTTGATGTTGAAGCTGCTGTCGACCAGCGTGTTACTATCGCTTCGGCTGGTGATCTGGCCGGCGGACGGCGAGGTCAACGACATCGTGATCGTGCCCAGGTAGCCCAGGCCGTGCTGATCGGTCGAGACCGTGCCGACCAGTTGCAAATGGGTCATGGTGGTATTGACCGTGACATCGGTCGTCGCCGTTCCGTCGCCACTGGTCGAGGTCGAAACGATCGGCGCCTGGGTCTGCACGGTGGCCTCGCCAGAGAGGAAGACCCGTGTCGGCGCGGTGCCGTTTGGCCCAAGCTGGAACATGAAGTCGCCAGAAAGAGGGAAGTTGACCGTTTGGGGGGCGAGCGAGGCAAGCCAGTTGGCGGTGGGAGGTGCCAGGGGCGAGGCGAGGGTTCCGCCCGCCACGTCATTTCCCGGTCCCAACTGGACGACGTAGGACTGAGGCGTGTGCTCAGAAGACGGGGCCGTCTGGATCGTCCCAGTGACGGCCGGTTCGCTCACCAGATAGGTGCCCGCCGGAAGTTGGGTGAACTGATAATCGCCCTGGCTATCGGTCGTCGTGCTCGGATAGGTCGAAAGCGTGGCGCCCGTGCTGGGGTCGATCTGAGCGAGGTTAATCGTCACACCGGAGACGCCCGTTTCGCCAACGTCGCGAAGGGCGTTACCGTTCAGGTCGTTGATCACCTGGCCAATGATGGAGGACAGGAGGCTACGGCACTCCAGCACCTCGATAGGCCCCCGGTATTCGTGTCGGCTGCGCCAGGCCCGGGGAAAACGTTGGTGATCACGATCTCGTCGCAGGTTCATCGATTCCATCGCCTGGGTGAAATTCTTTGCGGAAGACATGATGCTCTCTCCTTGATCGGACGCGCCGAGGTCGTCTCCTCTGACATCGGGCGAGGGGTGCGCGAAGGCTCCCCGGTCGCATCGGCCAACCGGCGGCCTGCGTTGGATCACGAACCGGCCTGACTACGCTCCGCCTGATCCAGCGAAGCGAGAGCGAGGAAAAGATTCGGACTCAAAAGTCCGTGAACGGATCGTCCCCGTGGGCGGGCACCATACCCGAAGCGAGACGCGGCAGCCATCACCGCGACCATCACGCCGTACGTCGGTGGACAGGAACGTAAGAGGCGTGAAGCGTGTTGGCTCTCGAAGGCAAGAATTCACGAGAGCCAGGCCATCCCTGGATCAGACCCAACTTGAGTCCTATCTACCTTTATATTAGTCCTCCTCGCGGATTACGTAAAGAGGCAACCGGAGAAACCGCAAATTCTGATGCGACTGATCCACAAGCCGTCCAGAAACGCGCTCCCTAAACGGCGCGGGGCCATCTGATCCGAGAGGGAGTGTAGGGTGAACGATCCCCATGGCCACGAATCCGGGAGCTGACTGAGAGAGGCCGACGGCCTTTGTCGGGAAGGCCCTCGGCGGTGGAGAGGATTCCGGTCTTCAGGAGGGAAAGGGTCGGATTGTGGCGGCTTTCCGGATGTCCGATTGCCGAGGCGGGTTCGATCCGGCACAATACCCTGGCATCGCCGGACCGCTTCCGCTGACACCTTGCGAGATCCGAAATGCCCAGCAGTCGCGACGACGTTGTCATCGGGGCCGGAATCCTCGGACTCGCCCACGCCTATCATCTGGCGGGCCGAGGGCGTCGCGTCCTCGTCCTGGAGCGAGATCCGAGGGCACAGGGAGCCTCGGTCCGAAACTTCGGGATGGTCTGGCCGATTGGACAGCCCGAGGGTCCGCCGCGAGACCTCGCTCGCCGAAGCGCCGCGATCTGGAGGTCGGTTCTCGAAGCCGCACGAATCTGGCACGATCCTTCGGGCTCGCTTCACCTCGCGCACCACGAGGACGAGGCCCGAGTTCTCCGCGAATTCCTTGAGGGCTCGGAATCCGGCGCACCGTATCGATGGCTCTCCTCCGAGGAAGTTCGCGGGCTTTCGCCGAGCGTCAACCGCCGCGGTCTGATCGGAGCGCTTTTCAGTTCCGAGGAGGTTTGCGTCGACTCCCGCGACGTTCTCGCGCGGCTACCGGACTGGCTTGCGAGCGAACTGGGGATTCAGTTCCGGTTCGATACGCCGGTCACGGCCGTCGAACCGGGTCGAGTCGTTGCGTCGGGAGACCCCATCGAGGCGGAGCGGATCTGGATCTGCTCGGGCGATGAAACGCGCGTGCTGTTTCCGAAGCTCCTCCGAGCCAGCGGGATCGTCCGGTGCAAGCTTCAGATGATGCGGTCCGAGCCGATCGGCCCGCCCGGCTCGCTTGGGCCGATGCTCGCGGGAGGACTCACCCTCCGCCATTATCCCGCGTTCCAGCGATGTCCGGGACTTCCCGCGCTTTGCGACCGGATCGCCCAGGAATCACCCTGGTTCGATCGCCATGGGATTCATGTCATGGTGAGCCAGACCCGGCTCGGCGAGCTTACCATCGGCGACTCGCACGAATATGGCGATCCGCTCGGACCGTTCGACAACGCCGAGATCGACGACCACATTCTCGAATACCTTCGCGGGATGCTCGACATCCCAGGACTCCGAATCGCTTCGCGATGGCACGGAACCTACGCCAAGCATCCCGAGCAGACTCACGTCGTCCTCGAGCCTGGTCCCGGCATCCGGATCGTGACCGGTGTTGGCGGAGCGGGAATGACCTTCTCCTTTGGTCTGGCCGAGGCGCAGGTCAACGAGGTCCTGGGTCCGCGATGAATCCCCAACCGGAGCCTTGCCGATGAACCCGCTCGAAATGGTCGTCCTCGACATGGCCGGGACCACCCTTCGTGACGATCACGGCGTCAATCGCGTGATCCGAGAATCCCTCGAAGCCGTCGGGCTGTCGGCCGACCCGGCCGAGGTCAACCGGGTGATGGGACTGCCGAAGCGCCAGGCGCTCTCGATTCTGATCGACCTTCACGGGCGGACGCACGACCTCGGTCCGAGGGTCGAGGAGATCCATGCCGACCTCGTGGAGCGTTCGGTCGCATTTTACTCAACCGATCCCACGATCGAGGAGGTCGAGGGAGCATCGGACCTGTTCCAGCGGCTTCGAGCGAGGGGAATCCGCGTCGCGCTGAACACGGGTTTCGATCGACGGATCACCGAGGCGATCCTCGATCGGCTCGGCTGGCGTGATCGCGTAGACGCCACGATTTCGAGCGATGAGGTGGAGCGCGGACGGCCCCATCCGGACATGATCCAGGCGCTGATGAAACGGCTTGGACTGACCGAGAGCCGGAAAATCGCCAAGGTGGGCGACACACCGGCCGACCTGGGCGAAGGGCAAGCGGCCGGCTGCGGAGTGAATGTGGGAATCGTCGGTCCGACGCATTCGAGAGCGGAGCTGGAAGCCTGTCCGCACACGCACCTGATTGGGGATCTTCGCGAGCTTTCCGCGGTTCTCGGGCTGGCCGGTCCCTGAAATCCCATCGGGCCGCCGGCACGATCAGGCGATCGGACCGGCGGCCACGCTTCGGCGAGGGCGGTTTGTTACTCGCTGTCCGTCTGGGGCTTGGGACGAATATTTCCGTAGAAGTCGGTGATGACCTGCGGGTTGGTCGATGTGGACCGGTTCAGGTCGAGCTTGGCCTCGGCCAGGATCTGGTCGCGCGTGGTGTCGAGGGTTTCCCAGAGTTGCTGGTAAGCCTGCCGCTCCTTGAGCGTCTTCGCCGGAGCGAAGCGCAGGTTATAGGCGTGCATGAAGCCCAGGAGATTACCGATGGTGGTGTTCTTCACCTTTCGCAGCTCTTCGAGAGCAGCGCGGGTGTCGGGCTTGTTCAGCAATCCCAGGAGCGCCTGGTAGGCGTTGAGGAATCTGGTGGCGGCCCGCTGATCGTTCTCATCCTTCAGGGGCTGCTGGTTGAGCTTGGCGCGGAGGTCATTTGAAAGGGCCGTGGCCTCCTGGATCGTTTTCTGGGAGATTTCGCCGTCCTGATCCTCGCGTCGCATCCGGGCGACGACATCGTCGAAGGTCTTCTTGTCGCTGGCGAACCGCGGATCCTCGAAGACGGCTGGCCAGTCGAAGGCGCCCCGAAGCTGGTCGAGCATGATAGTGACGCGGTCGGTCGCACTCTCGAACGGGACCGCGGCGATGGTCTGGGCTTCGACAGGCGCCTTGGCGGCACGCAGGGCCGACGAGCTGCCGAGCCTGGGATCGCTCAGGTCGCGGACGGCCTGATTCAGGGCGTCGCCGTTCTGGATTTGCTGCGGGGTCGGGGTGTCGCGAAGAGACTGGATGTGCTGGTCGTAAAGGGTCTTATCCTTGAGGAACTCCTGGTGAACCCGCGCGTGATGCACGAAGGCTTCGTGAGCCACCACGCTGGCCCAGTACTCGTTGAGCTGCATGTAGGTCTGGGCGTTCAGTTGATTGGCGAGCGCTGTATCGTAGTTGTAGACACCGGCGCCCATCGCGTATCGGCCGAGGCCGGTGAGGTTGGCGCCGGCGGGGGTCTGTCCCCATCCTCCGCCCCATCCCCAGCCGCCATAACCCCACTGGGCCCTTGCAGGCTGACCGACAAGTGCCGCGGCCAGGACCAGGGCCGGGACCATTCTGCGAACCCGAATCATGTGGACCTCCAGATGCCGGCTCTTGCCATCCGGCCGACGAGAGTGAGGGCGGGACGGTCGGGCGATCGACCGGTCCGACCCGGAGATGGAGCGACGAGGGGCGATGCGATCGCAATCGACCGAGGGGGCCCGACTCACGGCCGTCTCGCTCCCGAGGGATCGCCCTCGCCGTCATCGACCTTCGGATCGAGAGGCGACCTTCCCTAGAGATTTTAACACAGACGGATCGGAGAGGCATCGGGTCCCGCCATTCCGGGCGGCGGAACGCGCCGTTCGCAACGGTCAGAGGTCATCCAGCGGGATCAGATCGAGCCCCGAGTCGTCCGCATCCCAAAGATCGTGCGCGGCCGAGGCGGGAACCGGTCCGGGACGCGACGGGGCCGCCGGCGCCGGAGCCATCGCGGGCTGACCCTCGAAGCGAAAGAGAATCGGCCCGATCGCCACCTCGTCTCCAGGCTGAAGACGCACCTCTTCAACCATCCGACCATTCACGCGAATTCCGTGCCGGCTGCCCAGATCGCGAAGGATCACGCGGTCGTAGGCCATCGCGACGCAGCAATGACGCCGAGAGATCTTTCCGCTATCAATTCGGGCGTCGCACTCGGGATGACGGCCAATCAAAAGGACGGGCCGATGCAGGGCGATGGTCGGCGCCGATCCCCGCGTCAGAGGGACGAGTTGGAATGACATTCCTCAAGGGGCTCCGGGGCATGGGCCGAGGGACGATCGTCGGGATGGAGCGAGGCCAATGGCCCCTCCGCCTCCGGAACCTGCACAATCACCTGAATCCGACACTTATCGGCCAGACCCGCCGGGAGGCATCTCCGAACCGCGGCGGCCAGGGAATTTTCGTCCGGGCCGGATGGGGGAGTCGGAGCCAGCAGTGGAGAGGCCAGCATCGGCGAATCCGGAACGGCCGGTGCCTCGAGCCCCGACGCCGGACGAGGATCGTTTCGACTCGAAAGGGAAGGGAGCCCACCCGGCTCGGCGATCGTGTGCTCGTGACCTTGCCCGTTCTCGACCCGGTATCGAATGTGCGCGATCGAGAGCTCATCGCCCGGATGAAGCCGGCCGTATTCCACGCGCTGGCCGTTGATCCGAATGCCGTTGGTGCTCCCCAGATCCCTCACGACGACGTCACCGCTCTCCTGCGTCATGCAGCAGTGATGTCGTGAGACACGAAGCGAATCTAGCCGCGTGTTGCAATTCGGATGGCGGCCAACGACGACTATGCCACGATCGAGCGTGATATCCGGCCCTTCGTCTAGCGCCACCAATCGTACAGGCATGGAGACACGTCCTCGAACGAAGCCAGCGCCGGGGCTGGGTGGTCCACAGCCGAGCCGATTCTGCGAATATAAATCAAATCGATGCCTGCTCGCCAGCACAAAGATCCGAAATTCCTACTACCATGCTGGGCCAACCGCGTCGAACTTCGAACAAGCGAGTTGCTTGACACACCGCTCCGCGGCTACTTACAGAATCGACCGATCCGAACCAACGGAGCAAGGACCTGGGAGAAGAGAGTCCTGCAAAGGTCTGCAAATTACGTGCCCGCCACAACCATGATATTCAATGGAAGCGAGAGGGAAGTTGGAATTAAGTATGCCCTCGGAAAGTACCGGCGACAAGCCAGAATTCTCGCCGTACTCCGCGCTTTCCGCCGAAGATGGCCAGAATCGGCTAGGCGAGGGATGGCCTCGACGAAAACCCTGTCTGTTGGGGGCTTCCGTGGCTCAAACGGGGATTCGTCCCACCTGACGAAGCCAGTCCACCGCGTCGCGGAGCGATTCCGAAATCGGGCGAGGCTCCAGCCCGAGTTCAAGTCGTGTCCGAGTCGTGTCGAAATGCATCAATCGCCGGGTCAATCGGAGGCCGGTCACCGTCGCCTTCGGCATCCGTCCGCTGATCCGGTCGGCCCAGAACTCGCTCGCCAGGGCGATCATGAGCCCCACCGAATAAGGGACTCGCCATCGAGGCGCGGGTCGTCCAACCACCCGGCCAATTTCCTCCAGCAGACTCATCAGCGTCAGGTTCGCATGACCGAGGACATACCTCCGGCCAGGCTCGCCTCGTTCCATCACGCGATGAAGCCCGGTGGCAACGTCGCGCACGTCGATGAGATTGAGCGTGCAGTCGATCGAGGCCGGAATCTTCCCCAGGCAAAAATCGAGGAGAAGCCGGCTCGGCGGTGAAAGCCCGCGATCGCCCGGACCAATCGGCATCGTCGGATTGGCGACCACAACCGGGTGGCCGGCGCCGGCCAGGTCGAAGGCGTACCGCTCGGCCATCAACTTTGAGCGGCAGTACGGCCCGACGGTGTCTTCCAGCTCGATCCGAATGTTCTCATCGATCGGACCCGCCATTCGCTTCCTGGTCAGGATGCTCTCGGTGCTCGTGTGCAGCACGCGCTCAACGCCTGCTGCGAGCGCGGCGTCGAGAACATGGATCGTCCCCAGACGGTTGACCCGGTCGAACTCCGACCGGTCGCGGGCCCAGAGATTCGGATTCGCGGCCAGGTGATACACCCACCGCGCCCCCCGCATCGGCCGATCGAGCCCCGCTCGCTCCCGAATGTCCGCGAAAACCACCTCCACCGAGTCCGGGAGGTGATCGACGCCCGCTCCCGGCCGCTCGATCACACGGACCAACCGGCCCTCGGCCGTTAACTGCTCGACCAGATGGCTGCCGATGAATCCCGCACCGCCGGTCACAATCGTCAGGTCGTCCATGAGATCCCCCGGGCCTCGGCCCGATTCCTTTCCGTGGATGCCTTGCCTAACGAACCCGATAAAACTCCTGCTCGGCCCCAAAGGTGAGCGGTCGGTCGAGGAGTCCGGCGGCGACCCAATTGGCGAAGAGGTCTCGGGTGACGAAGTCGGTGAAGCCGTAATTGCCTGGCTGGCGGAATCGGACCACCTCCTTCCAGTCGACATAGATGTGGGTTACGCCTCGATCGTGCAGGGCCTGGCGGATCTCGTCGAGGGATTTTCCCTTCGCGATCACCTCGATCGTCTCGCGGTTGAAAACGGTGTTGTAGACCACCGGGTGATTCAGGTGAAACACGGCTGCCTGGCCGACGAGCATCGGCCGGGCTCCGTCCGGAAGCTTCTCGTCCAGCAGGGCCAGGGGCGGGTTGAGTCGGCGAGGAAGGTCGGAGCGCAGTGCGGCCAGGTCGGCCGTCCATTCGTTGAAGCCGGTCATGATGCTGGAGTCGTACATCAGGTTTGTTAGCAAGGAGACGGCGAGGAGTGTGGCGAGGAGGGCCGACCATCCGAGGCGGCGAACCCAGTCGGCCCCGAGTCCCGCCAGGGCCGCGAGGATCGGGAGCAAGGGGAGCCAGAATCGATCGAGCCGGTGGGTGAAGACGAACCACGTCAGGAAGATCCAGGCCGCGAACGCCCAGAGGGCCAGGGCGAGCCTTCGCGAACCGGCGCGCAAGAGGGCCAGGGGAGCCAGGGCGGCGTAGAGGCCCGATTGCCAGTCGGAACGGCCGGCGATGTCGATGAGGGAGCCGCCGAGTTCGGTCCACGAGAATGGACGAGGTCCGTGGACGCGGTTCCACTTCGCCTCCATTGCGGCATCCCAGCCCCGGCCGTGGAAGACCCGGTATCCGAGCGGGTAAACAGGGTCTCCAGTATCCGCGACGTTCTTGATCAGCCAGGGCGACAGGATGATGGCCCAGCCCAGCCCGAAGGCGAGCAGCGGTCGGAGCCCTCGCGAACGCCCGGCCTCGGCGGTCGCGAGCAGCCCGAAGGGCAGGACGGCCGAGATCAGCCCGGTATACTTGCACCCCATCGCTCCGCCAGCGAGCAGTCCGAGCAGGTGCCAGCTCCGTCCGACCCGATCCTGGCCCCCGGGCCAACCTTGCAGCCATCCCCAGGCCAGCGCGACCTGATAAAAGCAGAGCGGCCCCTCGACGTAGGCGATGATCCCAAACCGGTGAACCCAGGGCGTTGAGAGATACACGAGCGCCGCGATCCATCCGGCCCTCGTCGAGACTCGCGAGGCGATCGCGTAAACCATCACCGCCGCCGCTGGCCCGAACATCGCCACCAGAAGCTGACCCGCAAGTGCCCCCCACCACCAGTCACCCATCGCCGACATCCCGAGGACGTGGAGCATCTCCACGTCAAACGGCATGTTGGTATAAACATTATGCGGCAGGAAGGTGATCTGTCCTGCCTGGAAATACTCCTTCGGCCCTTCGAGGTGGTATTCCAGGACGTCGAAGTCGTACGACGGCAACATCGAGCCGAGCATCGTGATCGTCACAAAAGGCGCGATCAGCAGGGCGAACAGCCAGGCCATCCGGTCGCGCGAGGTCGGCGTTGGACGATCCTCAGTCGGGGTCCTCGGGATGCCCCGAAATCGGGGCCAGGCGATCCTGGCGAGGGGGAGGATCGCCAGCCCGGCCAGCATCGATCGGATGAACCAGGGATGGAGCCACCCCATCCTTCCGACGATCAGTGTCAGGCCGCCCAGAGCCGCTGCGCCGGTTCCGTAGCCGAGTGCGACTCGGACCGGCCAGCGAATCCCGGCTCGGAGTCGGAGGAGTGTCAGGATGGCATCGCCGAGACCGATGGCGGCAGCCGCGATCAACCCCGCGACCATCACGATCGGCACCCGTTGCGGAAGGTTCTCGACGTGGCTCAGTTGCTCGAGGAAGTGCCCGAGCATCGACCGGCGGAACGTCACCCCCTCGATCACCTGCGGGAAGGTTTGCAGCAGGATGAATCCACGGCGAAAGGTAATTCCTTCGAGCTTCGGGGCGTTTGCCAGCGGGAACGCCAGATAGACGATCATCCAGACCAGTTCGGCAACGGCAAGCCCGGCCAGGACAGGGCCCAGCCGGGAGCCGAAAGGGGGCGTGTCCGTGGGCGAGGGGGCCGTTGGCGATACCGGCCGCCTCGGGGCCGGGCGGCTCAGAGCGTCGGCCCGATCGACCATGGCGCGAATTCCTCCTCGCCGACCCCTTGCCGCTCGCTCCGGGTCGGCCGGCCGTCGGCGACCTCCAGGATCAGATCAAAGAGCCGGCGACCCACGCTCTCAACCGGCTCTCCTTCGAGGATCGGCCCGGCGTCGAGGTCCATATCGTCGGTCATCCGCTCGAACATCGGCGTGTTGGTCGCGACCTTGATGCAGGGCGTCGGCTTCAAGCCCAGCACGCTCCCGCGCCCGGTCGTGAAGACCAGCACATTCGCACCGCCAGCGATCAGGCCCGTCGTGCAGGGCGGATCGTAGCCCGGCGTGTCCATGAAGGTCAGCCCGGGCTTATCGACCCGCGCGGCATACGGGACGACGTCCACCAGCGCCGTGGATCCGGCCTTGGCGAGCGCCCCGAGCGACTTCTCATAGATAGTCGTCAATCCGCCGGCCTTGTTGCCGGGCGACGGGTTGTTGTCGATCTTCGCGCCGAACATTCCGGTGTAGTTTTCCCACCACCGGATGCGATCGATGAGCTTCTCGCCAACTTCCCGGCTGACGGCGCGCCGGGTGAGCAAATGCTCGGCGCCGTAGATTTCGGTGGTTTCGCCCAGGAATGCCGAGCCGCCGTGGCCGACGAGCAGATCGGCCGCCACACCGAGCGCGGGATTGGCGGTGATTCCTGAGTTGCCGTCGGACCCGCCGCACTCCATCGCCAGGCTGATCTTCGAGGCGGGCTGTTCGGTCCGGGACCAGGCGTTGGCCTCGGGGAGCAGTTCGTAAACGGCCTTGACCGCGGCCTCGACCGTCGAGGTAATGCCTCCCAGTTCCTGGATGTTGAGCGTTCGGGGGCGACTCGGCGGCTGACCGGAAGCACCGTTGGTCCCGGGGACGACGAGGGTGACAAGGTCCTGTGCCTCGACGAGGTGCGAGGCGAAACCGACCTCGCAGCCGAGTCCGACGATGACATAGGCGGCCACGTTCGGGTGGTTGGCGAACCCGGCCAGCACGCGTTCGAGGATTTGATGATCGGGACCTTCGAAGGGGAGTCCGCAGCCGCCCTTGTGGGTGATCGCGAAAACGCCGTCGACGTTCGGGAACTCGGTCTTCCAGGCACCATCGCGGAAGCGATCCGAGACGTACCGCGAGGTGCTCGCCGAGCAATTCACGGTGCTGATCACGGCGATGTAGTTCCGCGTTCCGACCCGTCCGTCCGGCCGAAGGAAGCCGCGGAACGTCAGGGGTCGATCGGGCTTCGGCGGCTCGGGATGCTCGACCGAGAACGCATAGTCGCGCTCAAAAAGGTCGGCGCGGAGGTTCTCGACGTGAACGCGCGATCCTGGCCGGATGGCCCGCGAGGCAAATCCGATGATCTGGCCGTATTTCCGGACCGACTCCCCCGGCTCGATGGCGTCGAGTGCGACCTTGTGTCCCAGCCCGATCGGCTCCAGGACCTCGATGGTCCGGTCGCCGAGCCGAAGGACCGCACCCTTCGGAATCGGACGCGCCGCGACCGCCACGTTGTCGTCGTCCCGCAGGACGACTGCCTTCACTCCCTCGACCGCGACCGACATGGAACCTCCTCGCCGCATCCCCCGATCACCAGTAGACCCATTTCTCGTTCAGTTTAACGCCCATCTCCCCGGTCCGAAACCGCGAGGCCGCTCCATTCCCCGCGCAGGACAGTCACGGCCCGGCCGATCAGGAAAACGCGATCCGAGGCCGTTCGGATCCGGACCACCCCTCCGCGACGCGATCGCTGGTGCCCGACCAGTTCGTTCCGGCCGAGCTTTTCGGCCCAGTAGGGTCCCAGGCAGCAATGCGCCGATCCACAGACTGGATCCTCGTCGACCGCGAGCCTGGGCGCGAAGAACCGGGAGGCGAAGTCGAACGCGGGGTCCGTCGACGGGCTCGTCACGATCACGCCCCGGCATTCCAGTTCGGCGACCTTCCGGAAGTCGGGCTGAAGCGAGACGAGCGTTTCCTCATCCTCCAGCTCGACGAGCACGTCGAAGCGATTCCGGCCGGCGAACCGGATGGGTGCCGGAATCGCGGCCCGAAGGGTGGCCCACTCGGTGGCCGAGGTGATTTCCGTCGCGATGGCCTCGCGAGGGAAGTCCAGCTCGATCCCATGAGTCCCGAGGCGCGCTGAGAGCCGGCCGCTCCGCGTTTCGAAGCAGGCCGGTTGATCGGCCGCGAGATGTCCCTCTTCCCAGAGTACGTGCGCGGTGGCAAGCGTCGCGTGCCCGCAGAGGTCGACCTCGGTGTTCGGCGTGAACCATCGAAGCTGAAACCGCGAGCCTCCCTCGATCGGTACGACGAACGCCGTCTCGGAGAGATTCATCTCGGCCGCGATCTCCTGCATCCATCGCGGATCGGCCGGTCGGTCCAGAACGCAGACCCCAGCCGGATTGCCGGCAAACGGGCGATCGGTGAAGGCGTCGACCTGCGAGATCCGCTGCGACATGGGCTCGATCCTGTCTCCAACCGGGTCGAAAAACGGCGGACGGTCGGCCCGCCCTGTCGAGACTTTATCCGATGATCGCCCCCGGCCGCTAGCTTCGGACCCTTGTCGAACGGACCAGAGCCTCCTACTCTGGATGTTTCCGAGGTCTCTCGTTCTGATCGCTCCTCTCCGAGGGAATCCTTCGTTGATCCGGTACAGTGCGCCGCGAATCGCCGGGCTGGTCCTGATCTTTTTTCTGCTCTCGAACTCGGCCGCGCCAGCGACCGACGTGAGCCCCGATCCGATCGGCCCGGCCGACCGCGTCCGGCTCCAGAGGTACGCCCGCGATACCTGGCGATCGATGGCCGAGATGGCCGAGGGGCTGGCTGTCCCCTGCGATGGCCTGCGGCGACTACCGAGCGGGCTCTGGAAACAAACGCCCCAGACCAATCCGACCGACATCGGCGCCTATCTCTGGGGCACCATCGCCGCGCATCGGCTTGGGCTGATTGACGAGCCTGAAGCGATCCGGCGCCTCTCTCGGACGCTCGACGGGCTCGATCGCGTCGAGCGGGCCCATGGCTTCCTGGCCGATCGGATTGACCCGAAAGATGCCCGGACCTTCCGAAAATCGCCGATCGACGGCCGCCCGATCACGCCGATCGCCTCCTCGGTTGACAATGGATGGCTTGCCGCCGGGCTCCTGATGGTCCGAAACGCCTTTCCCACTCTGCGGGACCGGGCGGAGACACTGCTTCGGCCGATGGACTTCGGCTTTTATTTCGTCGGGTTCGATCCCTCGGACTCGTGGCACAAACCTGGCCTGATTCGTGGTCCTTACGCGATGGATCGCGGGACCTTCGGCGGCTTCCATCGCGTCCTGAACACCGAACAGCGCATCGCCGCCTACATCGGGATCGCCCGCGGCCAGATCCCACCCGAGCACTACTATCACCCCGGCCGGACGCTCGGCCCCGATATCCGCGAACAGAGCCAGCGGCCCACCGGCGAATACCGGGAATATCTCGGAATCCGCGTCTTCGAGGGGCATTACCGATACCGGGGGATGCGGATCGTCCCAAGCTGGGGCGGGAGCATGTTCGAGGCGCTGATGGTCACGCTCTTCGTTCCCGAGGAGCGCTGGGCCCCTCGAAGCTGGGGGGTGAATCACCGGCTCTATGTCCGCGCCCAGATCGAGCACGGTCTGCACGAGGCGCGTTACGGATACTGGGGCTTCTCCCCGGCCGTCAACCCCGAGGGCGGCTATCGAACGTACGGCGTCGACGCCCTCGGTACCGATCCTCACGGCTATACCTCCAACAACGACGATGTGCGGGTCGGCAGTCGTCCACCTGGGTCGAGCGGCCGGTTTCCCAACGGCGTGGTCACCCCGCACGCCTCGTTCCTCGCCCTCCGGTTCGCCCCGCGAGAGGCGCTCGACAACCTCGCCCGGCTGGAGCACGACTTCCCGATCTACTCCGACCACGGTTTCCTCGACTCGGTGAACGTCGATCGAGGCGTGGTTGCCGATCGTGTTCTCGCGCTCGACCAGGGGATGATCCTCGCCGCGATCGCCAATGCTCTGGCCAACGATGCCATGCGTGCGGCCTTCATCTCCGGCGAGGTCGATCGCGTGATTCGTCCTCTGATCGAGCCGGAGGAATTCACCGCGGGCGAAGACGCGCCCAGTCCACCAGCCGGCAAGGTTCCTGATCCCCTCCGTCGCTGAATCGGTCCGACCGGATCTCGTCCCGGAGGGCCGCCCGCCTCGATCCGCCAGGCGGCTCGTGGAAACCGTGGAAAGCATGGTATATTAATGAGGAATGGTGGAACGGTGTCCCCATTTTTCATGACGGAGCGCACATCGGAGTGAAATAGGGGCTGACGAGGCCCACGCCGATTTTTCCATCGTGCGCGTCGGTTTTCGTCCGGGCCTCGCCCGACGGTGAAAAGGACCCCACATGACCCCGGCACCTGGACCCGGCACGCCCGGGCGGTGGTCGGACGACCTTCTCAAGCAAGGAAGGCGAGACTCATGAGCACGCGTTCACGCCGGACGGTTGCTGGCAGCCTTCTGATCGCCGTGAATATCCTGGTCGCCGGTTGTGCCGAGCGGAGAGAGGGCGCGGCCAGTTCGGATCCCGAGCTGGCGAAGCGAGGAACCATCGAGGTCACGGCGAAGCTCGTCGAGCTCCCGGAAAAGGCGATCTTCAAACGAGATTTGTACAACTACGCGACGGTCCTGAAGTATCAGGTGCTCCAGGTGCATCGCGGTAAGGTCAAGGGCGACATCATCTACGTCGGCCACAATAATCCCTTCAGTCCCCGATCCGAAGCGGCCGACAAGCGGGCGCCGGATATCGGCGGCAATCTCAAGGAATTCCGCGCCGGCCAGGTGCATCGGATGGCCCTTGAGGATTCCATGGTCGACCATTTCACGGGAGCGATCCTGAACCTCTATTCCGAGGAGGATATCGACCCCGTCTACTGGGCCGTCTGGACGGATCTGGTCAGCGATTGACCGGCCGGGCGCGCGACCGTCTCGTTGAGGTCCCCTCCTGGTAACCTGGCCCGGCTGACCATGGTCTTCTCCACCTATCTCTTCATCTTCTACTTCCTGCCGCTGGTCCTCTTGCTCTACTACGCGCTGGAGAGCTTGAGTCGACGGGCCGGAGCTCCGGTCGAGCGGACCACGCTGGCACTCAACGCCTTCCTGATCCTCGCCAGCTACGTCTTCTACGGCTGGTGGAATCCCTGGTTCGTCTGGCTGATGCTGGGGATGACCGTCGTCAACTATGTTTGCGGGCGGATCCTTGGCCGGCCGGGACTCGGTCGCGACTCTCGCTTCTGGATCGTGACCTTTGCCATCGTCGTGAGCCTGGGCACGCTCGGGTTTTTCAAGTATTTCCTCTTCGTCGAGGACAATCTGAACCAGGTTCTGGCCTGGTTTGGGGCCGGCGCGTTCCCTGTGTTCGAGATCGTCCTGCCGATCGGGATCTCGTTCTACACCTTCCATACTCTCAGCTACAGCATCGATGTGTATCGGGGCACGGCCCCCGCCGTACGATCTCTCCTCGATTTCGCCTGCTACATCGCGCTTTTCCCGCAACTGGTCGCCGGCCCCATCATTCGATACAACACGGTGGCTGATCAGCTTGTGAGCCGCTCGCACACCTGGGAGCGGTTTGCCTCCGGGGTCGTCCTGTTCATCCTCGGCTTCGCCAAGAAGATCCTGCTGGCCAACCCGATGGGCCGGGTCGCCGACGCCGCGTTCGAGGCCCAGTCGCTCTCCACGCCCGATGCCTGGTTTGGGGCCCTGGCCTACGCCTTCCAGATCTACTTCGACTTCTCCGGCTATTCCGACATGGCCATCGGCCTCGGACGCATGTTTGGGTTTGAATTCCTCAAGAATTTCGATTCGCCCTACCACGCCGAGAGCATCACCGACTTCTGGCGTCGCTGGCATATCTCGCTGAGCACGTTTCTGCGAGACTATTTGTATATTCCCCTGGGCGGTAATCGGAAGGGCTCCCGGCGTACGTACTTCAACCTCATCGTCGTGATGCTTCTGGGCGGGCTCTGGCATGGCGCGAAGTGGACCTACGTCGTCTGGGGAGCGTATCACGGGATTCTTCTGGCGCTCGAGCGGCTTCGAGGGAAGCGTAGCGCGTATCGGGGATGGCCGAGGCCGGTACGGGTGGCGGCCACGTTCGTTCTGGTGCTGATCTCCTGGGTTCCGTTCCGGGCGGCCGATCTGCGCGAGGCCACGAGCTATCTGGGGGCCATGATCGGCCAGGGGAGATCCGGCCCCGGGACGCTGGTCATGCCGGCGCTCCTCTACACGCAGGGAACGCTGCTGATCATGGCCATCGGGGCCGCGGTCGTCGCCTGGCCGATCCAGGCGCACGATTGGAGCCGGGAGGTCACCTGGCGCAAGGCCCTGGTCGTGCATCCGCTGTTTGGCGTCTCACTGCTGGCGATGTTCTCGCAGGCATTCAACCCGTTCCTCTACTTCCAGTTTTAGGTCCTCTGCCATGCGGATCGATCGTGGCGCGCCGATCTTCGTGGCTGCGACCTTCCTCGCCCTGATCGTGGCGCCGGGGCTGATCCAGGCCGTTTTCGAGATCCGGCACGGCGAGCGTCCACGCGCGCTCGACATCTTTCTCCGGCCCCCGACCGCGCGAAATCTGCACGCGTACGAGCGGAGCCTTGAGGAATCGAGCCTCGTGATCCAGGATCTCCGCCCGGGCATGCAATATCTTCAGTGGAGGTTCCTGGCCGACACTGGCGAGAAGGCCGTCGTGGGGCGGGACGGCTGGCTCTTCTACCGGCCGAGCGTTCGATACCTGGTCGAAGGCCAGGCCGGAGCCCCCGAGGGCGATTTCACCGACCCCCTCCCCGCGATCCAATTGTTCCGCGATGAACTCGGGTCAAGGCGGATCCGGTTACTCCTTGTTCCGGTCCCCAACAAGGAGAGCATTTATCCCGAGCGGCTCGCAGGGCGGGCCGAGGGCGCGGGAGTCGTCATTTGCGAGCGGACGCGCCGCCTGCTCGATCGTCTGGAGCAGTCCGGCATCGAATACGTCGACCTCTTCGAGGTCTTCCGTCGTGCCAGGCAGCAGGAGAGCCGGTCGGATCGGGAGCGGCTCTACCTGGCGAGGGACAGCCACTGGTCGCCCAAGGGAGTCCGGGCGGCGGCCGCCGCGGTCGCGCGGCGTGTGCTCGAGGAAGGCACCCTCCATCAAGGGGATCGCACTTATGCCGAGCGCCTGGTCCGTGTCCGGCGCCAGGGGGATCTGGTCCAGATGCTTCGAGTCCCCCAAATCGAGCGCGCGCTCGAGCCCGAGATTGTGACCTGCTCACAGGTGATCGAGGCGGATAACGGGAGACCCTACCACGATGCCACGGACTCCGAGATCCTGATCCTGGGAGACAGCTTCCTTCGGATCTACGAGCAGGACGAGCCGGAATCCGCCGGGTTCCTCGCGCAGCTCGCCCGGGAACTTGGCCGTCCGTTGACCTCGATCGTTAACGACGGCGGCGCCTCCACCTTGGTCCGACAATCGCTGGCACGCCGCCCGGCCCTCCTGAAAAACAAAAAGTTGGTAATCTGGGAATTCGCCGAGCGCGAGATACGTTTCGGGACCGAGGGGTGGAAGATCGTTCCCCTGGTTCGATCCGCGAAAACCCCGAGGTGACCGATACGATCGGGCCGCGAGAGGTCAGCCCGAGGCGTCGACCTGATCGCGCCGGCAAGGAAGCCGCTCAGGTCGATCAGGCTTTCCAGCCGGCCCTCATTCATTTCCGTCGTGGTAAATCCTACTCCCGGCCCGGCTTTGCGACGTCGCTGAGGACGAAGGGCCGTTTGCATTTCACTCCGGTCTGGTCCACAATGCCTGACACCCTTCATGTCTCACGGCGCTTTCGGATTCTGGTATCATCTCTTTCGCGTTCCAGTTTGACCGGCATGATCCGAGGATGGAGAACAGCCGATGCCCAGGAACCACCTCGACTTGAGCAACGCCGGGCTCCAGGCGATCATCGGCCACGAGGCCGAGATCGATGGACTTTACAACGACTCCTCCGGATACGGCACCTTCGGGATCGGGCATCTCGCTCACGGTAGGTCGACCTGCTACCTTCTCGATGCCGCCAGGGGAGACCGTTCCCTGACGTCGATGATTCATGAGAAGCTCCTGGGGAAGAATCACAAGCTCGCCTACCTGCCACGTGGCGCCGTCGCCTCGGACAGATACCCCACCCTCGCGGCCCGGGCCCTGGAGCAGGCCAGGGCCGACATCGCCGAGAAGCTCTTCAGGAAGAGCTTCGCCCAGTTGAAGACCGACCAGCAGCAGAAAGTAACCGCCGCCGCCACCAGAGCCGTCGATGAGGAGAAGCGACTGCTCACCCTCAACGTATGCGAGACCTTCAAGAATGATCTCAAGCCCTTCATCCACGCGGTCAATCAGAATGTCCACGGCGTGGCACTCAACCAGGATGAGTTCGACGCGCTGGTTTCCCTCGTCTTTAATATCGGTATCGACCATTTCAAGCATTCCAGTCTTCTGAAGGAGATCAACAAGGGCAAGTACCGCGACGGGGACTCCGCGAGGGACCGTAAGGCCGCGATTGATACGATCGAGGCGGATTTCCTCATGTGGAACAAGTCCAAAAAGGTGGTGGTTCCCGGTCTGACGAAACGACGCCAGGCCGAGGCCGACCTCTTCCTCAAGCAGGCGAAGAAGGAATACGAGGAGAAGCTCAGGACGACAAAACCCACGCCCCAGGCCCCAACCAGAATCGCGCCGAAGGCGCCTCCGATGCCCTTTACATAAAGCTCCTCGAATACCACGGCAGCAATCAGGTCGTTCAGCCTTTCCTTCCCGAGCGACCTGAGCCTACTCATTGTCGACGTAATAAAGCCTGAATCTCGCCCTTTCCAGGAAACCGATGCGGACCTTCTGAGAATCTGTTCCCCTTGCATCGATTCGTTGGGAGGCATCGAGCGGGTCATCCGCCCCTGGGACCGTCGAGAATGGCCGGAGTTTGGGCCCGATCGCCACCGCGCTAGGTCCATCGAGGCTGTGACGAGTTGCCTGTTTGCGAACTGCGTGGCAGAATGGAGCATGTCCCGCCGGTCTGGACTGCATCCTGTTGGTGTAACCCGGATCGAGATGAAGGCCGCCGGACGGAGCCGGACGGAGCCGGACGGCCGGTTGGCAGGACGGGCATTCGGACCGGCCGACCGCCGCGTGCGACCTCGGCGACGGGCCTCCGGCGCCCGGACCGGGACGAAGACGGCCGGCACTCGCTATCCAGACGATCCAAGATGTCTCAAGTGATTCTGATCCGCCCCGGCCCCACCCTGTACGACGAACAGAATCGCGTGCAGGGCGTTCTCGATATCCCGCTGAGCGAGCAGGGATGTTGCCAGGTCGTCCGGATGGCCCGGGAGATCGCCGAGAGCCTTGGCGATTCGCCGCTGGCCGCCCTCTACAGCGGCCCGGGCGAGAACGCCATCCGGACCGCCGAAATCGTCGGCAAGGTCGTCGGCGTCCGACCGAAACGAATCAACGAATTTCGGAACCTCGATCATGGCCTCTGGCAGGGGCTCCAGATCGACGAGATCAAGCGGCGGAACACCCGGCTCTTTCGTCAGTGGCTCGATGATCCGGCGACCATCTGCCCCCCTCAGGGCGAGACCGTCGACCGGGCCATGGATCGGATCAAGGGCGCCTTCCGGCCACTCCTCCGGCGGCACCAGGACGAGGCGATCGGGCTGGTCGTCGGCGAGCCGCTCGCCCGGCTCGTCGCCTGCTACCTCCGGGGCGAGCCAAGAGTCCAGCTCGACGAGCGCTGGTCCTGCTGCGAATTCGAGTGGATCGAGATCGCGCCGGTGCTCCTCAAGAACGGAACCGCCTGAGGACGATCGATCCCAGGCCCCATCGAGCAACGACCGGGCCTGGAGCGGGCCACGGGTTTCGGCGATAGAGGATGGATGACGATGGATCATAAGGAAGGACGATCGGGCAAGTCCTGGCACGGCCAGGCCGAGACGAAGGGCGTTCCGGTCGGGGTCTTCATTCGATGCGACGGCTGCCAGGCCACGCTCTTCCGCAAGCACGTGGCCCAGAACCTCTGGGTCTGCCCTGATTGCCAGCATCACCTCCGGGTCTCCGCCGCCGATCGAATCGACCAACTTCTCGACAAGGATACCTTCGAGGAGTGGTTCATCGACCTCCAGCCGGGCGACCCGCTCGGATTCAACGACCGACGGCCCTATCCCGAACGCGTGAAGGCCGAGCAGGCCCGGACCGGCCTGAAGGAAGCGGCGATCGTCGGCCAGGGGTTCATCCGGGGCATACGCCTCGTCTTCGGCGTGACCGACAGCAATTTCATCATGGGAAGCATGGGCTCGGTCGTCGGCGAGAAGCTGACCCGCGCCATCGAGGAGGCGACCCGCCAGAAACTCCCGCTCGTGATCGTTTCGGGTTCGGGCGGTGGTGCCCGGATGCACGAGGGGATCTTCTCACTCATGCAAATGGCGAAGGTCTCAACGGCCCTCGGACGCTATCACGACTCCGGCGGCCTCTTCATTAGCGTCCTGACTCATCCAACAATGGGAGGCGTCGCCGCGAGCTTCGCCTCGCTTGGCGATTTCATCCTCGCCGAGCCAAAGGCCCTGATCGGTTTCGCCGGCCCCCGCGTGATCGAGCAGACCGTCCGGGTCCAGCTTCCGGCCGGCTTCCAGACCAGCGAGTTCCTTCTGGAACACGGCTTCGTCGACCGGATCGTCCACCGCCGTGACCTTCAGAGCACGATCGCGCAGCTCATCGACTACGCGACCTCCTGACGTCCCAGGTCAGGACACCGACCCCCCTCGGCCGTCCTGACCTAGCAGGGACAGCAAGAGGTTGTCGTGCGGGTAGGGATGGCCGCGATACTGCCGGAACGCCTCGGCCTGCTCGACGCCAATCTCCGAGCCCCGGACCGAGCCCCATCGCTGCTGCGTCTGAAGATACTCGTCGATCCCGTGCTGCTTGAGCAGCCAGTCTCGCTGGCTCGCGTGGCAGGCGAGCATCTCGCGCTTGATCGCGAAGACGCGCGTGACGTCCACATGGAAGTCAACAGCCATCCGCTTTCCGTCGCGGTCACTGCCTTCGAGCGAGTCGACGAAATACAGGTGCGGAATCCTCGGGAGCGGCGGAGCCGGCTCCCATTGTCGGGTCACATAATTGGGGCAGGGGGCCGCGAAGCAGGCGTCGCGGACGAGCAAGCTCGTCATCTCGTGATCGGCGATGTAATCGATCGGCGGGGCTGTCAGGATCAGGTCGGGACGGGCGCCTCGAATGGCCTCCGTCACCCTGCGGCGCGATTCGTCGTCGTTGAAGATGGCGAGGTCCCGGAATTCCAGGCAGACGTAATCAGCCCCGATCCTCTGGGCCGCGGCACGGGCCTCCTCACGACGGATCGCCGAAATCGCCTCGGCGTCGTGAACGGCACTCCCGCAATCGCCAGGGGTCATTGTCGCAATCGTAATGCTATGCCCGGCTTCGCTCAGCAAGGCGAGAGTGCCCGCGCACTGGAATTCGACGTCGTCGGGGTGGGCGTGGAGGGCAAGGATGCGATAAGGCGTGGCCATGTTGGGCTCCCGTGCGGACGGTACGGACAAGGAAGGGCGGTTTTCCCCGATCGCTGGGCAGGCCGTCAACGAGAATCTGGAAATTTCGGAAAAATGTTCTCGCGTGCGCTAGACAACCACTGTACATTAGCAACCAAAGAGTCAGTACGTGGTTGTGTCCGCGTACCGTCTTCCCACGGGGTGAACGGCGACCGACTCTCCGCGACCGAGTCCCCCTTTATCTGGAGGCGTGCCATGGCCGATCTGGATTCTCTGACCCCCCGGCAACGGGAGATTTACAACTTCATCCGCGGCAAGATTCAGGGGCGTGGATACGGGCCGACGGTCCGTGAGATCGGGCTGCACTTCGAGATCAAGAGCCCGAACGGCGTGATGTGCCACCTGAAGGCGCTTCAGAAGAAGGGGCTGATCCACCGCGAACCGAACATGTCGCGTGCGATCCAGCTTCTGGAAGATCCGGTCAACCCCCAGCAGATGGGGTTGAAGCTTGTCGGCCGGATCGCCGCCGGCGCGCCTGTGGAGGCGATCGAGCAGATCGACGAGGAGCTGACGTTCTCGGAGTGGGTCGAGCCGGGCGACAAGTTCGCCCTGCGCGTGACGGGCGAGTCGATGATCGAGGAGCACATCGCCGACGGCGACTTCGTGATCATCCGGAAGCAGGAGCAGGCCCGAGACGGCCAGATTGTCGCCGTTCGCGACGACGAAGGCGAGGCGACCCTCAAGCGCTACTTCCGAGAGAAGAACCGCGTTCGCCTGGAGCCGGCCAACAAGACCATGAAGCCGATCTTCCGCGATCGGGTCAACATCCTTGGCGTGCTGGTGGGAGTTGTCCGAAAATACTGAGAGGTGGAACCTCCCCGATCACCGCAGGCGAAGGATCTGGCCATGCCGACCGCGACCGAGAACGGCCTCTCGCGTGATTTCGTGCGACTCTACACCGACGGCGCTTGCAGCGGAAATCCGGGCCCGGGCGGATGGGCGTACATCCTCGACCATCCCGCCTCGGGCCAGGCGACCCAGGCCTCGGGCGCCGTCCCTGAGACGACCAACAACCGGATGGAACTGATGGGCGTGATCGAGGGCCTCGCCTCGCTCAAGCGCTCCTGCGAGGTCGAACTGGTCACCGATAGCCAGTACGTGGCGAAGGGGATCAGCGAATGGATGCCGAACTGGAAGCGGCAGGGCTGGATGCGGAAGGAGCAGGGGCGGCCCAAGCCCGTGATGAACGTCGACCTTTGGAAGCGGCTCGATGAACTGCTGAGCCAGCATCGGGTCAAGGTCACGCACGTTCTGGGACACCGCGGCCATCCTGAGAATGAGGCCTGCGACCGGATGGCCGTCGCGGCTTACAAGGAATTGATCCGCGAATCGAAGTCCTGAGAACGGGCCGGGGGCCGCATTCCCGCGAGGAAGCCGATGATCGATTTGCCGGAGCTTCAGCGATCGCTCTGCCGGGAATACGGGGCCGCTTTCTCGCCCCCGGTGGCCGGCTCGCGCGTCGGGATCGCATTGCAGACCCTCGGCCGCCTGCCGCTTCACGGCCTGCGCATCCCGGAACGCGGCGGGGCCAACGGCTGGTATCTTTGGGCCGGCGAGGATGCGAGTGAAGATCCCGAGTTTTATCAAGCACTCTGCTTCGAGCACCTCGCGGAGCGCTGCCCTATCGTCCTTCGCTTCCTCGCGCTACCCGCGGGCTGGCGATTCTTGACCGATGGCTCGTATGTCGATGTCTGGCAAGATTCGCGGCTCCTGGAGCCGCGTTGGGGGTGAGCGGCACATGCCGCGCCGCTCCCCCGTATGTTTCATCGCCGGTGCGCTGGCGGCCCGACCCGATCAACTATGCTGGAGCTGGTTGATCTTGTTGTAGAGGGTCTTGAGGCTGATCCCCAGCTCACGTGAGGCGGCGGGCTTGTTCCCGCTGTGCTTCTCCAGCACCGCCTGGATGTACTTCATTTCGATGTCGCGGAGAGTTGGGTTGCCGTCGGGGATCTGGAAATGGGGGCCGGTGTTCGATCCGGCCGAACCGGACGTCGTCTTACCGCGAATCGGGGCCTGAGTCGGCAGGTGCTCGGAGAGGATCGGTCCGTCGCCCGCGAGGATCGTGGCTCGCTCGATCATGTTGGCGAGCTCGCGGATGTTTCCGGGCCAGGCGTGCGATTGCAGGACTTCGAGCGCCTCGGGGCTGATGGTCGCCTGCGTCAGTCCTCGGCGCGAGGCATAGCGCGCGAGCATGTGCCGGGCTAGCGCGGGGATGTCTCCCTTGCGCTCGCGGAGGGGCGGCAGGAAGATTTCAAACGTGTTGAGCCGGAAGAAGAGGTCCTCGCGGAACTGCTCGTTGGCGACCATCTCGCGGAGGTCGCGATTGGTGGCACAGAGAACCCGAACATCCACCCGGAACGGCTCATTCTCGCCGACCCGCCGGATCTCGCCCGATTCGAGGAACCGCAGGAGCTTGACCTGGACGCTCTTGTCCAGTTCGCCGACCTCGTCGAGGAAGAGGGTGCCGCCGTTGGCGACCTCGAAGAGGCCCTTGCGGTTGGAATCAGCGCCGGTGAAGGCCCCCTTGCGGTGGCCGAACAGTTCGCTCTCGACGAGGTTCTCCGGCAGGGCGCCGCAGTTGACCGGGATGAAGGCCCGATCGGCACGCTTGCTCTTGTCGTGCATGTTTCGGGCGATCAGTTCCTTGCCGGTTCCGGTTTCGCCCAGGATCATGACGGTGGCGTCGGTGGGGGCGATGGTCTCGACCAGGCGGCGAACCTGCTGCATGACGGGCGTCTCGCCGATCATCACCGGAGCGCCCTCGGCGGCCTTGAGCCGGGTCTCGAGGGCGGTGGTCTTGTTCGAGAGGTCGCGACGCTCGGCGACCCGGGTCAGGATCATTTCCAGCTCGGCCCACTTGCAGGGCTTGGTCAGGTAGTCGAAGGCGCCGGCGCGGAGCGCCTGGACGGCCGTGTCAACGGTCGCGTGGCCGGTCAGCATGATGACCTGGGTGTCGGGGCTCATCTGTCGGATCTGACCGAGGACATCGATCCCGGTGAGACCTGGCATGCGGATATCGAGCAAGGCCGCATCATACGAGCCGCGTTCGAGGGCGCGGAGGGCGGCGGTCCCATCAGGACAGACGGTGACCTCGTGTCCCATTCGGGGGAGTTCCATCTGCATCAGGTCGCGGAGGTGGGCCTCGTCATCGGCGAACAGAATTCGCAATCCCCCCTGGCGGCTCTTTTCCATGAGACGGATCCTCCGTGATTATGCGGGCCTTCCGCGGAAGCCAGGCCGTTCCCATCGGGGATCGGAAGGGGCCGGGGCGGAATCTTGCGGTTTCGTTTCGGTTCAGGCTGTCGAGACCGGTTCGGCCCGACGCCGGACGCCGAGCCTCGACCGACTGGATGGGTCTTCGACCTCGATCTCGGTCGGGTGGATCGGCAGGCGGACGGTGAAGGTCGAGCCCTTGCCCGGCCCCTCGCTGCTGGCGCCGATCTCGCCGTGGTGCTGGTTGATGATCCGGTGGGTGATCGAGAGTCCCAGGCCGGTCCCTTTCCCCTCGCGACGCCGGGTAAAAAATGGCTCGAAAATGTTCTCCAGGACGTCGGGCTCCATCCCGCAACCGTCGTCGGTGAAGGCCATCTCGGCCATCCCCTGCGTGTATCGGGCCTCGATCCGAAGCGTCCCCTGGTGGTCCATCGACTCCAGCGCGTTGACGATCAGGTTCAGGACAACCTGCTTTATCTCCTGGCTATCCACGTGCGCCATCACGGCCTCACGAGGGTGGAAGGAAACCTTCTTCCCCCGATACTTGCCGATGTGCTGAATCATGTCGACCACGCCCTGAATCAGGCCGGCCAGGTCGGTGCGCTCCCGGGTGATCTCGTTGCATCGCGAGAAGTCGAGTAGCTTCTCGGTGATGCTCTTGCAGCGGAACGCCTCCTCCTGAATCATCTTCAAATACTTGTTCACAGTGGCAGATTCGGCGTCGTCCGATCCAGTGAGGGATCGGGAGAGCCGGAGGTCCAGAGCCTCGGCGCAGAAGGCGATGGAGGCGAGCGGGTTGTTGATCTCGTGAGCAACACCCGCGGCGAGGAAGCCGACACCGGCCAGCCGCTCGGATCGAACGAGCTGCCGGCTCCGCTCCTGCACCTGCCCTTCGAGATCCTTGTAGGTCACGCTGATCTGAGCCGTCATCTCGTTGAACGCTTCGGCGAGATCCTGCATCTCGTCGCCGGTCGCGAGGTTGATCTTGTAGTCGAACGAGCCGCGGGCGACGTGCCGAACCCCGCGCTGGAGCATCCGGACCGGGGAAAGTACCCAACGGTGGAGGAGCACCGTCAACGCGTAGAGCATCCCCAGCACCATCACGAACGATGACCAGACGATGATCCGGCTCATCTTGTACTGCCCGCTCGACTCCTGAAGCACTGCCCAGAAATCGAGGTGGAGCTTGGTCGGTAGCTGGCTGACCGTCTCATATAGCCGGTCGACCCGCCGCCTCATTCCGGGCTCGGCCGTCTTGAATTTCGGGAGCAGGTCGGCGTAGACGGTCGTCCCGGGGAAAAGCGGGGGGATGGGCCCGCTGTCCGGGTCGAGCTCGTTGAGAATGCAGGTCAGGTCCTCGTCCATCAGGAGAGCCAGACCCAACTCGTCGAGGCCACTGTCGGCCCGATTTCCCTGGGTCGCGTTCTTCTTCAGCTCGCGATGGTAGACCTTGAGCGCCGCACGGGCCTCGTGAACGCGCTTCAGAAGGTCGCGGCGATCGGCCTCGCTCGAACCCTCCCGAGGGACATGCAGGCGGAAGACCGCGGCGAAGAGGTTTGTCGAGGCCCCGATCTCGCGAAGCTGGTCGCCAAGGGTCAGATTGCTGATATGGAACGAATGGAGCCCGAAGATCGAGCCGCCCATCAGGATCAGCATCATCCCCACGACGAGGCCGAGCCCGACCATCAGCTTCAGGCGGATCGGCCAGCGGAACATGGCGACCTCCTTGTCGCGGGGATCATAAATCGGCAAAACGCCCCCGAGGGCGATAGCGTCCGGACTATAACAAAAAGACTCAAGGGGTCAAAGACCCGTTCAGAGGCCCTACGTTCTTTCGCCAGAACTCCAAAAATTCCAAGAAGATACGTTCGCAAGGCCCTCGCTGGCGCTCCTAGATGAGCTGGCGCCACGCCGCGGCTCCGATCGCCGAAACCATGACAATCGCCAGCAAAATTCGGAGCCCCAGAACCTCGCGAGCGAACCGGCGCTCGCCCCCCGGTTCACGCTCCAGTTGTTCCAGGAACCGAATCCGGTACGCGATGCTGCCGTGCCGCCAGGATGGTCGATCGAAGTCGATCCCGTTGAACTGCGCCACGATCGCAAGCGCCTGGGCAAACGTTCTGAGCCCACCCCGGCAGAGCGGGAGTCTGGCGCCAGTGTTCGACGGGTTCGAGGGATCGCGGTCGGGGTCCAGGTGAGGAGGGCAGTCTCCCGCCTCACACGAGACGACACGACTGCCGAAGACGTCGGCCTGACGCTCGAATCGCCGCGAGAGATAGCCGAAGACGAACCAGAAATAGAGCCCTAGTATCGCCAGCACGACCGATTCCCGCGCGAGGTCCAAAACCTCCGGGCTGATCCAGGCGGGGACCGAGACAAGCGGTCCTGCCCAGAGAAAGGCCCGATCCAGTCCCTCACCCATCAGGGAGAGCAGCGCCAGGCTTCCCGCGAAGAAGAAGCCGAAGGAGAGCAGGTGGCGATGCGCGATGTGGCCGATCTCGTGCCCGAAGACGGCCGCAACCTCAACCGGCGACATCGATTCGAGCAGGGCGTCGGTCAGAAGAACGTAACGGAACCCGGGCAGGATGCCCGTCACGCAGGCATTCAGAACGCATCCACCCGTATCCCAGATCAGAACGTCCGTGAAGCGAAAACCCGCCCGCCGCGCGACCCGTTCGAGCCGACGGCGGAGTGAGCCGGCGGGGAGTGAACGGGTCGGCCAGGCAATCCGGATAAAAATCGGAGCAGCGATCAGGATCATCGAGCCGAGCAGCACGATCTCCATCGGCTCGGCCATCGGGTAGGCATCCCACCCGGGCCAGAGCGGACGCAGAAGGTCTCGGCGGACGACAAACGTGAGGACGACCGGCATCAGAAGACCAAGCGTCTGCCGTGACCGGAGGATCAGATAACGGCCAAGCCGGCCGCCCGACCCGGCGTGAATCCGGATCTCCAGCGCCCGCTCGGCGAAAAATTGCCCGGACCAGATCAGTCCCTGGATGACCAGAAACGGCAGGAAGACCATCGCGTCGCCGAGAACTCCAAGGCCGTCGAAGCCCCAGTTCGTCTGGACCACGCGCGACCAGCCGACGGAGTGGATAATCCACCCGTAGACGATCAGGGAGAGCAGGGCGAGCAACCGGGTGGCGAGCAAGTACCGGCGCCGGACGCGCGACGCCGAGTGGCGATCGGTGGAGACCCTCGCGGTCACCCAGATCCCCAGTCCAAGCGAGCAAATGGCGATGAGACCGATCCCGCCCATCGTCTCCAGAATGCGGAATCCGATGTCGGACGCCGGAATTCCGCCGCGGGGCGGGTCGATCCCGAAGGCCAGGAGGAGAGCGACCAGAAACGTCACGGGTAACATAAGCGATTCCGACCGGCGATCAGGCCGGTTCGTCCGCGAGGCGAGGAGTCAGGCCGCCGACATCCCCACCACGACCAGCCGGACAGGATACAGCACCGACCCACCACCCTTGACTTCGAGCGGGAGCGGAAGAACAACGCTCCAGGTTTCCTTGGCCGCATCGTGGATCATGGCCGGCGAGGCCTGGGATGCCGAGGGGCTCGCCATCAGGTAGAAGGTGGCCGGATGGCTGGTTCCGGCCGCCTCGGCGCTTTTCTGCTCCAGTTGCTTTCGCTTTGGAGCATCGACCTGCTGATCCTTCGACGCGGGCAGAAGCAGGGCGTAATCGCGATAGTCGCTGACGCCCAGGTGATCGCCGTTCACAGGCTGGAGGCCGTATCGCATCGTGTAAACGCCCTTCGCGACGGCCTGGTCGCGGAAGTCGTGCCCTTCCTTCGTAAACTCAATCACGCCGAGCAGTTCGCCGTCGGTGAGGAAAGGAAACTGAACCACGCCCTTCGGCCGGGCCGGCTTCTCCGAGGCGGGTGTCGCCTTTCGGAGCCAGACCTTCGCCAACTCCTCGCCCGACTCGTCGAGAATGCGATACGCCTTCTGCGAGTCGATCGACTCGCGAATGGGCTTCGATAGCGAGGCGGGCGGGGCCTGCTCGACGACCTTGACATCCATCCCATCGCGGGCAATTGCCCCCGCGGACAGGCCGACGATGAAGCACGACGCGAGGAAGACTCTCGTCATCTCGATGAAAACCCTCGGGCTCGATGATCCCATTCGATGGTGACGGCAGGCCGCAATCCGGCGCGGAATGTCTCGGACCGCGGCCAACCGGATTCCCTGAACGCGATTCCCAGATCAATAGGCGAAATGGCCGACGAAGCTGCTCCGGCAGTTCGGGTCATCCCAGCGGACCTCCAGGCCCTCGCCCTTGAACTGGTGGCCGAGGGTATAGGCGGGCTGGGCGTCAACGGCCTTCGAGAGCGGAGGATAGGCGGTCACCTCGTTGCCGCAGAGGTGGTCGCGTTCATCGAGCGGCCGGGTGAGGATCTGTGCGACACCCGCGGCCCAGAACGAGGCCCGGGGCGTTCGAGGCATGTTGTGACCGGGATGCCCGGCCCTCGCCTCATCGTGGGGCGCTTCCAGGTTCAACTGCATCCGGGTCGCGATCACGGCCGCCGGCTCGCCGGCAAGACGATCCCCGCCGAGCGTCCGGGCCATCGCGATCAGGGCCGACCGCTGCCGGTCGCTGGCCCTCGAATCGACGATCATCACCGCTCGCGACTTCGACGGATCGTCGATCGAAAAGGTGTTGTCGGCCTGCACGGCCGCGGCGATGCAGAGTCCGGAGACGTCGACTCCGTCCCAGCTTCCTTTTTGAACGCGCCAGGCCATCACCGCCTGCTTGCCGACGATGTGGATCTCCGAGTTCGAGAAGCAAGGGCCGGTGAACACGTCGGCATTACGCGCTTCGATATAGTCGCCCTGAACTTCGGCAGCGCGGGCGAGGGCCGGGCTGAGGGTGAGCATGGCGGCGCAGAGCGCCTGCACGAAAAGCTTCATCGGCATGGGCTCCGAGAGTCGGTGGGGGGTCGAACTCAACGGGATGGGATTCCCCGAACACCTGGATTATGTGGGGGATTCCGGGAATCCGTCAAGGGGCCGAGCCTTCCTCCGGCGGTTCCGCGGTTTGTCTCGTGCCGCTCGAATCCTCGCGAGGCCCCACTGGGCGGTGATCGCCGGAGGCGGTAGCGTCGGGGGGAGGTTCCACGGACGAATCGTCATCCGTCCGGTCCAGCCCGACCGCAATCCGCCGATAAGCGCTGGAGAGCCGGTCGCGATCGTCCTGGTAGCCCCGCACGCTTTTTTCGAGCCGATCGATGGCCTCATCCCGGGCGGTGAGCCGGCGAAGGTCGTCGAGAGCTCGGTCGGCGTAGTCCTGGTTTTGAGCTTCGAGGGCAAGAACACGGTCCTTGAGCCGGGCGTTCTCCGTACGAAGCGAGTTTGTCAGCCGTTGCGATTCCTCGAAGCGATCGCGAGGGACCACCGCGCAACCGGAGAGGATCGCCGAGGCGAGAACCGCCGCGAGGACCTTCCCGATCGATCGAGACACGACCAGCTCGGCCATGCGACCCGCATCCTTTCGGGGAACAGGGCGATCTCGACCGGCCGGATGCTGGCACACCCGGCCGGCCCTGGAGATTCCGGAAAATCAGCCGCCGAAGAGGCCGGCGATCGCCTGGACGAGCCCGTGAGCCGGCCCGCCCTCTCGGAATTCGTAGAGGTTTCGGGCCATGTCGAAGGCGACGAAGCAGACAAGGAACATCAGGAGCGTGGTGACGCTGAGCAGCCCGATCCAGAGCCCGCCCCACTCGGCCTCGGCCTCTCGCGAGAGGACCACGGCCGGGCCGCCTCGCTCAGCGCCGGCGGAGCTGGAGTCGGAGGACGACCAGGCGGTCGCCATCTCGCTGGAGACGGCTGATTCGAAGCCGTCGTCGTCCTCGTCGTCGTCATCGGCGAAGGCGGCCGGGGCCATCGCGGTCGCGGCATTCTGGTCGACCGCCTCCTCGTCGATCGCGAAGACCTCCGAGGCGCTGTCGCTCTCCTCCAGCTCGAAGTCGCTGGCGGCCTCGAGTTGCATCGTCTGGTCGTCCGACGAGTCGTCGTCGGAGAGCGGAACGTCCACCTCGAAGTCGGTGTCGTCGAAGATGTCCTTCTCGCCCTTCTTCGTCGCGGGGGGCGGCGTCGAGGCGAGCGACCTCTTGGGGACCGACGGCTTGGCGGACGAGGACGGCTTGGCGGCCTTCGTCGTCGGCAGTTCCTCGTCGCTCAGCGGGGCGAGCTCGATCGAATCAGCCTGTCCGAGTCCGAAGCCCGAGGCCTGCTGAAGGTTGATCCCGGAGTCGCTCGGCCGAGAGAGGTTGATCCCCGACATATTCGGGTCGGCGGCCGTCACGTCCGAGTCGCTTGGCTTGAGCGGCGTCGCCTCGAACTCGTCGCTCGCGTCCAACGCGGTCAACTCGAAGTCGCTCCCCGAGTCGGGCTGCAAGGCGTCGATCAGCTCACTGGAGGGGTTCAGGTCGAAGTCGCTATCCGACTGGCTGGCGGGAACCTCGGCCGACGAACCGAAGAACGGTGATGAGCGGATGCCCGAGCCGCTTCCCGGTGTTAAGATCCCGTGGTCGGCCGTGTCGTCCTTCACAAGCGTCACATCCGAATCGCTCGGCCGGCGCAGACCCGAATCGGAGACTGCGAGCCGGACATCGGAATCGCTCGCGCCATGAACATTGTCCGGGACGAGCCGGACGTCGGAATCGCTCGGGTGCTTCCCCGTGCTGGAGACGCCGATAATCACCGAGCTCGAGCCCGTCACCGGGTTCGGCGGCAGCGAGAGGTCATCGAGCAGGATATCGTGCTCCGATGAACCCTCGGCATCGGACGCCTTGCCCTTACCAAAGTTCATCGTCTCGGCGCCGAGGTCAGGCCGGGCGACCCCAAGTTGGAACTCCGAGAGGTCCAGGTCGTCGACCGACGAGCCCGGAGCGCCCGCGGGCGTCTCCAGATCAGAAAGGTGCAGTTCGGCATCACTGCCCAGCCCGCGACGTCGCGCGAGCTCATCAATGTCGACGACACGGAATCGCCACGATCCGCCGTCGAGAAAGGCGCGGACCTCGCGTGACTGGGCCTTGCTCTTCAGCTCCTCGGCGCTCATGCCCAGGACCCGGGCGGCCTCTTCGAGTGTATAGAACTGAGCCATGGACGTGCTCCTCGCGGTCGTGATCGGTTCGGCCCTGTGTCAGCCGTCGCTCGTCGGATGGAAGGTTGGGTTGGAAGACCCCGACCGCGGTTGCCGGATGTCTCCCGCCTATCGATTCGATCGGTTCAGCGCCTCGAGCCGCGCCTTGACGTCCGCCGGGACCAGCCCCTGATTGTTGTAATCGTCGAGGCCCAGATCCCACTCGAAGTGGCGCGATGCTTCCAGCTTGACGCTCCCCTGGGGATTCGTCGGGTCGACCCGGTAGATGGCGAAGGCCCGCTTCTTCGTGTCAATCAAGTATAACCACTGGATCGGCGGGACAGCCGAAGGATTGGTGATCAGGGCGAGGATGCCGTTCGCCTCTCCACTGGCCTTCGCGGCCGCCGGAGGAGACGACCGCATCGTTCCAGGAGGAAGGCCCACGTCCTGCGCCCGAGCCCCCGCCGGTTCCCCGTGGAAGCCCGCGCCCCAGCTCAGGAGCACCCCCAGCGCCACGCCGGGAACCCCGTACCTCAACCATCCGACAATCCGAGCCGACATCGCCGTGCCCTCCTCCCTGCCGCCCAGCCGAGCCCCGATCCTCCAGGGCCAGAGCCACCAACTCCGGCGCCGGAAACCTCCCTCTCGGCAGGCCCCGCGCCGGGATCGCTCCCGCGTCCAGTTTACCACAGATTTTCCGGAAGCCCGATCGGGCCATTCCCGACCGTCCGCCGGGTCCCACTCACGTCGACATGCCACCTCAACTCTTCAATTTTACAGGGAGGCTCCGTCGCCGCAAGCCCATCAACCCTTACATCCTACCGTTCCTGGGCCGCCGAGTTGGGAAAATGTTTGACTTTTCTTGAAAATCCGGGGATGGTGGCAACAGAATAGAGGATGGAAATACGGACCACCGACCCAATCGCCGGTTTGCGTCGTGGGGAAGGATGGGGCCGTCCGAAAGAAGGAATCCAGGATCGGACCGATACCCGGTCGGAGGTGCGAACCATGCCAGACCATCCTGCCCGCCGTGAGACCGTTTGGAGTCTCCTCGCGCTCGGCCTGATTGCCCTGGAGACCGGTGGCGGCGGTGGGAGTGCCGCCGCGAAGGAAGCCGTCTCTCAGACCATGCATAAAATGGAGGTCGCTCCCACGGAATGCCGGCTCGATGGGCGGAGGGCGACTCAGCAGATGCTCGCGACCGCCTGGAACGTGGATGGATCGATCCGGGATGCCACGCGGTCGGTGGAGTGGGTGGTCCGCGATCCTCGGATTGCGAAGGTGGATGCCAGGGGGCGGGTCATCCCGCTTCGGGATGGGACGACCGAGGTTCTCGCCCGGTTCGGGAGTTTTGAGGTCGCCTCGAAGGTCACGGTGAGGGGGATGTCGGAGCCCTCGCCGGTGAGCTTCCGTCGCGACGTGATCCCGGCGTTCAGCCAGGCCGGTTGCAACATGGGGGCCTGCCACGGAACGCCGACCGGCAAGGGAGGGTTTCGGCTCAGCCTCCGCGGCTACCTGCCGGACCAGGATTTCCAGATCCTGACTCGCGAGACTGGCGGCCGCCGAATCAATACGATGGCCGCCGAGAGCAGCCTGCTCCTGCGCAAGCCGCTCGGCGAGGTGGCGCACGAGGGCGGCCTGCGTCTCTCTCGCGGCACCAAGACCTATGAGTATCTTCACGACTGGATCGCCGAGGGGGCGAAGGACGATCCGAAGGGCCCGACGGCCGTCCGCCTGGAGATCGCGCCGGGGGCCCGGGTGCTGCTCGCGCCGGCGGCGACGCAGCAACTCCTCGCCCGGGTGCATTACTCGGATGGGTCCAGCCGAGACGTCACGCCGATCTGCTACTACGACTCGTCGAATCCCGAGATTGCCGAGGTTGGCACCGACGCCCACGTTCGGTTCAAGACGCGGGGCGAGGTCGCGGTGATCGCGCACTATCTGAACCTGGTGGCGAACGTTCGGCTGACGCACCTGGTGGAGGTTCCTGGATTCGCCGAGGCAAAGGTTCCGCGGGACAATGTGGTCGACCAGACGGTTTTCGCCAAGTTGAACCGGATGCGGATCCGGCCCTCGGACCTTTGCTCCGACCGCGAGTTCATCCGCCGGGCCTATCTTGACGTGATCGGCGTGCTTCCCCGGCCGGAGGAGGTGGAGCGGTTCCTGGCGATGCCGGAGAAGACCCGTCGGAATGCGGTCATCGACGAGCTTCTGGATCGGCCCGAGTTTTACGACTTCTGGGCGCTGAAGTTCGCCGACATCCTCCGATCGAACGGGCGGCTGATCCAGTCGAAGGGGGCGTATGCGTTCCATCGCTGGATTCGAGCGAGTCTGGAGCAAGACGTCCCGCTTGACCGGTTCGTTCAGGAGTTGCTGACGGCCGAGGGCTCGACGTTCAAGAATCCGGCGGCGAATTACTACCGGATCAGCCGCGATCCCGAGAGTGCCGTCGAGACGACGGCCCAGCTCTTCCTGGGCGTCCGGATTCAGTGCGCCAAGTGTCACAATCACCCGTTCGAGCGGTGGACGCAGGACGACTATTACGGATTCGCCGCGTTCTTCTCGCAGGTTGGCCGCAAAAAGGGGAACCTGCCCGATGAGGAGGTCGTCTATCCGTCGGGCTCGGGCGAGGTCCGCCAGCCCCGAACCGGCGAGACGATGAAGCCGAAGGCGCTCGGCGGGCCCGTCATGGATGGCCCGAAGGCGCCGGAGGATCGCCGTGTCCGGCTGGCAAGCTGGCTCTCGAGTGCGGACAATCCGTTCTTCGCCAAGAGTCTGGTCAATCGGGTCTGGTATCACCTGATGGGCCGGGGGATTGTCGAGCCGGTGGACGACTTCCGCGACTCGAATCCCGCCTCGAACGACGAGTTGCTCGACGGCCTGACCGCCGAATTCGTGAAGGAGGGATACCTCCTGCGTCCGCTGATCCGGACGATCCTCCGGAGCCGGACCTACCAGCTCTCGGCCGTGACGAACTCGATGAACGTGGACGACACGCTCTACTTCTCGCACTGCCAGACGAAGCTGCTGCCGGCCGAGGTTCTGCTCGACGCGATCTCGGCGGTCACGGCGACCTCGACGAAGTTCGACGGGCTTCCGATGGGAGCACGCGCCTGCCAGATCCCGGACGGGAAGATGGAGAATCCGTTCCTCAAGACGTTTGGACGCCCGGCTCGCGAACTGGCCTGCGAGTGCGAACGAGAGAGCGAGTCGAACCTTTCACAGGCGCTTCAACTGATCGGCGGGGCGACGGTCAATGGCAAGCTCCGCGACGAGAAGGGCCGAATGTCGACGCTGGCCGCCAGCAAGAAGGCGCCCGAGGAGATCGCCCGCGAGCTCTACGAGGTGGCCCTGAGCCGAAATCCGACCCCTGCCGAGCGCGAGGCGGCCGTCAAGCACCTGACCGCGGCGAAGAACCGTCGCGAGGCGGTCGAGGATCTGGGCTGGGTCCTGATCAACTCGAAGGAATTCCTGTTCCGCCATTGAGGCTGCCCGGTCACGGGAAGAGCCTTGATCAAACCAGATCGGCCTCCGCCGGCTCCGAATCGGGGTCGGCGGGGGCCGTTTCCTTTTCCTTGCCGCCGCCGAGCCGGCCGAAAACCTTCGCCAGTATCGCACCGCCGCGGAAAAGGCGCAGCAATGAGGGCGTCGAGAGGCGATCGACGTGGCTGTACCACTCGGTCACCATCTTCGTGAAGTCGAGCATCTTCTCGAGCTGGGCCCGGGTGTACTGCTCCGAATCGTCGCCGAGTCGGGCCTCGCGAACGCAGTTCTCCAGCAAGGCGATTGTCGGGTCCATCTCGCGACGTCTGCGCTCCGCCATGATCACGCGGAACGTCTCCATCACGTCCTTGAGCGCCTCGAACCGATCGCGGCGATCGCCGATGATGTGGACCCGCTTCACGACGCCCCAGGTGATCAGCTCGCGCAGGCTGGTGGAGACGTTCGACCGGCTGACATCGAGCAGCCGGCTAATTTCCTCGGCGTCGAGGGGATTGGGGGCGACGAAGAGCAGGGCGTGAACCTGGGCCATCGTCCGGTTGATGCCCCAGGCGTGCCCCATCTCGCCCCAGTGCAGGACGAATTTCTGTGCGGCTGGTGTCAGCGTCACGGTTCTTTCGGCCCTGTCAGGTCGTTCGGTCACTACCGAAATGATAGGCGACCCAGAACCGAGCGGCAAGAATCGCGGTTGGAGCGGGGCCTGTCAAAGGGGAATTACTTCTTTGCTTCGCGTTTCTCGAAATCGAGCGAGGCGGAGTTGATGCAGTAGCGCAGACCGGTGGGCTGGGGGCCGTCGTCGAAGACGTGGCCGAGGTGGGCGCCACAGTTCTTGCAGGTGACCTCGGTTCGGACCATGAAGTGGGTCCGATCCTCGTGGGTCTGGATGTTCTGCCCGTCGATCGGCTGGGTGTAGCTCGGCCATCCGCAGTGGGAGTCAAACTTGTCGTCCGAGGTAAACAGCGGAGCACCGCAGCAGACGCACTTGTAAACGCCCGCCTCGTGGTGATTCCAGTACTTGCCGGTGAAGGCGTGCTCGGTTCCCTTCTCGCGGGTGACGTGGTACTGCTCGGGGGTGAGCTTGTTCCGGTACTGTTCGTCGTCGGCTGGAGGCTGGTTCGCGGGCATGGGGGGGAAGCTCCGAGGGCCTGGTATCGATCTGGATGCGAGCGATCCGATCGCGACGACCATCAACAGCAGCGCGGCTCCGAGACCGAGAGCGGCGGCGGGTCGGGCCGTGCGCGGTCGATGGTAGAACGCCCGATAGAAGGCAAAGAATCGGTCGAGCTGAGCGACGGCCGGGTAGGGGAAGACCTGCGGGCGGAAACCGCCGGCGGACCTCTCGAAATCGACCCGGCTCTGGGCGAACTCTCGGAGGCCGAGGACGCCCTTGGTCCGGCCGTATCCGCTCGCCTTGCCGCCGCCGAACGGGGCCGCCGCGTGAGCGGTGGGGGTCACGGCGTCGTTGATGGAAACCATCCCCGCCTGGATCTGGCTGGCGGCCCGGCGAGCCGCCTTCAGGTCGCGTCCCCAGACGCTCGCCGCGAGGGCGAAGTCGCTCCGGTTGGCCGCCTCGATTGCCTCGCGCTCGGTCGCGAATCCGCGGACGAGCACCACCGGCCCGAAGACGCCGGCGAGGGCGTCCTCGGCGTCGTCGGAATCGGCGAGGAGGACTGTCGGCGCGTAAAAGGCTCCGCGCTCGCCGATCGGATGCCCGCCGGCGCGGATCGAGGCACCCTTCGCGACGGCCGCCGCGATTTGGGCGTCGAACCGCTCTCGGGCGCGAGGCGAGATCAAGGGTCCGAGATCGATTCCAGCGCCCGAGGGGTCGCCGACTCGAAGCGATCGAGCCGAGTCGGCGAGGGCTGCTGTCCAGCGCTCTGGATCGCCGACCACGAGAAGGCGTTTCACGCCGACGCAGGTCTGGCCGCAGCCGACGTAGGCGGCCCAGGTCAGCGCCCGGATGGTCGATTCGAGCGGGGCATCGGCGAGGATCACGGCCGGGTCGAAGCCGGAAAGTTCGGCCAGCGCGGGGATTCCTCGCTCTCCACAATCCCGAAGGACCATTCGGCCACCTTCGACTCCGCCCGTGAACATCAGCTTGTCGATTCCGGCCTCAATCACGGCTCTTCCGGCTTCCGGTCCGCCCTGTACAACGGCGACCAGACCTTCGGGCAAGCCGGCTTCACGCAGGGTCTCCTCGATCTTCGCGCCGCAGAGCGAGGCCAATTCCGAGACTTTCCAGACGACGCCGTTGCCGGCGGCCAGGGCCTGGGCGATCGGGGGCGCATTGAGGAAAACGGGGTAATTCCAGGTTCCGAGCATCCCGACGACGCCGTAGGGTCTCCATCGAGAAACCCCCGTCGGCATCATCAGCATCCGTTGCCAGGCCGGTCCGATCCGGCGATCCACGAGCGCTCCTCGGGCGTTTCGGACGGTCCATCGAATGGCGTCGAGTGTCGGGAGGATATCGCCGCCCATCGCCTCGGACCGAGGTTTTCCGATCTCGGCGCGGACAAGATCCACGAGCGTCTCGGCCTCGCGCGAGAGAATGCGTCGCCATCCGTCAATCCGGCGAAGGCGGTCGCGAATTGCCATTTCGGACCAGGCCGCCTGTGCCCGCCGGCATCGCTCGACCATCGAGGGAATCGAGGCGACGGCCGTCGTCGGGACCCGTCCGATCGGCTCACAGGTCGCAGGATTCCGGGCAACGATCGCTTCGGCGACCGCTGATTCGGGTGGCTCGCTCAGATCGACGCTCATCCGCGCGACGCTCCTCGGTCAGCCCTCGGATCGTGAGGCCATCGCCTGGGGACGTCCCGTGGCGGCCTTCGACGGGCCGTACTGAGTATCGCGCCAGCTCACGCGGCCGGTCAAGCACATCCGGATCGCCCGAACGAGGATCACGTCGATGATCGCGTTCCCCACCGGGAACCAGGCCGTATGGCGAGATCCAGGCACGGAAGTTCGATAAATCAACCGGAAGACCAGGTACATCAGCGCATGATGGACCAGCCCCAGGCCGAGCAGGATCTCGGCGAACCGCCGATCGTGCCCCATCGCCAGCAGAACCAGGCTCGCGAGAATCGCGACGTGTCCGACCTGGCAGAAGCCCAGCACATCGAGCAGCCGCCAGGCGAGACGGATCGCTCGGCGGTCCAGGGCGTCGTAGAGAATGCGGCTCCAGCCCCGGACAAGCTGACCGAGCGAGGCGTACATCCGGCAGGTGACGATCCCTCGAATCAGGGCCACCCGGATGCGATACCCCTTGCGCTTCACGCGGTCGGCCAGGGCGATGTCCTCAACAAAGCGGTCCTTGACGGCCTCGTGTCCACCGGCGGCGTCGTAGGCGTCGCGGCGAACCAGGATGTACTGACCGTTGGCGAAGGCCAGCGGCGCGTCGTCTCGATGAACCGTGTGCAGCGGGAACGATTGCATCAGGACAATCCCGCCGAGGGGCTGAACCACCTTCTCCCAGAACGTCTCACAGCGCAGCTCGGGGAGCAGGCTGACCATCGCGGCGCCCTCGGTCCGGCCGTACTCCATCAGGATCGAGAGGCTCTCGGGCGCGTGGAGCGTGTCCGCGTCGAGGAACCAGAGCCAGTCGCTGTTCGCCTCGGCGACCGCCCGGTGCAAGGCGTGGGTCTTGCCGGTCCAGCCTGGTGGTAGCTCCTGAATTGTCAGCACCCGAACGCGAGAATCCGCCTCCGCGTGCTCGCGAGCGATGGCGCCGGTCCGGTCCTTGCTTCGGTCGTCGACGACCAGGATTCGCAGGTTCGGATAGGTCTGGGCGCGGATCGAGGCGATGCATCCGGAGATGTAGGTCTCCTCGTCCTTCGCCGGCAGGATCGCGGTGACGCTCGGCGCGTCGGGCGCGGAGTACCGAGGCGATCGCGCGTCGAGAAACGACTGGCGGCCGAGGATGACCTTCAGAACGACGAACCGGATCGGCCAGACCGCGATGATCGCCACGTAGATCCAGAGCAGGTTCGTTTCGGTCCCGGTCATCGCGTGGGCCTCGGTTCGAGGAAATGGGGGCGAGGATTTACCGGGAACGCCGCGGGCCTCGCTCCCATTTTCGAGGGATCGCGAGCAGGCCCATCGCCATCGGAACGACCCAGAACGGGGCGACGCCTTCGAAGCTCGGATCGACAAACCATCCGTGGGCCAGCCCGAGCGGAACTCCGAGCGCGCCCACGGCCGCCGCGGCGACATGCGATCGGAGGAAGTCGGGCGGTCGACCCACCGGCGAAAGCGAGGTCGCCCACCGGGTCCATCGGCGACGGATCAGGTAACTCGCCACCGACGTGCCGAACAGTCCCAGCAAGAGGGCGTCGTGCAGCCCGGGGATCGGCCGAAAAGCCGGCTCCTGCGCCCGGAGGCGGATCAACCATCCGCTGACACCGATCATCGCCGCGATCCCGACCATCACGTTGAGGACGGCGCTCCGCGTGCGGGCCAGTTCGCCGGCCGATTCCTCACTCGTGGGAGGCATGGGGAATGCTCGTCCGGCTGGTCCCGTTGTCCATCTGGCGACGGAGGCCAAGGATCAGCTCGATCTGGCCGACCGGCTGCCCGGTGGCGCGGGCGATCGCGTCGGCCGAGGCGCCCGACTCGGCCAGTTCCCAGATCGCCGCGTATCGATGGCTCATCCCGCCCTGCATCGCCGCGCGGTCGGCCGACGCCGGAAGCTTCGGAACCGCGATCAGCCGGGGCTCGGCCGGGTCCTCGCGAGTGACGGTCTCACCCTTGCCCGACTTCCGCCAGACGATCGGCCCCATCGGCCTCGGCGAGCCTCCCGCCATTTCCGCCTCGTGCCAGCCGCGGAGCGTCTTCTCGCAGCGGTCGATCCGCGACTGAAGCGCCCGCAACTGCTCGGCGAGGTCCTCCGCGACTCGTTCCGCCTCGCTCTCCGCACGGTTGCGCCGGTGGAGCAGCGCCACCCAGGCCAGTGGCGAGGCCGCGATCCCCATCAGCAGGAAGCCTGCCCCCACGGTGACGACCAGCCAAGTTTCCTGGGTCATCGCGAAACGTCCCTCCCTGGTTCGATCGTCCCGATTCAATGGGGCGCCGGCCCAACCGCGTCCCGCGGTTCCTTCGCCCTGGCCGCGTATCCTGCGTGGGCCGCGTCGTAGACCTCCCGAAGCGGGACGCCACGCTCGGCCGCGAGCCGGGCGCAATCGTCGTACTCGGGGCTGAACGTCGGCGGTCGATCGCCCAGCCAACCGAGCTTCCCGCGCACCTTGCCGAACGGCGTCTCGACCTCCACCGCCTGCCGCTTCAGCTTGTGCCGGCTGACGGGATACCGACGGATGCCCAGTGTCGTCGTCTCGCGGAAGAGGATTTCCTCCAGCGCGGGGATGCGGGTCTCGTCGCAGAGGGCCGAGAGCATCACGCCCGGCCGGTTCTTCTTCATCTGGATCGGGGTAACGAACGCGTCGAGCGCGCCCGCTTCCATCAGCCGGGTCATCGTGTAGCCGACCACCTCGCCAGGCAGGTCATCCAGGTTCGTCTCCAGCACCCAGACGCGATCGCTCGACGGCGGCAGATCGACCGTCCCGACGAAGAGCCGAACGATATTCGCCTGCCCCTCGACCTCGCGTGTCCCGGCACCCAGGCCGATCGACTCAATCGTCATCGCGGGGAACGGGGCGAACCGCTCCACGACCGTCGCCAGGATCGCGGCACCCGTGGGCGTGGTCATCTCGCCCTGGACCATCGACTCGGCCAGCGGGACGCCCCGAAGAATCTCGGCCGTCGCGGGCGCGGGGAGCGGCATCCGACCGTGGGCCGCCTTGATCCACCCCTTACCCGGCGGGACCGGGCTCGCCTCGAACCGATCGACGCCCAGCAGATCAAGCCCGACGCACGAGCCGACAATGTCCACGATCGAATCGACCGCGCCGACCTCGTGGAAATGAATCTTCGAGAGGTCCACGCCGTGGACCCGCGCCTCGGCCTCGCCCAGCTTGAGGAAGACCTTCCGGGCTAGCTCCTTCTGACGATCCGTCAGGGCGCCCTTCTCGATGATCGCCTCGATGTGGTGCCAGTGTCGGTGGGCGTGCTCCTCGGGCGTGACGACCCGGGAATACGTCGCCCGGAACCCGCCTCGGCGGACCGTCTCGAAGCTCAGCTCGCAGGGCAATCCGAGGCTCGATACGGCGTCCTGAATCGCGCGCGGATCGACCCCGGCGTCGACCAGCGCCGCCATGGTCATGTCGCCCGCAATCCCGCTGAAGCAGTCGAAATAGCCGACTCGCACGCCGTTACCCCTTGCCTCGAACGCCGAAACGAACGATCCGCCGACCATTCTAGCCGACACCGGGTCGCTCGCAAGGTCAATGAATCTCTGGGAGGAAACGCCCTGGCCGCTGTCATGATGGTGGAGGCGGCGGCGAACAGCTTCGACCGGCGAGGCGTTGCAGGCATGGACCCGGACCAACTCGGCCGATTGATCGACCAGCACGCATCGGCGCTGGAGCTATATGCCCGGCAGTGGTGCGGCTCGGCCGAGGACGTCGTTCAGGAAGCCTTCCTGAAGCTTGCCCAGCAGGCAAGGCCACCCGACAACCCAGCCGCCTGGCTCTTCCGGGCGGTGAGGAACGCCGCGATCAACACCGGGATCGCCGAGGGCCGCCGACGTCGCCACGAGTCCGACGCCGCCGAGGCCCGCGGTTGGTTCCAGTCCGAGACCAGTTCGCCGCTCGACCCGGCCGACGCCGAGGCCGAATTGCGACGGCTCGATCCCGGGCCCCGCGAAACGATCGTCGCCCACCTCTGGGGCGGGCTGACCTTCGAGCAGGTCGGCAAGCTGATGGGGATCTCGTCCAGCAAGGCCCACCGGCTGTATGCCGCCGGCCTGTCCACCCTGAGAGAACGCCTGGGGGCCTCATGTCCAGCGAACCGCGAGAAGGACCCGAGTTGACCGAAATCGAGGCCGCGCTTCGGGCGCTCGCTCCGTCGCCGAGCCGGATCCACCGCGACCGCCTGATGTTCGAGGCTGGCGCCTGCTGGCAACCGGCGGCACTTCGCCGACCCTGGCTCTGGCCCTCGATCGCCGCCGGACTGGCTGCCCTGGTGCTCGGGGAATCGGCGATGCTGGCCCGACGTCCCGCACCCCGTGTCATCGAGCGGTTGGTCGTGGTCCGCCAGCCGTCCGAGCCGGCACCTCCGCCGATTCGTCCCGCCGAGACGGCACCCGTCGAAACCCATCCCTCCAGAGCCGAATCGATCGACGACTTGCTTGCGGTGCGGTGGACCACGGTCGGCGACTATCGCCGAGGGATGACCCACGGGGACGACTTCGTATCTACACGTGCAAATTCATATGTCGAACGTCCTCGACAGGAACCCCCGACGGCCTCCGTCGGCGAGCTGCGTCGTGCGGGCTTTGCGAAACTTCTCAACCCGGGAGGGCGATCATGATCCGATGGCTTCCGCTTTTGCTCATTCTCGCGATCGTTCCACGTGTTGAATCGGCCGAGGCTCCGCCTCCGGTCGAGGTCGTGATCCATCCCGCGGAAGGGCCCGAGCCCTCGCTGAAATACCGGCTGATCCCGGACGACGACTCCCTCAAGCCCGGCAATGCCGCGCTCTTCTACCACCGAGGGATCGAGCTGATGGACGAGGCCCGCCGCGGGATCGAGCCGGGCAAGTCCGACGAGGGCCTGGTCGCCGACTGGCTCCTGGGACCCTTGAAAGAAATCCCGATCGACCGCGCCCGGGCCTGGCTCGACCGAAACCGAAACGCCCTTCACGAGGCCGAACTGGGCGCCCGATGCCGAGACTGCGACTGGGGCCTCGACGACCGTCCCGAGGGCTTCAGCCTGGTCATCCCCGACCTCCAGGCGATGCGATCGTTCATTCGGCTGGTCGGGCTTCGGGCCCGCCTCGACGTGATCGAGGGCCACCCGATGGACGCCCTCCGCTGGCTCCAAACGGGCGAGGCAATGAGTCGCCACGCCTGCCGGGCGCGGTTCGCCGTGCCGATGCTGATCGGTGTCTTCTCGTCGATCCACCTGAACCGCGCCCTGCTCGACGTGATCGAGGCGCCCGGGACACCCTCACTTTACTGGGCGCTGATGTCTCGCCCGCGTCCGTTCATTGACCCATCCGGCCCGATGGAGGGCGAGCGGCTGTACCTGGAGCGCGAGATCCCCCAGCTTCGCGAACTGGATGGATTGCCCTGGAGCGTCGCGAAGGCCCGCGCCTTCGCCGAGGACCTCGAAACGCACTTCTACCGCCTTTCGGAGTGGAGCCCGCCCGCCCGGATGGGCTGGGGCGACGAGGAGACCGGCCGATGGCTCAACCGCCTCGGGATCGCGGCGCTGGTCGCTCGATCGTACCCCGAGGCCAGGCGCTCGCTGATTGCCCGGGGTCGGTCCGTGGACCAGGTCGAGGCCATGCCGACGATCCAGGTCGCCTTCCTCGACGCCTATCTTGGATACCAGGTCTACCGAGACGATCGCTACCGATGGACCTGGGCCCCGTATCAGATCGCTCTTCAGGGCCTGATAAGGTCTGAGGACAAACCCATCCGGTTCGAGGGTCAGCCGCTTTTGAAGTTCCTCTGTTCGCTGACCTCGCAGATCCTCCCGGCCCTGCAAGCCACGCTCCGATGCGAGCGTCAGCTCGACGCGATCGCCTGCATCGAGGCCATCCGGATCTTCGCCGCGAAGCACGGCCGATTCCCGGCCCGGCTCGACGAGATCACCGAAACCCCCGCGCCGATCGACCCGATGAACGGCCATCCGTTCGCCTACCGACTCGAAGGCGACCGCGCGATCCTCTCGGCCCCCGAACCCGCCGGATATCCGGCCAACTTCGGGTTTTCCCTTCGCTATGAGTTGAAGCTGGCCCACTGAGTCCGGCCGCGCTGTAGGGTGGGCACCGCCCACCGAGGGAAATGGACGATCGGGAGCGATCCCGGACCGCCCGTCGCGCCCACCGCCCCTCGGCGGCAGCATATCCCCGGCGGGCGGTGCCCACCCTACACCGCGGTCGAATCGATGCCCTGTCGAAATCCCCGCGGAGCCCAATCATGTGGAAAATCGTTGCCCTCGTCATCCTCGGTGCGACTGGACGGGTCCCAATGCCTTCCATCGCTTCATTCGTCGGCCCCGAGACGCTCATTGTGGTCCGGGTTGACCTGACCCGGATCTCAACCGAAACTCTTCCCGCGCCGCTGACCGAAAGTCTTCCCTTCCGCCTCGTGGGCGACAGGATAGGGTCCCTCCCGGACTGGTCGCGTCGGCTCCAGGCGGCCGGCGTTCGCGAGCTTGTCCTCATCGCCGACCTCAATGGCCCGCCTGTGGTCGTCGTCCCGGGCGTGGCCGATCGCGACCACGATCGTGTCGGCCGGCTCCTTTGTGGCAAGGAAGGCGGCGCCTCGCCGATCGCCTGGCCCTCGTATGCCGTCATCCGGGGTGCGGTCGTCGCGGGCTCCAACGACTCGCTCGATCGCGTTCGAGCCTTGAAGCCCGCGGCTCGTCCTGACCTGATGCAGGCCCTCGATGGCGAGGAGGCGGGCGTCCGCGTGGCGATCTCGGCGACGCCCGAGGTCCGTCGCGTGCTGGAGGAACTCGTCCCGAACTTCCCTCGCGAGCTGGGCGGCGGGCCGATCACCGAGTGGACCCGCGGCGTCCGCTGGATCTCGATCGAACTGGCGGGCGGGAAGGCCCCGTGGAGGGTCGTCGTCGCGGCATCCGATCCCGACGCGGCGAAGAAGCTCGCCGCCCGAGGCCCCGCTCTGGCCGGCTTCCTGGCGAAGGCTCCCATCGACCGCGAGATGCCCCGGTTGCTTGGGCTTTTAGAGACGTCCGTGCAAGGCGATCGCCTTCAGATCCAGGCTGATGCCGAGGTCGCCGCCGGGCTGATCGACGCCGCGACGCGCCCGGTGGTCGATGCGATCGCCCAGTCGGATTGCACAATGAATGAGAAGCAGATCGCCCTCGCGATCCACAATTACGCCTCCGCGACCGGCCGGAAGTACCTCTTCCCGCCGGCGTATTCCACCGACCGAGCCGGCAAGCCACTTTTAAGCTGGCGGGTCCTGATCCTGCCCTATCTCGACCAGCAGCAGGAACTCTACCGCGAGTTCCACCTCGACGAGCCGTGGGACAGCCCGCACAACCGGGCCCTGATCGGGCGGATGCCGGCGGTGTATCGGTGTCCGCTGGAGTCGTCGGCCGACGCCCGCGAGGGGAAAACCCGCTACGTTGCCCCACGATCGCCCGGCACCATCTTCCGGGGCGCCCAGAGTGTTTCCATCAAGGAGATCACCGACGGGACCTCGAACACGATCTTCTTCCTCGACGCCGGAGAGGCGCACGCCGTCACCTGGACGAAGCCCGACGACTGGGACGTCCCGCCCGAAGGGGTGGCCGATCTCTTCCACGCCCACCCAGGAGGTCGAGACCCCGGCACCTGCGCCGCAATGGCCGACTGCTCCGTCCGCTTCCTCAGGGCCCGAACCCCGGCGAAGACCCTCCGCGCGTTGTTCACCTTCGCGGGGAACGAGGTGATCTCTTTCGACTGAGGATCATCGGCGGTCGGACCGCGAATGAAGGAGGGCCCGAAATCGGGCGGATCGCTCTCGTCGTCGGCATCGCGATTGCCTACGATCGATGCTGGGCGTTGAACCCGACCGATCCCAGTCTGCAACGAGCCGCGGGAGCGATCCACCGATGTCTTATGGCGATTCCGAGTATCAGGGGCAGCGTCGGCTGCCGATCGGCCGACTGGTCATCGCGGCGATCATTGCGCTGGTCGGGTTCATCAGCTACATGAGCCAGACCCAGATCAACCCCGTGACCGGCGAGAAGCAGCACGTGGCCATGAGCGTGGATCAGGAGATGGCCCTCGGCTTGCAGGCCGCTCCGAAGATGGCCCAGCAGATGGGCGGCGACGTGAGCCCTAGCGAAAACCCCGAGGCGGCCCTGGTGGATGAGGTCGGCCGTCGGATCGTCCAGAACAGCGACGCCCGGAAGAGCCCCTACGTCGAGAACTTCCACTTCCATTTGCTCCGCGACCCAAAAACGGTGAACGCCTTCGCCCTGCCGGGCGGGCAGGTGTTCATCACCGAGGGGTTGATGAACCGCCTTCAAAACGAGGCACAGCTTGCCGGTGTGCTCGGGCACGAGATCGGCCACGTGATCGCCCGACACTCCGCCCAGCAGATGGCGAAGGGACAGCTCGGCCAGATCCTCACGGTGGCCGTTGGTGTCGGGGCCGACGACGACCGGGGACGGGGTCGCAACGCGCAAATGGTCGCGGCGATGGTCAACCAGATGACCCAGCTCCACTACAGCCGGGCCGACGAGTCGGAAGCCGACCACTATGGCCTCAAGTACATGGCCGAGGCTGGCTACGATCCCCGCGCCATGCTCGAAGTGATGAAGATCCTCAAGCAGGCCAGCGGCGACAAGAGCCCGCCCGAGTTCCTCGCGACCCATCCGCTGCCTGAGACTCGTCTGGAGGAAATCCGCGACGAGATCCGCAAGGACTATCCGGACGGTGTCCCCTCTCGGCTGACGTTGGGGCGTTCGCTGGAATAATCTTCCCCATCGGATTTAAACCACAGAGACACAGAGACACAGAGGGAATACCCCGGAAGAAGACGATCCTTTGGGTTGAAATTCCTGATTGGAACTCTGTGTCTCTGTACAACTAACTTTGAGAATCTTGTACGCCGCGCACAATCACATCACTGCAAATTACCCAACCATTTTTCACGAAATGCACTCGAAATTTCTTCTTCTCTGTGCTCTCAGTGCCCTCTGCGACTCTGTGGTGAATCCGTTCTGATGGGATACGGGTCGGCCGCGCTGTGACTCCGCGGCGAATCCGTTCTGATGGGATACGGGTCGGCCGCGCTGTGACTCTCTGGTTTATTCCGTATCCAGGTAGCTTTCGGATTCAAGGCCGCGGATGTAGTCGAGGACCTCGTCCAGCGTCTCGACCACCTGGCCCGGGACGCGTCCGGCGTCGTCCAGCTCGCGGAGGAGCTTCAGGTCGTCGAACAGCTCGGACGCCTCGATCTCGCGGCGGACTCGCTGGTTCAGTCGGCCGTCGCGGAGGGCGAGCAAATCCATGTGGTGCTCGATCAGCCAGAGCGTCCGCTCGGTGACCGAGCCCCGGAGTGATTCGATGCCCGATCGAACGTGGTCCTGCGGGTCGATCGCCTTGCCGACGTCGTGCAACAGCGCCGCCAGCAGGAATTCCTCGTCGTAGGGGCGAGCGTCGCGGGCCAGTTCGAAAACTTGAAGACTGTGATAGAGTGCGTCACCCTCGGGGTGGTATTTGGGGTTCTGCTTGACCGATTCCAGCGGGAGGAGCCGCATCCGGAAGCTCGCGAATCGGTCGAGATGCTCGGCGATCGAGGCGGCCGCCCTGGGCTCGTCCTCGTCTTCATCCTGATCCTCGTCGACTTCCTCAGCGCCGGTGGTTGAGCCGCGCCAGAGGGCGACGAGGTGCTCTCGGATCTCTTCGTCCGAGGGAAGGTCGCCGGGCCGGACCCGGTGTCCGAGCACGGCCGCCGCCTTCCGCTTGGCGAGATACAGTTCGTTTGGGCCGGCGGCGTCGAGCCAGTTCTCGGCGGGCGCGTCGTCAGGCGGGGCGATCGAGGGGAAGATCCGCCGGGCCGCCTCGAGCGCGATCTGACCGCGGAGCCGCTGTGTGGCCTTCGGGACGCGGTACTTGCTCCGATACCTGTCGTGCTTCACGAGGAAACCTCTCCGGCCTTGCAAACGATCTCGGTCATCACCAGCAAGATGCCCCGGCGGGCCCAGTCGTCGAGGAGAGCGGCCTCGGCCGCCGGGTCGATCGCCCGGACGGCGTCCACGACCAAGGCCACCCGGCATCCCCGGGCGAGAAGTCCCTCCACGGCTGCCTTCACACAATAATCGGTGGCGACGCCAAAGACGACGAAAAGGGGCTTCTCTTCATTGTAACGAGCAACCAGCTCGCTGGCGTCGGGGCGGCTGAAGACGTCGAAGGCACGCTTCTGGAGTGTCAGGTGCCGGGGCAGGGGACCTTCGATGCGTTCGTCGGGGCCAAGGACGATGGAATCGGAGCATTCGGTCGCCTCGGCCCGACGCTGGCCCTCGGTCCCAGCCATGCAGTGCGGTGGGAACCGCGAGAGTTCGGCGTCGTCGGGAGTGTGGCAACAGGCGGTCGCCACGATCGGGATCGCTTGCTCGACGGCGAGGCGGGTCAGGCGTGAAAGGTTCGCGACGATCTCCCGGGCGCCGGGGACGTACAGAGCGCCCGACTCCTCCAAAAAATCGCGCTGGGTGTCGATATCCACAAAGACCAGCGGCCCAGCCAGCATGATCGCCTCCGACGCCCGGGGGCGTTTGATTGAAAAGCGGGAAGAGTCTGATAGCATTAGCTTAATGACCCGGACGCGAAGGGCGAGAGCGGAATCCGACCATTCCGGGGGACGCGACTCCTCGCGAGGCACGATGCTCGACCCAGCCGACAGGCCGATCGCCCCGCGCCGGATCTCCCGGCGAGGGTGGCTCCGCGCGGGTGCGTTGCCGTGGCTTGGCGTCGGGATGTCGGACATCCTCCGGTGGCAGACGGCGGCCGCGACTCTGCCCGGTAAGACAAAGCCTGTCCGAGGGGTGATTCTGGCGTTCTGCCCAGGCGGACCGAGCCACCTGGAGACGTTCGACCCCAAGCCGGGCGCTCCCCGGGAGGTCCGGGGCGAGTTTGAGACCATCCCGACGGCGATCCCGGGCGTTCGGGTCGGCGAGTATCTGCCCGAGCTGGCGCGGTGCCTCGATCGGGTGACGGTTGTCCGGTCCATGATGACAACCAGCCCGGTCCACGAGCTGGCCGTGCATCGTCTACTCGGCGGCGTGACCGAACCCCCCTCGGGCACCGGCGTGGCGGCCACGCGGAACGATCGACCGCACCTCGGAGCGCTGGTCGCGGCCTCGCGGCCCGCCTCGAAGGGGATTCCGGCGTCGGTCATCCTGCCGACGAAGCTCACCTTCGAGGGCGCCACATTCCCGGGTCAGAACGCCGGATTTCTGGGATCACGGTTCGACCCGTGGCACCTGGTCGGCGACCCCTCCGACTCCGAGTTCGCCGCTTCCGTGCTCGACCTGCCTGCCGACCTGGCCGGCTCTCGCACTCAGGATCGGTCGGCCTGGCTCGACCTGGTCGACGCCCAGCGCCAGGAGCTGGACCGATCGCGTAGCGGCCGGCAGCTCGACGAGTTCCGGGCCCGGGCGATGGACGTGCTGGCCTCGGGGCGTTGCCGCCGGGCGTTCGACCTTTCGCGCGAGGATCCGCGCATCCGCGATCAGTACGGCCGGACGCCGATGGGCCAGGGACTGCTGCTCGGCCTCCGTCTGGTCGAGGCGGGCGTTCCGCTGGTGCAGGTGAACCTCGGCGAGTCGAACGTCTGGGACACGCACGAAAACAACTTCGGCCGGCTCCGCAACATCCTCCTGCCGCCCTTCGATCGGGCCGTTTCCGCGATGATCGACGACCTGGAACGTAGGGGACTCTGGGACGAGGTCCTCGTCATCGTCACGGGGGAATTCGGCCGGACTCCTCGCGTCGGCCAGCCGATCAAGGGAGGAGCCGGAGCGAAACCCGACGGCCGCGACCACTGGCCGGGCGTCTTCAGCCTGCTCGCCTTCGGCGCGGGCGTGGGACGGGGTCAAATCCTCGGCGCCAGCGACCGCCTCGCGGCTTTCCCGACGTCACCGTCGTACTCGCCCGCGGACCTTGCCGCGAACGTCCTGGGAGCCCTCGGCGTCGATCCCTCGCGGATGCTGACCGACGCCCTCGGACGACCGTTCGCCGTGAATTCCGGCACGCCCATTCCGTGGGGCGGTTCGATATACCCTAGAGAAATCAGGAAAGAAAATTAACCACAGAGACACAGAGGTAAGACAAGGAACCATTATTTTGAAAAAACCGAGCGATCATTTTGATTCTCCCCAAACGCGATTTCTTTGCGACTCTGAGTTGGATCCTGAATTTTCCGTCTGGATTTCTCTGTGTCTCTGTGTCTCTGTGTCTCTGTGTCTCTGTGTCTCTGTGTCTCTGTGGTGAATTCTGAATTCTCTGTATCTCTGAGGTGGATACCTGAGTTTTTCGTCTAGATTTCTCTGTGTCTCTGTGTCTCTGTGGTGAAATCCTTAGTTGTCCGACTGAATTTCTCTGGTTGATTCGACGGGAAGGGTGTTCGACGTATGCGAGTGCTGATCACCGGCGGCGCGGGGTTCATCGGCTCGCACCTCGCGGAGGCCTACCTGGACCGCGGCGATGAAGTTTTCATCCTGGATGATCTGTCGACCGGCAGCATCGACAATATCCGCCACCTGAAGCCGAATCCCCGGTTCCATTACACGATTGAGAGCGTCCACCATGCGCCGACGGTCGCCGAGCTGGTCGATTCCTGTGACGCGGTTGTTCACCTGGCGGCGGCGGTGGGCGTCCGTTTGATCGTGGAGAGTCCGGTTCGGACGATCGAGACCAACGTCCACGGCACCGAGGTCGTGCTGGCGCAGGCGAACAAGAAGAAGAAAAAGGTGCTGATTGCGTCGACGTCGGAGGTCTATGGTCTGAGCGAGCAGGTTCCGTTTCGCGAGGACGGCAACCTGGTTCTGGGGCCAACCTCGAAGGGGCGATGGAGTTACGCCTGTTCAAAGGCGATCGATGAGTTTCTGGCGCTCGCGTACTGGCGCGAGCGGAAGCTTCCAACGGTGATTGTCCGGCTCTTCAACACGGTTGGTCCTCGTCAGACTGGGCAATACGGGATGGTCGTGCCGACGTTTGTGAAGCAGGCGCTCACGGGCCGCCCGATCACGATTCACGGCGACGGTCAGCAATCGCGATGCTTCTGCCACGTGGCCGACGTCGTCGGCGCGATCATCGGGCTGATGGACCATCCGAGGGCCGTCGGCGAGGTCTTCAACATCGGCTCCGACGAGGAGGTCACGATCCGAGGGCTCGCCGAGCGGGTGAAGGCGATGGCTGCATCGGACTCGGAGATCGTCACGATCCCGTACGAGCTGGCCTATGGTGAGGGCTTCGAGGACATGCCGCGTCGGGTGCCCGACCTCGCGAAGGTCGGCGGCCTGATCGGCTATCGCCCGACGCGGACCCTCGATCAGATCCTGCAATCCGTGATCGAGTTCTTCCGAGACGCGCCCTGATGGCAGGAATCGGGCGAGCGGGGGCGACGGGGTCTTTCGCGAGCGTCGGCTGGCGTGCAAAATGAGGGCCGAGATCGGCCCGGTTCGTCGTGCGACCAAGGGACGTCCCAGATCGAAAGGTAATCGAGGATGGCCGAGAAGAACACGGCCGCGCAGGCTCGCGCGGCGCTGGATGGCGGCGAGGGTATCCTGAGACTGGCGCCCACCTGGGTGCCCCGATCGTTCCTGATGCCGGGCGGCCGGCTGAAGCTCTCACGCGAGGACCTTTACGCGCTCGGCACCCACCGGGGCGGCATCGACGAGCGGTGGTTCGCCTCCACGACGCCCGCCGCCAACGAGGGCGCGCCGCCGGACGAGGGACTCAGCTACGTCGTCCACGATGGCGGCCGATTCACGCTCGCCGATGCGATCGCCGCCCACGGCACCGAGATGATCGGCCAGAAGCTCTGGGATACGTACAAGCGGTGGCCAGTCTATAGCAAGTTCTTCGACAACCTCGGCCCGATCCCCCACCACATGCACCAGAGCCAGGAGCAGGCTCAAAAGCTCGGCCTCGAGGGGAAGCCCGAGAGCTATTATTTCCCGCCCCAGCTCAACTGGACCGGCAATAACTTCCCGTACACCTTCTTCGGCCTCGAACCGGGGACGTCGAAGGACGAGTTGAGGGGCTGCCTCGAGCGCTGGAATCAGGGCGATAACGGGATTCTGGACCTCTCGAAGGCGTATCGTCTCAAGCCCGGGACCGGCTGGCTGGTCCCGCCCGACGTCCTCCACGCCCCCGGCTCGCTGGTGACCTACGAGCCGCAGTGGGGCTCCGACGTGTTTGGAATGTACCAGTCGATGGTCGAGGGCCGCCGCGTTCCCTGGGAGCTTCTGGTCAAGGACGTCCCCGAGCAGTACCACCACGACCTCGACTACCTGGTCGAACAGCTCGACTGGGAGAAGAACGTCGATCCCGAGTTCAAGGCCCACAACTACCTGGAGCCGATCGTCCGCCGCGGCGGGGCCTCCGAGGGTTATGTCGACAAGTGGGTCGTCTACGGTCGGGTCGACGGCAAGCAGCTCTTCAGCGCCTGCGAGCTGACGATCCAGCCGGGCCGCTCGGCGACGCTGAAGGACCCGGGCGCCTACGGCCTGATCGTCGTTCAGGGGAGCGGGACGATCGGGAAGCTGTCGGTCGATAGCCCGAACTTCATCCGGTTCGGCGAGGTCACGCAGGACGAGGTCTTCGTCACGGCGAAGCGGGCCGGCGAGGGCGTCACGTTCCACAACACAGGCAGCGAGCCGTTCGTGAGCCTCCGCTACTTCGGCCCGGATGCTCATCCCGACCTGCCGCAGGTGGGCGACCACCGGAAGGCCCCGAAGGGTTGATCTGATGCCCGCGACCTCGACGTCCAGGCCGACGTCCTCGACCTCGAAGCGCCATCGTGAAGTTCGGGAGGTCGCCGCGCCCGAGGCGGCGACCCCTCCCTTGCTTGTCGATGCGCTCGGCGACCAGCGGATCGTCATCCCGGACCTCTCGTGGGAGGAGTACGTCGCGATCAATGACGCGGTCGTTGAGCGTCCCGGCGTTCACATGGTCTATTGCGACGGGAGATTGACGCTCGTGACCGAGTCGCGAAAGCACGGCTGGTCATCCCGGCGTCTGCACACCTTCGTCGTCGCGATGGCACGCGGACTCAAGATGAAATGGGAAGACGCCGGTTCCGCGACCTATCGGAGGAAGAAGAAGCGTGGTGGGGTCGAAGGCGACGAGACCTTCTATTTCGGCCAGAACGCGGAAATCATGAAGGGGTCGAAGGATATCGATCTCGATACACAGCCGCCTCCCGATCTGGTGATCGAGATCGAGGTCAGTCATTCGGCCGACGATGCGGTCATCGTCTGGGGTCGGCTGAAAGTCCCCGAAGTCTGGCGTGTGGACCCGGCCAAGGAGACCTGCTCGTTCTGGATTCGGAGGCGCAACGGTTCCTATGCCCGGCATGACCGGAGCCTGGCGTTTCCGATGCTGGCCCCGACCCAGGTGATCGAGCAACTTCGCCTGGCCGATGAGTTGGGCTCCTCGGACTGGGAAAAACAGCTCGATCGATGGATCCGCAAGGTGATCGTTTCCAGGAAGCCGAAAGGCGGCTCATGAGTCAGGCCCCCTCCGACACCGGAGACAATTTCGCCCGGTCATTGACGACGGCCTCGCGAAGTTCTTTCCGACACCCTCTGCGCCGGTCATACGCAAACTCTCCTTGCCCTCAAGGGAACGACTGACCGCGCGAAATCTCCCCGAACCCCAGGTAGCCACGATGAGCAAGAGCCATCCCAACACGTTCCCCAAGCTGCACAACGCGATGTGGCCCGGCCTGGTCGGCAAGGGGAGCCCCGGCGCAGAGCCGACCATCGACCTCGAGACCATGCTCGACCTCACCGCCGCCGCCGAGGTCGACGGGATCAAATTCGAGGGCGTGGACCTCTTTCTCTACGACCCTCACGTCAACATCGACATTTCCGACAATGACCTCAAGGCGATTTCCGACAGGATCGCCGGCAAGGGATTCGTGGTTGGGTCGGTCGTGGCGCCGGTCTGGTTCGACGCCTCGGCGATGGGCGATGAGACGCAACGGGCCAACTACCTGAACGCAATCCAGAAGGCCTGCCGAATCGCGAGCAAGCTCCGGGAGTTCGGTGTCCGGCCGTATGGCGTGGTCCGGATCGACACCGCCTGCTCGCCGGCCGACTGGGCCAAGGATCCGCAGGGCAACCAGGTCAAAATTGCCGAGACGATCAAGCAGGCCGCGAAGATCGCCCGCGACCACGGCGAGCGGCTCGCCGCTGAGGGCGAGATCTGCTGGGGCGGGATGCACTCGTGGCGAGCGATGGTCGACCTGCTCGAACGGGTCGGCGAGCCGGAAACGGTCGGCTTCCAGGCCGACATGGCCCACACGCTGCTTTACACGCTCGGCGAAAACGCACCCGAGGATCGCATCCTCCCGTCCGACTTCGACTGGAACGACCAGGCCACCCTCGACTCGGCGCTGGAGAAGCTGACCGCGGCCCTCCGCCCCTGGACGATCGACTTTCACGTCGCGCAGAACGACGCGACGGTCTTCGGCTCGGGGACGCACGACCACACCGGCCGCCACTGCCTGGCGACCGACCCGAAGGGCAAGCTGAACATCCCTCACCACGCCGGGTTCTGGCTCCGCGACGAGCAGGGCCGGCTGACGAAGGCCGTCCGGCACATTTGCTGGGACGGTTGCATGTTCCCCAACGACGTGATGAGCAAGCCCCAAACCTGGAACGATATCCTCGCCGCGATGATCGCGGTTCGGGACGCCCACGGCTGGACCGAGTAACTCCCTGGAGCTGAGATGAGCGCCAAGAAACCCCTCAACATCGGACTGGTCGGCTACGGCTTCATGGGCCGGACCCACTCGAACGCCTACAAGCGGGTCAACGACTTCTTCGACGTCGCCTATCGCCCGGTCTTGAAGGCGGTCTGCGGCCGGAACGCCGACCAGGCCAGCGCCTTTGCCGAGAACTGGGGATACGAGTCGGTCGAGACCGACTGGCGAAAGCTGGTCGAGCGCAAGGATATCGACGCGATCGATATCTGCACGCCCAACAACACCCACGCCGAGATCGCCCTCGCCGCGGCCGACGCCGGCAAGATGATCCTCTGCGAGAAGCCCCTCTCGATGAACCTCGTCGAGGGGCAGAAGATGGTCGACGCCGTCGAGAAGGCCGGCGTGCCGAACACCGTCTGGTACAACTACCGACGCGTCCCGGCCGTCACCCTCGCCAAGCAACTCATCGACGCCGGACGACTCGGCCGGATCTTCCACTACCGGGCGAATTTCCTCCAGGACTGGACGATCTCGGCCGACCTCCCGCAGGGCGGCGCGGGGCTCTGGCGGCTCGACGCCGCCGCGGCCGGCTCGGGCGTTACCGGCGATTTGCTCGCCCATTGCATCGACACCGCGCTCTGGCTCAACGGCTCGATCAACTCCGTCTCCGCGATGACCGAGACCTTCGTGAAGGAGCGCAAGCACAACCTCACGGGCAAGGTCGAGCCCGTCGGGATCGACGACGCCTGCGCCTTCCTCTGCCGGTTCGACAACGGCTCACTCGGCCTGTTCGAATCGACCCGATACGCCCGGGGCCACAAGGCGCTCTACACCTTCGAGGTCAACGGCGAAAAGGCCTCGTTGAAGTGGGACCTGCACGACCTGCACCGGCTCGAATACTTCGACCACGGCGACGACTCGATCATCCGCGGCTGGCACTCGATCCACGTGACCGACGGCGACATGCCGTACATGAAGCACTGGTGGGTCCCGGGCCTTCAAATTGGGTACGAGCATACGTTCGTGCACCAGGTCGCCGACTTCCTGGAGAACCTGGCGAAGGGCGAGTCGACCGCGCCGACGTTCCGGGACGCCCTCGCCACGCAGGCCGTCTGCGATGCCGTCCTCGACTCGGCCGAGCACAACAAGTGGGAATCCGTTGTCCCGGTCTGACTCGCGACCGGGATCGTGGGGTGGGATCGGCCCACCGATGAGCAGCGTCCGCCGGTGGGCGGTGCCCACCCTACGCATGGGAGATGAAGGATATGCCCAGAATTGGAATGAACCTGCTCCTCTGGACGTCGCACGTCACCGAGCAGCACGACGCGATCCTCGACCAGATCAAGGAGATCGGCTTCGACGCGGTCGAGGTTCCGATCTTCGACACGTCGGACCTCGCCCCGTTCGAGCGGCTCGGCAAGAGGCTGAAGTCGCTCGGCCTGGGCGCCACGGCCGTCACCGTGATGACCGCCGAAACCAACCCGATCTCCCCCGACCCGAAGATCCGTGAGGCCGCCGTCGCGCATCTCGACCGCGTGATGGAGTGCGGCCAGGCGTTCGGTTGTGAGATCCTCTGCGGCCCGGTCCACTCGGCCATCGGCGTCTTCTCGAACGAGGCACCGACCGACGACGAGTTCAAGCACGGCGTCGAGACGCTGAAGAAGGCCGCCGAGAAGGCCCAGGCTCGCAAAATCCGGATCGCGATCGAGTACCTGAACCGGTTCGAGATCTACTTTCTAACGACCGCCGCCCAGGCTTCCCGGTTCGTCCGCGCTGTCAATCATCCCCATTGCAAGATGATGTACGACAGCTTCCACGCCCACATCGAGGAGAAGAGCCAGGCCGCGGCCATCGCCTCGTGCGCCGCCGAGACGATCCACGTCCACGTCTCCGAGAACGACCGCGGCATTCCCGGGACCGGCCAGATCCACTGGGACGACTACTTCGGGGCGCTGAAGCAGTCGGGCTACAACGGCTATTACACAATCGAGGCCTTCGGCCGGGCCCTCCCCGCGCTCGCCGCGGCGACCCGGGTCTGGCGCGACCTCTTCCCCGATCCGATGGGCCTCTGCCGCGAGGGCTTCGCGTTCATCAAATCGCGGACCGGCGGTGCGTGAGCCGAGAGGCGAGAGGGGCGGCAATCCGCCCCTCATCCCGCCGAAATCAGACGAGTTGCTTCTTGCCCCCGCCGCGCTCGGCCCGCTTCCGGCCCTCCTCGCTGAGGACCTTCTTGCGGAGCCGGATCTTCGACGGCGTGATCTCGACCAGCTCATCCTCCTCGATGTACTCCAGCGCCAGCTCCAGGGTGAGGTCGCGCGGGGGCTTGAGGAGGATGTTCTTGTCGGAGCCCGAAGCCCGCATGTTGGTCAGCTTCTTCTCCTTGCACGGGTTGACGGTCATGTCGTCGGCCCGGGCGTTCTCGGCGATGATCATCCCCTCGTAGACGTCGTCGCCCGGCTTCACGAACATCGTCCCACGCTGCTGCAAGTTGTCGAGGGCGAAGGCGTTGACCTGCCCCCGGACGAGGCTGACCATCACGCCGTTCGCACGCCTCGGGATGTCGCCGCGGACCGGCCGATAATCGTGGAAGTTGTGATGCATGATTGCCTCGCCCTGCGTGGCGCTCATCAGCCGGTTGCGGAGGCCGATCAGGCCCCGGGCGGGAATCAGGAACTCCAGGTGGGCATACGCACCCTTCACGTCCATTTTCGCCATCTCGCCGCGACGGATGCCGACCAGCTCGATCACCGGCCCGATGTGCCCGTGCGGGACGTCGACGACCAGGAACTCGTAGGGCTCGCAGGCCTCCCCGTCGACCCTCCGAAAAATGACTTCCGGCTTGCCGACGGCGAGCTCATACCCCTCGCGCCTCATCGTTTCGATGAGGACCGAGAGGTGCAGAAGCCCGCGTCCGGAGACCTGGAACGAGTCGCGCTCCTCGGTCGGCTCGACCCGGAGGGCGACGTTCGACTCGAGCTCGCGCTCCAGCCGCTCCTTCAGGTGCCGAGAGGTGAGATACTGCCCCTCTCCGGTCAGCGGAGAGTCGTTCACCTGGAACGTCATGCTGAGCGTCGGCTCGTCGACCTCGATGCGCGGGAGAGCGACCGGGTTGGCCGGGTCGGCGATCGTGTCGCCGATGTCGACACTGCCGAGCCCCACCACGGCGACGATATCGCCCGCCTCGGCCGAGGGGATCTCCACCCGGCCAAGCTTGTCGAATTCGAGCAGATTGTCGACCGAGCCCGGGACCGCCACGGCGCCGGCCTTGATCAGGACCGCCTTCTGCCCGCGCTTCACCACGCCGGCGGCGATCCGGCCGATCGCGATCCGGCCGACGTACTCGCTGAAGTCCAGGGTCGTGCAGACCATCCGGAACGGGCTGTCCGGGTCGACGACCGGGCCCGGAACGTGCTGCACGATCATGTCGAACAGCGGCTTGACGTCGCCGCTCGTCGCGGCGGGGTCGTGCGAGGCGAACCCCGACCGGCCCGAGGCGTAGATGTACGGGAAGTCGAGCTGCTCCTCGCTCGCCCCCTGCTCGACGAACGTGTCGAAGATCTCGTTGAGAACCTCGGTGGGGCGAGCGTCGGGACGGTCGATCTTGTTGATGACCACGATCGGGCGAATCTTGCAGGCGAACGCCTTCCGCAGGACGAACTTCGTCTGCGGCATCGGCCCCTCGAAGGCGTCGACCAGGACCAGGGCCCCGTCCGCCATCTGGAGCGTACGCTCGACCTCGCCGCCGAAGTCGGCGTGGCCCGGAGTGTCGATCAGGTTGATCTTGATCTCGCCGTAGCGGATCGCGATGTTCTTGGCGAGGATGGTGATGCCACGCTCCCGCTCCAGGTCATTCGAGTCGAGGATCCGCTCCCCCTGGAGCTGCGAGGCGCGGAAGTGCCCGCACTGGCGCAGCATCGAATCGACCAGCGTCGTCTTCCCGTGGTCGACGTGCGCAATAATGGCGACGTTTCGGATATCGTCTCTTCGCTTCATGGATTCTCGTGCCGCGGCACCCGGGCGGGTCGGGAGCCTCTCCGGAAATCCAGCCACTCGGGCGGGATTCATCCCCGGCTCCTGGAAAGTCGTCTAATAATATCCCCGTCGGGCTGATCCGGACAAGACCGGTCGTCACTACATGATGCATGATGGAACATTCAATCTTCTCCGAATTCCTGGGAATGATGGTGGCCGTGCTGCTGGTGGCGCGGCTGGGTGGAGCGATCGCGCAGCGGATCGGCCAGCCGGCGGTACTGGGCGAACTGGTCGGCGGCGTGCTCGCGGGGCCCTCGTTGTTCGGCTGGATCGACCCGCACGTGACGGTGCTGCACGTTCTGGCGGAGCTGGGGGTGCTGATCCTGCTCTTCGCGATCGGGATGGAGACGGATCTCGGCGAGCTGGTCCGAGTCGGCGGGACCTCGATCACGGTCGCGCTGGTGGGGGTCTTGCTGCCGTTCGCGCTGGGTTATGGGGCCTGTCGTCTGCTCGGGCTCTCGGGATTGCAGCCGGTGATGGCGGCGGCCACGCTCACGGCAACCAGCGTCGGAATCACCGCGAGGGTGCTTTCCGACCTGGGGCACCTGCGATCGATCGAAGGGCAAATCATCCTGGGCGCTGCGATCCTTGATGATGTGCTGGGCTTGCTGTTGTTGACGATCGTTGAGGACATCGCGCGGGGGCAGGATGTCACGGCGGGGATGCTTCTTGGGGCCTCGGTCCGGGCGGTCGGATTTCTGGTCGCGGCGATGGTGGTGGGCCGATGGATCATTCCGACGATCTTCCGGGCGGTCGAGCGGATCGATCTGCCCGGGACGCGGACGACGTTCGCCCTGGTGATTGCCTTCGCGATGGCCTGGCTCGCGGATCGATGCGGCTCGGCGATGATCATTGGTGCTTTTGCCGGCGGGCTGCTGGTCGCCAGCCTGCCGGAGTCGCACGAGATTGGGCGAGGGATCGCGGGGATCGGGCATTTTCTCGTCCCGATCTTTTTTGTCTCGGTCGGGGCGTCGGTCGACCTTTCCGCGCTGAGTCCGATGGACCCCTCGAGCCGGTTCGCCCTGCTGACGGGAGGAGTTTTGATCGCGGTTGGGATCGTGGGCAAGCTCGCCTCGGGTTACGCGCCATTCTGGTTCCAGGGAAACCGGGCGATCGTCGGCGTCGGGATGATTCCCAGGGGCGAGGTCGGGCTGATCTTCGCCCAGATTGGGCTGAATTCGGGCATTTTCGATCCCGGCCTCTTTGGCGCGGCGGCCCTGATGGTGATGGTGACCACCTTGATCGTCCCGCCCACTCTCAAGCGGTTGATCGCGATGGACCCCTCGAATTCCATCGAACCGCGCGAGCCCGAGGCGATCGAGGACCTGGTCGCTCGATCGTGAGGGCCCGATTTGACTTGCGGCGGGGAATCCGAGGTTTCCTCGACCTCGGGCCGCCGCTTGACCGTTCCTCAGGCCGATGGTCGTTCCAGCAGGAGCCAGAAATAGCCGTAAGGTCCCAGTGTGATGGGGTAGGGTCGATCGCCGATCGTCGGAAAGGGCGCCCGGCCCGACATCTCCACCGGAGACATCCCCGAGTAGGCGGCCAGGTCGAGCTGGATCGCCTGCGGGAACCGCGAGAGGTTGTTGACGATGAGCGCGATCTCGTCCTGATGCCGACGGATGTAGGCGACGACTCGTCGATTGTGGCACTCCAGGAATTCGAGGCTGCCACGGCCGAAGACCCGGTGCTCGCGGCGGACCCGGATCAGCCGGCGAAGCCAGTTCAGCAGCGACGAGGGGGATCGGAGCTGCGCCTCGACATTCACACCCTGGAAGTTGTACACCGGATCGAGAATGAGCGGTTGATAAAGCGCTGAGGGATCGGAGCGCGAGAACCCGGCGTTTCGGTCGCCGCTCCATTGCATGGGCGTTCGAACGCCGTTGCGGTCGCCCAGGTGAACATTGTCGCCCATCCCGATCTCGTCGCCGTAATAGAGGACCGGGCTTCCGGGGAGGGTGAAGAGAAGACTGTGCATCAGTTCGATCTGGTGCCGGCCGTTTTCCATCAGCGGAGCCAGCCGTCGGCGGATGCCGAGGTTGATTCGCATCCTCGGATCCTTGGCGTATTCGTTGTACATGTAGTCGCGTTCCTCGTCGGTGACCATTTCGAGAGTCAGCTCGTCGTGGTTGCGGAGGAAGACGGCCCACTGGCACGAAAGCGGGATTTCGGGCATCTGGCCCATGATGTCGAGGATCGGCCTGTTGTCTTCCCGTCGAAGCGCCATGAAGAGGCGGGGCATCAACGGGAAGTTGAACGCCATGTGAAATTCGTCGCCATTGCCGAAATAGGGCAAGAGGTCACTCGGCCACTGGTTGGCCTCGGCGAGCAGGAGGGTGCCGGGGTAATTCGCGTCGACGAACTCGCGCATCTTTTTGAGGAAGCCATGCGTCTCGGCGAGGTTCTCGCAGTTGGTTCCCTCACGCTCGTAGAGGTACGGAACGGCGTCGACGCGGAAGCCGTCGATCCCTCGATCGAGCCAGAAGGCCATGATATCGAGCATTTCCCGATGGACCTCGGGATTGTCGTAGTTCAGGTCGGGCTGATGGCTGAAGAAGCGGTGCCAGTAATACTGTCGGGCGATGGGGTCCCAGGTCCAGTTGGAGGTTTCGGTGTCGCGGAAGATGATCCGGGTTCCCTTGTAGACCTGGTCGGTATCGCTCCAGACGTAATACTGGCGTTTGGGGGAATTGCGGTCGCGTCGGGCTTCCTGGAACCAGGGGTGCTGGTCGGAGGTGTGATTGATGACCAGGTCGGCGATGATCCGGATGCCTCGGGCGTGGGCGGCCCGGGTGAGGGCCTCGAAGTCGTTAACGTTACCGATGGTGGGGTGGATCTGGCGGAAGTCGGCGATGTCGTAGCCGTCGTCCTTTAGCGGCGAGGCATAGATGGGCATCAGCCAGAGGCAGTCGACGCCGAGCTCTTGCAGGTAGTCGAGCTTGGCGGTCAGGCCGATGAGGTCGCCGTCGCCGTCACCGGTGGCGTCGTAGAAGCCTCGGACGTAGACTTCGTAGAAGATAGCGTCCTTGTACCAGAGCGTATCGGTGACCATCATCGTTTTGGACCTGATTCGCGGGCCTTAGAGGAGCGGGGAAAGCAGGCGGACGACGTTTTCGGCGATCTCCGCCGGCCAGCTTGGTCGCGGCAGCTCGCGCCTGGTGTGGGCCATGAGTCCCTTGGCCCAGGCGGCGAGTCGGGCGACCTCGTCGGGCGACCAGACGAAAAGCGAGAGTTCATAGTTGAGGAAGAGGCTGCGCATATCCATGTTGGCCGAGCCGACAATGGCAAGCTGGTCGTCGAAGATCACGACCTTCGCGTGGAGCATCTCGGGCGTGTAGAGCAAGACACGACCGCCGGCGTTGTGCAGGTCGCGAAGGTAGCTGGTTCGGGCGAGGTCGGCGGTCGGGTGGTTGGAGCGGATCGGGACGATCAGCCGGACGTCGACTCCCCGTCGGGCGGCCAGGCTCAATCCGCGAGCGAGCATTTCGTCGGGAACGAAATACGGGGTGACAATCCAGATCCGCTCTCGGGCCGCGAAAATCTGCGCGAGCAGGGCCTCGTAGAGCGGATCGCCGGCGACGTCGGGCCCACTTGGAACCACCTGGGCGCGGGCCTGTTGCGTCGGCCCTGGCGAGGGAGGATCGTCCTCGACCGGGATCGGTTCGGGCTCGGATCGCGTCGTGAACCGCCAGTCGGAGGCAAACACCGCGTGCAGATCGGCGACCGCCGGCCCCTCGATCACCACCGAAAGGTCGCGCCAGAACTGCCCCGAGCCAGGCGGCCCCATGTACGGCAGGGCCAGGTTCATACCACCGGTCAGGCAGGTTCGACCGTCGACCACGATAAGCTTCCGGTGGTTCCGCAGGTTCGTTCGTCCTCGCATCGGCACGTGGAACATCGGCATGAAGAAAGCAACCTGCGCGCCAGCCCGCGTCAGTTCGCTGAGTTTCCTGCGCGGGAGTCGCCACGAGCCGACGTCGTCAATCAAGATCCGGACCGCGATCCCCTCGCGCGCCCGGTCGGCCAGGCGATCGATGAGCGGTCGGCTCCCGGCGTCCCAGCCGAGAATGTACGTGGTGATTTCGATCCGAGCCGTCGCCCCATCAATCATGGCCAGGAGCCGGCGATAGGCGTCCACTCCGCTGGTCACCAGCTCGATTCGGTTCGCCTCGCGCGCCGGCGGTATCCCGTACGAGGCCAGGAGCCGCTCGGTCCCGCCCCCGCGGGCCTCAAGCTGCCGATCGGGAGGCGGTTCGTTGATCGTCGGCTTCTGCCGTGCCCTGGGAACCATCTTCCGGCCGCCGAACATCAGGTAAAGCGGCACACCCAGGTACGGCAGGAGCAGGATCACCAGCAGCCAGGCGATCGTACTGCTCGGCGACCGCTTCTCTCTCAGAAGGTTCGCGAGAAAGACGAGCGCCAGCAGAAAGCCGAGATGGGTCAAGAGTTCCGAACTGACCCAGAGATAGCCCTCGCGCAACCAGTCGGACACAGCGCCCCGGCCTTCCTTCTCGAAACATCCCCCAGCGCTCAGTTCGCTGGAGAGTTCTTCGCCTGGGCTCGGGTCCCTTTTTCCCTCGAGTCGCGGGGCGAGAGGACGCAGCGGAATCCCAGGTGCGAGAGACCCGTATCGACGGCTCCCTTGCCGCGGGAGCCGGGCAGATACCGGCTGCAATACTGGTCGCTACACAGAAACGACCCGCCGCGCTGCACTCGTTTCGCCTGGCCAGGCTCGTCGGGATCGAAGCTCGAGGAGGGCCCGGTCGGGTTCCTCGTTTCGCGGATCTCGTATCCCGGCCGATACCAGTCGGAGCACCACTCCCAGACGTTTCCCGCCATGTCGAACAGCCCGAAGCCGTTCGCCTGGAACTGGCCGACCGGAGATGTCGTCGCGAAGCCGTCCTCGGCCGCCCCGCGATCGGGAAAGCGTCCCTGCCAGGTGTTCGCGGCGAAGTTCCCGCCGGGTCGAAACTCGTCTCCCCAGAGAAAACGGGTTCGGACCTTGCCGCCACGCGCCGCGTATTCCCACTCGGCCTCGGTCGGCAGCCGCTTCCCGGCCCATCGGGCGTACGCCACGGCGTCGTCCCAGCAGATCTGCACCACCGGATACTGGTCCTTCCCCTCGATCGAGGTCCGGGGCCCTTCCGGATGACGCCAGTTCGCGCCCGGGACGTAGCTCCACCAGATCAGCGGATTCTCGAGAGAGACCTCGCCGGCTGGCGGCGTGAAGACCAGCCCGCCCGGCACCAGATCCTCGGGCGGAACGTTCGGGAAATCCTTTGGGTCGGGTCGGCGCTCGGCGACGGTCACGTATCCGGTCGCCTTGACGAAGGCGGCGAACTGGGCATTCGTCACCTCGGTCTTATCCATCCAGAACCCGTCGAGCGTGACCTCGTGGACCGGGCCCGCGTCCGCCATGGAAGTGTCGTCGGCACCCATCAGGAAGGTCCCGCCGGGAATCCAGACCATTCCTTCGGGGGCAGGGATCTCCTTTGGAGGCTGGACGATCGGCGGCTCCGTCGGGGTCGGCGGCGGCTCCGGCTTCTGAGCGGCCCTCGGCGCCTCGACGCGCGCCGGTTTCGCCTCAACAACGGCCTCGCCGGGCGAGGGTGGAACGTCGGCCTGGCACCCGGCCGCGATCAGTCCGAGTAGAGCCGTCGCGGAGATCGCGAATCGCCGATGGGCGCTCGATGCTTCGGGAGAGTCCTGGGATCGGGGCATGGTCCACCTGGTGGGGATGGCGACGCGGGCCAATCCGACCAATATCGGGAGTCTCCGCCGGACTTTCAAGCCGTCCGTGCGGACGGGCCGGCGATCTCAGCGGCGATGGATCGTCACATCCCGGACGCCAGAAGTATGCTGGTTCCCCTCGACCCAGGCTTCCAGCCGAGCCGGGCCCTCGTGCCAGGTCAGGCCCTCGAAGGCGCATTCCGAGGCTCCGGTGCTGAGCTTCACGGTTCGCTCCTCGCCTCCAAGGGCCAGGTGGACGACCGTTGGAAACGTCCGGACCGTCAGCCGCATCCGGACGTCGTACGTACCACCCCGGGCGACCCGGATTTCCCAGTATCCGAGGTCGTTGGCGGTCCAGCCGGAGTGCGGTCCGCGCCAGTCCTGTCGGGTGAGAACGGTGGGATCTTCCTTCGAGGTTCCGACGTCGATCCGGGGCGGGTCGAAGCCTCGGGTCGAGGAGACGTCGCGAAACCAGGCGAGATAGTCGTCGTACATCCGGCGGACGATCTCCGGGTGATCCTCGGCGATGTCGTGTTCCTCGCCCGGGTCGTTCTGGAGGTCGTACAGTTCCAGCTTCGGCTTCTCCTTCGCGCCCGGAGGGCCCTCGTGGCGAAGGAGCTTGTAACGGTCGGTGCGAGCGGCGAACGCCCGGCCGGGCTCGGGGACGTCGCCACGATGCCACTGGAAGTAGAGCGTCCGGTCGGGCCAGGCGGTCGAGGGATCGCCGCGGAGCAGGGGGAGCAGGCTTCGGCCGTCGATCTTCAGACCGCTCGGCGGGGCGACGCCCGCGGCGTCGAGGAGGGTTGGAAACAGATCGATGTGCGCGGCCATCCTGTCCACGACCCGTCCCGCCTCGAAATGGCCCGGCCATCGAATGTAGCAAGGGACGTGGATACCGCCGTCGTAGACCGTTCCCTTGTAGCCGCGAAGGCCGGCGTTGAACCGTGGGTTGGCCGCTCCGTTGTCGGTCAGGTAGATGACGAGGGTCTGCTCGGCGAGGCCCTGGGAGTTGAGCGCGTCGAGCATCCGACCGATGTTGGTGTCGACGTTCGTGATCATCGCGTAGACCTTCGCGAGTTCGTCAGCCGACTGATGGCGGCCTTTCGGGATCGGCGGACTGGCCTTCGGAAAGGCCTCGGGCGAGAGGTCGATCGCCCGGTAACTGTCCAGTTCCTTCTCGGGGGCCTGCAAGGGGCTGTGCGGGCAGTTGAACGGAACGTAGGCGAAGAACGGGCGATTGTCGGCCGAGGTCATGAAGTCGATTGCCGCCGAGGTGAGGACATCGCTGATGTACCCCGACATCTGCCGCGGTTGACCATCGTCCTGGAGGATCGGGTTGAGGTAGTTGCTTCCGCCGGGTGGGTCGGAGGGCTGGCCGATTCCGCCGCCCTTCAGCACAAGCGAGCGCTGAAAGCCCTGGTCCATCGGCCGCATCGGGACGTTGTCGCCGAGGTGCCACTTGCCGAAAATGCCGGTCCGATAGCCGGCCGACGAGAGAACCTCGGCGATCGTCGTTTCGCCGGGGTCCATCATCGCGCGGCCGAGGTAGGTGTCGACGACGCGGGTCCGGTAGTTGTAGCGTCCGGTCATCACGCTTGCCCGGGTCGGAGCGCAGACGGGGGAAACACAGAAATTCCGCATCCGGACACTCTCTCGCGCGAACTGGTCGATACGCGGGGTCTGAATCCTGGGATTCCCGTGGAATCCGAGGTCGCCGTAACCCTGATCGTCGACCAGAATGAGGAGAATGTTCGGGCGTCTCGCCTCGCCGGAGTGGGCCGCGTTGGCGACCGAAGAAGCGACGATGAGCCCAACAATCGCTATGAAAGGGAGCCGTCCGATCATCTCGTGGAAGCCCTCCGCTGTCGTCGTGCCTCGGTTCACGAACGCCGGAACATCGCCATTTTCGGCGATCGCCGGACCGCTCGCCATCCCTGGGGTCGGACGCTGATGAATGTGTCGTACCAGTTACTGACCTCGTCCGCAAGGGGCGCGATCGCGGTGGTCCGGATCCGGGGGCAGGGGGCCGTTGACCTCGTGGACCGCGTCTTCCGACCGAATCGCGGTCGCCCGCTCGGCTCGACGCCCGAGGGTCGTCTCCGACTCGGCCGCGCCGGCCTGGGGATCGGGGATGAGGTCGTCGCCGTGAGACTGGCGGGATCGGTCCCCTCGGTCGAGATTCAGTGCCACGGCGGACCGGCCGCCGTCGACGCGGTCATGAGCGCCTTGAAGCAGGCCGGCGCGATCGAGGAGACGACCGCCGATTCCACCGTCGAGGCCCAGGCGCTCGATGACCTGGCCCGGGCGCCAACGCTGCGATCGGCGGCGATCCTGCTCGACCAGGCGAACGGAGCCCTTTCCGCCGCGATTCACCGCATTCTTGAATCGATCCAACACAGGGCCGAGCCCGGCCCGGACCTCGATGCCCTGATCCGCCGGGGAAACGTCGGGATGCGACTCCTGACCGGCTGGCGGGTCGCGATCGTCGGCCGGCCGAACGTCGGCAAGAGCCGGCTTTTCAACGCGCTTGCCGGTTACGATCGATCGATCGTCGACCCGACCCCGGGCGCGACTCGCGACGTGGTGACGATCCGGACCGCCTTCGGCGGCTGGCCGGTTGAACTCTCCGACACGGCCGGCGATCGTGAGGACGTCGACCCGGTCGAGCGGATCGGGATCGACCTCGCTCGCCAGGAGCGTCGCGAGGCGGATCTTGTCCTGCTCGTTCTCGACCGATCCGAGCCGCTCGACGAGGTCGATCATCGTCTGCTGAAAGATCTCCAGGGCGCGCTGGTGGTCGCGAACAAGTCGGATCGACCGCCCGCCTGGGTGCGACAGGGGCGAGAAGCCATCGACGTCTCGGCCGAGACGGGCGAGGGAATCGACCATCTTGTCCGCGTGATCGAGTCTCGACTTGTCCCCGATCCGCCGACCTCGGGCGAGGCGGTCCCATTCCGTCGCGAGCAGGTCGAGGCCATCCGTGAGGCGCGCGAGGCCATCTCGATGGGCGATCCGGGAACCGCGGCCAGAAGACTCTCTTCGCTGAACCCATCGGCCGCCCGTTCGAACTGATTCACGTGCCCGCTGATGGTGTCCGATCGGATCGCTTGTCGAAGCCGGCTCCAGCCGGCGAACTTCGCGAGACAGTTTGCTTTGTCCGTGTCGATGGCCGTTGTAGGAGCCGGCTCCAGCCGGCGATCTTCGCGTTACCTTGGGCTTCGACCGGTTCGCCAGCAGGAGCTGGCTCCTACACGGGCTATTGAACCGGTCCATCGCGATGGCCCCATTGTTTGACTTCCGAGGGCTTTCGTCGGCGATCTTCGCGAGATCTTTGGCTACGTCGGGATCGATGACACATGTAGGAGCCGGCTCCAGCCGGCGATCTTCTTCGCGAGATCTTTGGCTACGTCGGGATCGATGACCCATGTAGGAGCCGGCTCCAGCCGGCGATCTTCGCGAGACCTTTGGCTTCGTCCGGGTCGCCAGCGGGAGCTGGCTCCTACATGGGCGATTGGCCCGGTCCTTCGTGATCGACCGATCGTTCAAACTGGCTCCGGCCGGTGACCAGGTCACGACCCGGTGCTCCCTCCGACAAAAAATCGGCGACCCCAGCCATCACAAACCGGACAGGATCATCGGGCTCGTGAATGAGAGACGATCGTTTCGCGCTCCCGATCCAGACAGTAGCCCGCACGTACGGCACATGATGCCGTCACCAACGATCTCATGTCGGGAGATGCCGCCGGGAGATGCCGGATTCCAGCACCTCTGCTCAATCGAACCACTCATCGGCCGGGTCGAAGGGCGGCACGACGACGTTCAGAAGAGTCATCCGGCCAACCGCACGATGCCGGACTCCTGGCGGGATCAGGATCGCGTGCCCAGGTCCGACCGGCCTGCGCTCTCCGTCCAGTTCGATGGCGGCTCCAGCCTTGCACTCCAGAATGTAATAGATCTCGGTATGCTCACGGTGATAATGAGTTCGGGCGTCGATCTCAATTTCCACGCGGTGGATGCTGGCCGGGGCATCGGGGACATCAGCAAAGGCGCGGCGGGCCCAGCCGCAGGGGCAACGGACCGGCTCGATCGCGGAGTAGTCGGCGATGACGGGCGAGGCTGTCCCGAATTTGTCCTCGTCTCTGGAAGGAATCAAGAGTTCATCCTCCTATTCCACGTATCCGTGATGATGGAAACCTTGGCTCGGGGCCAATGGACTGTTCGGCCCATTATGTCCGCCGGAAGGCTCCTTACCCCTGGCATCGTCCCGCGCTTTCTGATTGGCGACAACGGTAGTCCAGTCTCTCGTTGAGGTGTACGGCCCCGGAGGTTGCAGGCTCGATCGAGCAGAGGAGGCCGAGAAAGCTGATTCTTCGGTCGAGAGGGCATCCCACCGTTCAGCGAGTCGTTGCGGTGCACCAGCGGAGGGGTTAGATTGACCCGGTCGAGATGGCTCTTGTTCCCGCATTCCGAATGATGCGACTCCGCCGAAAGGAGACCGATCGATGGATCGCCGCGAAGCCCTTGGCTGGCTCTCGGCCGGCGGACTTGGACTTGGCCTGCTCTCCCCCGCGGCCCGTGCCGCTCAGGAGACCTCCGCCGCCGCGACTCGCGGCCTGCCGCCGCTGAAGATCACCGACATCAAAACGATTCTCACGGCCCCCAATCGCATCCGTCTGGTGATCGTCAAGGTGATGACCAGCGAGCCGGGCCTTTACGGGATCGGATGCGCCACGTTCACCCAGCGTGCCCGAGTGGTTCAAACGGCCGTCGACCAGTATCTGAAACCGTTTCTCATCGGCCGCGACGTGGATCAGATCGAGGACATCTGGCAATCGTCGTATGTCAGCTCGTACTGGCGGAACGGCCCCGTGCTGTTCAACGCCATGAGCGGCGTCGACATGGCCCTGTGGGACATCAAGGGAAAGCGGGCGAGCATGCCCGTGTATCAGCTACTGGGTGGAAAGTGCCGATTCGGTGCCGCGCTCTACGCCCACGTGAACGGACGTAGCATCAAGGAGGTCGAGGACAACGCCCGCGCGGCCATGGCGAAAGGTTATCGCCACATCCGGGTACAGATCGCAATCCCGGGGCTGTCGACCTACGGAACACAGGTCGCCAATGCCAATCAGCCGGCTCACCACGAAATGTCGAGTCCAACCGAGCCGAAAGAAATCTGGGAGCCTGGGCCGTACCTGCGAACTCTGCCAAGGTTGTTCGAGCACCTGCGGACCACGCTCGGTGAGGAGATCGAACTGTTGCACGACGTCCACGAGCGGATCACACCCGCACAGGCCGTCTCGCTCTGCAAGGAACTGGAGAGATACCACCCCTATTTCATCGAGGATCCGCTGCCGCCCGAGGAGAAGGACCACTTTCACCTGATCCGACAGCACTCGACCGTCCCAATCGCGATGGGGGAGTTGTTCAACTCGCAGCAGGAATATCTCCCGCTCATCGCCGGCCGATTGATCGACTTCATCCGGATTCACATCTCACAGATCGGCGGCCTGAGCCCGGCGCGGAAGGTGGCAGCGCTCTGCGAGTTCTTCGGCGTGAAGACGGCCTGGCACGGTCCCGGCGACGCCTCACCCGTGGCGCACGCAGCGCAACTCTCGCTCGAACTGGCGAGCCCGAATTTCGGGATTCACGAGGGATACGTTTTCCCGGCCGTGACCCGCGATGTCTTCCCTGGCTCGCCCGAGGTCAAGAACGGCTATCTCCACGCGCATGAGGCACCAGGCTTCGGCATCGATATCGACGAGAAGCTTGCCGCGAAGTACCCCGTGTGCGACGATCCCCCGTTCGACTTCCGATGGGGAATGACCCGACGTCGCGACGGCAGCGTGATCCGACCCTGATTGCCCCCGATAATGAGGCCAGGCCCAGTACCCATGAACTGGACCCAAAATTATGACCCGCTGGGCTCCTGGCCGCTGTCGGCAATGGTCGCGGCGCTGCCGGTAGCGACCCTCTTCTTCGGGTTGGTGGTGCTCAGGCTGCGGGTCTGGATCGCGGCGATGGCGGGCTGTCTGATGGCGGTTCTGCTGGCGAATCGCGTCTACGGGATGCCGATGGCGATGGTCGCCTCGGCCGGCGGGATGGGGGTCGTCTTCGGGATGCTCCGGATCGCCTGGATCATCGTTACCTCCATCTTCCTGTACAACGTCGCCGTGGAGACGGGTCAATTCGGAGTCATGAAGGAATCGATCGCGGGCCTGTCGAGAGACCGCCGCCTCCAGTTGATCCTGATCGCCTTCTGCTTCGGCGCGTTTCTGGAAGGGACCGGCGGCGGCGGTGCGCCGGTGGCCATCGCCGGATCGTTCCTGATCGGACTCGGCTTCAACCCGTTCCAGGCAGCGACCCTCTGCCTGCTCGCGAATACGGCGCCCGTCGCCTGGGGCGCCGCCGGAACGCCGATCCGAACACTGACATCGGTGACAGGACTACCCGAGTCGGCCCTCTCCGCGATGACCGGCCGAATCCTCCCGCCGGTTTCGGCGGTCCTGCCGCTCTGGCTGGTCCGAAGCATGGTCGGCTGGCGCGAGACTCGTGAGGTCTGGCCGGCGCTGGTCGTCAGCGGGCTCTCGTTCGCCGGAATGCAGTTCTACTGGTCGAACTACCAGGAATCGGGGCTGGTCGACATCGTCGCGGCGCTGGTCTCCCTGCTGGCGATGGTCGGATTCCTGAAAATCTGGCGGCCCAAAACGATTCTTGAGAACCCCGGCACTCCTCCGTCATCGACGAACCGTGATCACTCAATCGGGGCGGTGTTGAAGGGGTGGTCCCCGTTTTTACTGGCCTCGGCGCTGATCTTCGCCTCGGCCGATCCCAAAGTGGCCGCTCTGTTGAACACGAACGACCTGAAATGCCCGGTGCCTGGTCTGCACCGAGCCGTCTGGCGAGTTCCGCCGGTTGTCCCCGAGCCGACCGCGGAAGACGCAATCGTCGACCTCAACATCGCCTCGCTCCCCGGGACGGCTGTTCTGATCGGCGGGATTCTGTCGGGGCTAATGCTCGGCATGGCCCCGGCGCGTCTCGCCCGAACGTTCGGCCGAACCGTTGTGCAGCTTGGCCCCTCGTTGACAGCGATCGGCTTCATGGTCGGGCTGGCCTACGTGACCAAGTATTCGGGGATGGACACGGTTCTCGGGTTGTGCCTGACAAGGACCGGCCCGGCCTACCCATTTTTCGGCACCATGATTGGCTGGCTGGGCGTGGCACTCACCGGGACCGACGCCGGCTCCAACGCGCTCTTTGGCAACCTCCAGCGGGTGACGGCCGAGCGACTGGGACTTGACCCGATCCTGATGGCCTCAGCAAATTCGAGTGGGGGAGTCATGGGAAAGATGATCGACGCGCAATCGATCGTCGTTTCCAGCACAGCAACACACCAGGTCGGTCGCGAGGCGGAAATCTTCCGGTTCGTCCTATGGCACAGCCTGGCGCTGACGGCGATCGTCGGCGGGATCGTGACTCTCTACGCCTTCGCGATGCCCTGGGTCATCCCGGCGTCCCCGGCGGGCTGACAGGGAGGCCACATCCGTTTGAGGACCCAATGGTGCGGGCCATCCCACCCTCGAAGTCCATCCCCACGTCGGACGGATCCGACCTGCCTGCACGCCAGTGTGTTCAAAGTGCGGAAGAGACATCCGAGATGAAACGTCAACGGATCAAGAAGTTCTGGCACGCGGTCGCTCCTGCGATTTTTCTGACCATGGCCGGGTTTGGCCTCGCCGACGAGCCCCGCGACATCGCGAGTGACACCTGGGTCGCAACCGACGCCATCGGGCGTTCGCTTCCCCTGGCCGAGGAAGTCGGTCCGCCCCGCGCTGGCAAGTTCGTTGGTGCCTTCTACTTTCTCTGGCTGGGTGAATCCGGCGAGGAAGGACCCTTTGATATCTCGCGAATCCTGGCCCACGATGCGACCCTTCTCGGCAAGCCTCAAAGTCCGCCATGGGGACCAATGCTCGCCCCCCATCACTGGGGTGAGTCGATCTTCGGCTACTATCGCTCGAACGACGAGTCCGTCCTGCGGAAGCACGCCCAGATGCTGACCGACGCCGGCGTTGATATGATCGTTTTCGACGTCACGAACCAGGTCACCTATCCCCGCTCGTGGAAGGCGCTTGGCCGGGTTTTCGAGCAGATGAAGCGCGAGGGCAATCGGGTCCCGCAGATCGCTTTCCTCTGCCCATTCTGGGAGCCTGCGAAGGTGGTTCGCGAGCTCTGGGACGATCTCTATAGCCGCGAGCTTTATCAGGATCTTTGGTTCCGATGGGAGGGCAAGCCGCTGATACTGGCCGACCCCGATCGAATCGGCGGCCTGCTTGAACAGGGCCGGCGGGGCTCACCCGTCCGGCTTGAGCCGGGCCATACACTCGGACTTACGCTCACGATGGACCGCCCGATCCGCGCCGTTGCCGCCGCGGCTCCGACCTGGGCCCATCGCGATTCGGCCGTCACGCTTTCCCTGCGGAGGGAAGGCCGACAGGGCGAGCGGGTCGCCTCGCGTCGGTTCGAAGCGGTCGAGGACAATGGATGGCTCCGGCTCGAACTGAATTCCCCACTACCACCCGGAACCTATCAACTGGAGATGTCGGACCCGAGAGGGCTGGTCGGTTGGTGGAGCGATCCGAAAGGTCGTGGCGTGGGTGAATCGGGTCGGGCCCTCGCCGATGGCGCGGTCGTCGCAGGCACGCGGACGTTCCTCGTCGAACCAGTGGACGATCAACTCGACCGAATCCGCCACTTTTTTACCTTCCGCAAGCCCCAACCTGATTACTTCGCCGGTCCGACCGGACCCCGCCAGTGGAGCTGGCTCGAGGTCTACCCGCAGCATGCCTTCTACCGAGAGCGGGGCGTCGCCGAGGAAGTTGCTGTTGGAGTGGCGCAGAATGCAGCCGACGGCAAGCTAAGCGTCTTTACCTATCCCCGCGCCCACGGCCGAAGCTTCCACAATGGCCACGAGCCGGGCCCCGAGGGCCGCGACGTGTCGGGTCAAAACTTTGCCGAGCAATGGCGGCGGGCCCTTCAGCTCGACCCGGCTTTCCTCTTCGTGACCAACTGGAACGAGTGGATCGCGGGGCGATTCAGCCCGGCAAACATGCCTTTATATGGTACAGGACCGGTGACTTTCGTCGATGAGTTCGACGCGGAGTTTAGTCGGGACGTCGAGCCGATGAAGGGAGGACACGGCGACAACTATCTCTATCAGATGGCGGCGGGGATCCGCCGCTTCAAGGGCGTCCGGCCGATTTCACCGATCGAGCCCAGGCCGATCGCGATCGATGGCAACGTCGACGACTGGGCTAGTGTCCAGCCGGAGTTCCGCGACACCATCGGTGACCCCGTGGACCGCGATCATGCCGGATGGGGGCGGAGGCTGCACTACACGAATCGGACGGGCCGGAATGACATCGTCTCATCGAAGGTCAGCCTCGACGCACGGTCGGTCTTCTTCCTCGCCCGCACGAGAGGGAAGCTGACGAGCCCTGTCGGGCCGAACTGGATGCTCCTGTTCCTGGATACGGATCACAACCCGAAGACAGGCTGGCTCGGCTACGATTTCGTGGTCAACCGGACGATCCGCGACGCATCGACGACGACCCTGGAGCGGAACATCGGCGGGAAGTACGAATGGGGGGCGCCAGTCGATGTCTCGTTCCGGAAGACTTCTGACGCAATCGAACTGGCAATTCCCCGCACAGCGCTGGGCCTCGACACCCTGCCGGCGATGATCGACTTCAAATGGGCGGACGGAATCCGGCAATCGGGCGAATGGTCGGACTTCACGATCAACGGCGACGTCGCGCCTAACGACCGCTATAACTACCGGGCGCGGCTCGGCGAGGACGGCGGTCGTTGAGGATCACACGAATGACGGCCAAGGTCGTCCCGCGCCAGGGAGACCTGTCGTCAGGCGACCGAGGGCGCCTCGAGGATCTCACGGACGATGCGGGCCGGGCGGCCATCCGTGAGGCGCTGCGCCCGGCCGTTGGCGTGGTAGGCCAGCCGCTCGTGGTCCAGGCCGAGCAGATGCAGGACGGTGGCCTGGAAATCGTTGGGAGTGACGACGTGGTCGACCGCCTTGTGGCCAACCTCGTCGGTGGCGCCGAAGGTCATGCCGCCTCGGATCCCGCCCCCGGCCATCCAGATCGAGAAGCCCTGGCCGTTATGGTCGCGTCCTGCGCTGTCGTCCAGCTTTCCCTCGCTGACGGGTAGCCGGCCGATCTCTCCGCCCCAGTGAACGAGGGTGGTCTCCAGCAGTCCCCGCTGCTTGAGATCCTTGACCAGGGCGGCGGCTGGCCGATCGGTCCGCCGGCAGATATCCGGAAGGCCCGATTTGATTGAGTTATGATTGTCCCAGGGCTGTCCGCCCAGGAAGAGCTGGACAAACCGCACACCACGTTCGACGAGCCGCCGCGCGATGAGGCAGCGTGTCCCGTATTCCCGCGTGTGATCCTCGTCGAGGCCGTACATTCGCCGGATGTATTGCGGCTCGCCTGAGACGTCGAGCGCCTCCTTGGCGGCGGTTTGCATGGCGGCGGCCAGCTCGTAGCTCCGGATGCGGGCCTCCAGGTCAGCTTCGCCAGGGTGCCGATCGAGGTGAAGCTGATTGAGGTGTCCGAGGAACGCGAGGTTCTGCGCCTGCAAGTCGCCTCTCAATTGAGGGGGCGGGTCGAGGTTGAGGATGCGCGGCTCCTTCGGTCGCAGGACCGTACCCTGATACAGCGGCGGCATGAACCCGCTCGACCAGTTGTTCGCGCCGTCGACAGGTGGCCCGCCCGGGTCGGTCAGGACCATGTAAGCGGGCAACTCCTGCGACTCGCTCCCCAGAGCGTAGACGACCCAGCTCCCGAGCGTCGGTCGCCCCGTGATCGCGGGGATTCCGCCGTGAAAGTAGCGAATGGAGACCTCGTGGCCGTTGTGCCCGGTGTGCATGGAGCGGATGACGCAGATGTCGTCGGCAATTCCGGCGATCCCGGGCAGAAGTTCGGAGAGCTCGATCCCCGAGGCGCCGTGCTTCGTGAATTTCCAGGGGCTGCCCAGCAGCTTCTTGCTGGCCCGGTTGACGAAGCTATACACGACCTCGCCGCCGTATTCGGTTCCGTGGTGCCGCGTCAGCTCGGGCTTGGGGTCGAGGAGGTCGACATGCGACGGCCCACCGTGCATGAACATCGAGATCATCGCCGTGGCCTTCGGCGCGAGCAGGGGCGGGCGCGGCCGGAGGTCCAGAGGCAGGTTCTCGCCGGGCTTCGTTGGCTCGGCGGCGACCAGCCCATCCTGGCGCAGGAGGTGGGCGAGGGCAAACGCCCCGATCCCGAATCCTGAACCGCGGAGCAACATCCGACGGTTGATCTCTCGCGAGTGGTCAGTCCACATAGAGGAACTCGTTCGAGCTCAGGAGTTGCTGGCAGAGGTTGGTCAGCACCGCTCGATGGGTTTCGCCCGGCTTTCCGTTAGGTCCGAGGGCGGCGAGCTGGCGAGACACGAAGGATCGGGCCAGTTCCCTCTCCTTGGCGGAGATGGAACGCCCGTAGGCCAAGTCCCAGGATTGGGCGATCCATCGGGGCCATCGCGATTCCTCGGGACCTCCCGGGACGAGGGCGATCACACGGTCGGCCATCGCCCCGGCCTGATCGCGGACGAAGTCGCCATTCATCAGCATGAGGGCCTGGGGGGCCGACGTGCTGAGCGTCCGCTGCTCGCAGTTGACCGTCATCATCGGGGAGTCAAATGCGTCGAGAAAGGAGACCGGCCTGGACCGGCGCACCTGGAGGTAGATGCTCCGGCGTGTCGGCCGGCCCGTCGGCAACACATGACCAACGTCGTCCTCGGAGACCGGCACCGGCGGGCCGAACATTTGGCGGTCGAGCCGACCGCTAACGGCGAGCATCCGGTCTCGTAGCGACTCGGCATCGAAGCGGCGGATCGGAAATCGGGCGTAGAGCGACTCGCCGATGTCGGTGTCGCCGCGTGCCGGATCGCGGCGGGACGACTGGCGATAGACGGTGGACGTCATGATGAGCCGGTGCATCTGCTTGAGACTCCAGCCGCGGCGGACCAGTTCATCGGCCAGCCAGTCGAGCAACTCTGGATGCGAGGGACGCCGGCCCAGGGCGCCGAGATCGCCCGGCGTCTCGACCAGACCGCGTCCAAAGTGATGGAGCCAGATCCGGTTGGCGAGCACGCGACCGACCAGCGGATGATGACCGCTGGTCAGATGTCGGGCGTAGGCAAGACGACGCCCGGAGGTCGGCAGGCTGGGGTCGTCGTTCGGGATCTCGAAGCGACTTCCCTCGGGCGCCGCGATGGTCAGGTCGCCCGGAGCCACCGCCCGGGTCGGCTGCCGGTGGTCGCCACGGTGAAGGACATGCGTCACGGGCAAGGCGCCGGCGCCCTCGTCGAGGACACTCACGAAGTCCTCGATGGGCTTCTGAGCGCGTCGAGCCGCGATGGCCGCACTGTCCTTCTTCAGCTCCTCGGCCGCGGCGGGATCATACTGGTAGAGCGTCCCAGGGCTGATGAGGACGCTGGGGTTCGCGTCAAGCAGGGCCTTTTGCTCGGCGGGCCGGCGATCGGGCGGAGTGCGGAGCGCCTGCCGAAGTCGTTCCCGCGGTCCTTCGGGGAACTTCTTCAGCTCCTTCTCCAGAGCGGCGGCCACGAGCTTTTGCGTCTTCTCGTCGAGCACCTTTTGAAGCCGCTGGGCCTCGGTCTCGATTTGCGCCGAGCGGGCGCGGTCCGCGTCGGTGGCGAGTGAGACCAGCCTCTGAACGGGCCGTCGCCAGTGCTGCGGGTCGAGTGCCGGTTCGAAGATCGCACGGAGGCGATAGTAATCGGATTGTGGGATCGGATCGTACCGATGGTCATGGCACCGGGCACACCCGACGGTCAGCCCCAGAAAGGTCGAACCGACGATCTGGAGCGTGTCGGCGACAACCTGATTGGCGGCCAGAGCCTCGTCACTGGCACCGGTCGAGGTCCCGTCCACGGCCGTCCGGAGAAACCCGGTCGCGGCCAGGATCTCGACCTGCTCGGCCGACAAATTCTTCCAGGGGCGAGGGACCAGCTCGTCGCCAGCCATTTGCTCGATCAGGAACCGATCGAGCGGCATGTCCCGATTGATGGCACGGATGACGTAGTCGCGATACTTGTAAGCGTAGGGCCTTGTCGTGTCATCATTGCCGTTGCCATCAGAGTCGGCGTAGCCAGCGACATCGAGCCAGTGCCGCGCCCAGCGCTCGCCGTATCGCGGCGAGGCCAGCAGGCGATCGACCATCTGCTCATAAGCATCGGGCGAGTCGTCGGCGAGGAAGGCCTCCATCTCCTCGCGAGAGGGCGGCAGCCCGGTGAGATCAGCGCTCGCGCGTCGGATGAGAGTGGTTCGGTCGGCCTCGGGCGCGAACGAAAGCCCTCGCTCGCGGAGCCTCGCCAGCAGAAACCCGTCGATCGGGGTCCGGACCCGATCGCTGGCACCGAAGAAAGGCGGCGCCAACCTTCGGATCGGCTGGAAGGCCCAGAACGCCCGCTCCTCCGGGGTAATCTCAATGCCGGGCGGCAGCGATTCGGGCTCCTGTCGGAGCGTGGTCGCTCCAGTGGCGATCCAACGCTCTATGGACTCCACGAGATTCGGCGGGACTTTTTTCTCCCCCGGCGGCATCTCGCCTTCCCTGATTCGCTGCAGTAAAAAGCTGGTCGAGGGGGCACCTGGCTCAATCGCCGTCCCGCTTTCCCCGCCTCGGACCGCGAATCGCCGGAGCCGGAGGTCAAGTCCACCTTCGAGCTTCTCGCCAGCCCCGTGGCAGCCGAAGCAATACGCCTTGAAAATCGGGCGAACGTCTCGCTCATACGTCGGCCGATCGCCGGCCCATCCCCGGCCAGAACCGCCGAGGACAACCAGCAGCACGACCAATCTGCGAAACATGCTCATGTCAGCACCCACATACTTCCTCGAACGGCGGCCATCGCCCAATCCAGGGCCATGATCGCGACGAGTTGAATTATTGTTGGAGACCGCGGGCGATGTAAATCCCAATCGGTCGGGGGAGCGGGGTGGGCCGCGGCTGGCCCTGGCGATCAGGGTCGCCGCTTTTGGTGCTCCGGGAAGTCTTTCCGATAGCGATCGAGGAGTGCGGGGATGTCGGCTTCGAGAAGGTAGATCTTGCCCCGGATCGGCTTTTTCTCACCCGGCGCGAGGCCGCCGATGCGAAAGTCGGAATGAAGGCAGACGATGAACCCCTGAAAGAGTTCCTGGTATGGTTCCCAGGCGGTCGCCAGGATCATCTTACCATCGGCGGAGTGGCATCCGATCAATCCATTGGATGGGACGAGCCGGCTCAGCGGACGCGGATTCACATCGTCGCGGTTGACGTGGGCGGGGCACCAGACCTGGCCCGGGGTGTATCGGGCACGCGTGGCCCAGGGCTCGGTCGGTAGGCGCGCGGGGCGGCCGTCGAGAAAGAGGAAGCAGCGAGGAAGATAGGTCTCGGAGTTGGACTTCTGCTCGACGCCGGTGAAGTCCGCCACCCGGATGCAAGGCTGGGCCCAGTGGGCCTGCGACGGGTTCGCCGTTGGGTTGGTGGCGACCACCCGAAAATCGACCTCATCGCGGCTGGCCTGGATCGTGTGTTCCACCACCACGCCATCGGCCAGCCGGGATTCGAGGCGGAGCCGTCGGCCGTCGTCTCCGCGTTCGATGAGCCGGGTCTGGTGGGGAATCACGGTCTTCGACCAGTCGCGATCGGTCGAGCCGGGCCGGCAAAAGGCTTCGAGATACCAGACCTTGACCTCTCCACCGGGCAGGCGAGATCCATGAATGCTGAGCATGTTCTCGGACCAGGAGAGTGTCAGGCTCTCGTCGTCGGCCTGGACCGGGGCGGTCGCGGCCATCCCCAGGACCACGAGCCTCACGATGGTTCGCATCTCGGTCGTCTCCTCGACAAGGTTGGGGCCGATGGGGGGAAGTCCACTCTACGAGGCTTCGGTCGGCTTATCCAGCAACCCCGACTTCTTCAACTTGCTGAAGAAGGTACTGCGGGGGAGCCCCATGAGCCGGGCGGCGATGCTCTTGTTGCCGCCAGCCTCCGCGAGCGCGTCGAGGAGTTGCTGGCGCTCGTCGGCATCAAACTCACTGTCGATCGGGGCCACGGCCGTTTCGACGGGCGGTGTCCAGGAGCGCGCGGGCATCGCGGCCCGCCTGGCCCGGCGCCCTCGTGTTCCGGATGAGACCGGTGCGGGAAGCCTTGGCCGGGTGCCCCGGCGTGGGTCGCGTCGGATCTCGGCGGGCAGGTCGTCTACCGTCACGGCCGGGCCATCGGCCAGAACGACGGCGCGCTCGATCACGTTTTCCAGCTCGCGGATGTTCCCCGGCCAGTCGTGACCGGCGAGCGCCTCGACCGCCTCGGGATCCAGGTGGCTGACCGTCTTTCCGGTTCGCCGGGCGTGCTGGTGCAGGAAGTAGACGGCCAGCTCGAAAATGTCTTCCCGACGCTCGCGCAGCGGAGGCGTCCACATCGGAATCACGTTGAGCCGGTAATAGAGGTCCTCGCGGAATCGACCGTCGCGGATCAGGGCCTCAATGTCCTGGTGGGTCGCCGCGATGATCCGGACATCCACCCGGATCGACTGCGAGCTTCCGACCCGCTCGAAGGCCATCTCCTGGAGCACGCGCAGCAGCTTGGTTTGCACTTCGAGGTTGATGTCGACGATCTCATCGAGGAAGAGCGTCCCTCCGTCGGCCTGTTCGAACCGCCCGACCCTGTCGCGATCGGCGCCGGTGAACGCCCCTTTGACATGGCCGAAGAGCTCGGATTCCAGGAGCCCCTGCGAGAGCGCCGCACAGTGGACCTGGACGAACGGCCGGGCCGATCTTGGACTCGCCCGGTGGATCGCCGCGGCGAGCAGTTCCTTCCCGGTCCCGCTCTCGCCCCGGATCAAAACCGCCGAGGGGCTCGCGGCGACCTTGCGCGCCATCGCGATCATCCGACGGACCGCCGGCCCGGATCCCTTGATCGCCTCGAAGACGCTCGGGGCCGCCGCTTCAACGGCCGGCCGATGGTGGCCGCCCGGCTCGTCGCCGGCCGCCGCCTCCCGGCCGGCGCGGTCGCGCAACTGCTCCTGAAGGATCAGTATCCTGCGCTGCTGCTCGGCGATCTTCTCGACCTTGTCTCGCAGTTCCTGGTTGAGTGCTTCGAGCGTCTCCTGGATGTCGGCCGAGTGCAGGACGAGCGTGGCGACCGAGCCCATCGCGCCGAGGAACGCCATTTCCTCGTCCTCGTAAGGCATCCCGCTTCGCTTCGGGCCGAGGACGAGCAGGCCGGCGATCCGGCCGTCACTCCCGAGCGCCGCGGCGGCCTCGCCTCCGAGCGCGATCAGGGCGTCGCTGATCGGATCGGCCCCGCCCGTCTCGGCCGTCGCGTGCGAGAGCCGGACCGTCGGCGTTTCGTGGAGCCGGCCGATCAGCGGATGATCGGCGGCCAGGTCGTGCTCGTCGGGCGCGGGACCGTGGCTGGCCGTGAGCCGGTAGGGCCCGCCGGTCCCCTCCAGAAGATAAAGCGCGCCCCACTCCAGACGAAGCACCTCCGAGGCCGCTTCCAGCAGCCGATGGCCCAGGGTCACCCGGTCGACCAGGCTTCCCACGGCCATCCGCATCTTGTTCATCGCCTCGTCAAGCTTGTACTTCTCGCGGAAGAAGCGTCGGTCGATCGCCCGCTGAAACCGGCCTCGTGCCACCTCAAAAAGCGTGAGCAAGACCACCACCGAGATCGCCGCGAGGATCGCCCCCATCGAGCTGGACCTCGGCGCGAAGAGGCGGTCGCCGATCAGCTTCCCACCAACCACCAGCATTCCCGAGTAAATCAGCCCGGCCGCCAGGCACGAGAGGAAATACACCACCCCCCGATTGGTGAATTCCTCCACCTGCATCAGCTTGTACCGCGTGATGCTGAAGGCGTGGGCCATCGTGAAGAGGATCGAGACCCCAAAGAGCGGCCAGGCCGCATTGTCACGCCCGAGCGTCGCCGGATCATTCCAGGCCTGAACCAGCACGTAGGCGATCAGCAACGACGAGACAATCGCCGCGGGCAAAATCCAGCGCACCTGGTTCTGCTCGGCCTTCGACCGTGCATGCCGATAGCTGTAAACCAGGCAAACCACGCAGACCAGAAACAGCGCCGCCGCCAGCCCGATGTAGAACAGGGAGAGATTCCGAACGACCTCGAAGGCGATGATCGCGCGCGGATCCCGGTCGCGCGACCAGATCCCGGTGAGCGTCATGCTCCCCCAGAGCAGCCCGAGATAGCCGATCGCCACCCCGTAAAGCCACCGGAGCACCCTCCCCGAGTGCCGCGCCAGGATCGGATTCCGACGGGGAAAGACCAGGTAGAAATTCAGATTCACCACCGGCACGAACAGCGCGAAGAGCGCGAACAGGTAGATCAACGGGGGTAAAAAGACGATCTCCGTCCAGTGATATCCCCCCATGAACGCCCCGACCGTCACGATGCAAAGCGCGAAAAAGAGCCGGGCCGACTCGTCCCTCGGGCGCCGCCAGAACACCCGGGCCCCAATCCCAAAGATCAACAACTCCTGCAAGAACCAGATCAACGACCAGAAATACGTCCGACCCGGGGGATACTGCACCGTCGCCCGACCCGACTGGACCAGACTCCCCGGCCCATTCCACCACTTCACCTCGATCGTTTCGCCGATCCGGTTGCGAAGCCCCCGCATCGCCCGAATATAGTCGGAGTAGCCCGAATACACGTTCCCCGAAATCTTCTGACCATCAATCCCAAGCAACTGGTCCCCTCGACTCGGCCGGGCACCCTCCCACTGATAATCGTCCGGAATCTCCTCCTCAATCCGTGTCCCAAACATGCAGCGCACGCCGATCGTTCCCATCGTCGCCACATGCACCAGCACCGCGATCGAGTAAAGAATCACCCCCAGTGAACATCCCCACAACATCCACTCACGCAGACCCCGCCGACTCCCCGACGAAAAGGCCCCGGCCGATCCGTGACTGCTTCTTCCTTCACGCTTTTCATGCCGTAAATCAGTCACGGAATCACCAGTCGTCAATGGGGCAAACTGAGCAAGTTCGAGAGACTATCGATTTCGGCGCCGACGCTCTCAGCATAGCCTTTCGGCGCCGAAACGCAAGGAATGCGTTAACGAAAAGAAGGATTGGAGCGCCGAAATCGACGGGTTTCTATCCCGATTTTCGATTTTTTCTCAAGCCGGAGCGGGCGGACAAAATGGACCGCTGGATCCCGTTGCCCCGGTCGGGTATGCCTTGATGCCGCGAATCTGGATCGCCTGGGTAATATGAATGGTGTGGATCACGTGGATTGGAAAGGCGAAGGAGCGATTCGGCGAGATCGGCGCCGAAAGTTGAGCGACGAGTGGGAACTTCGGCGCCTGTTCGGCGCCGAATGTCGGCGCCAGGATTTCGGCGCCGATTGACGCGTGGGGGACAGGCATGGCGAGTGCTTTGGAGGAGGACCGGCCGGGCAGATGTCCGTAAGACGATCGGGCCGAGGCTGCACCCACGAGCAATCGTCTGAGCACAGCCGCGATCGAGCCCGGCCGAGGGTAGAGGCAGGCCACCGAAGGAGAGACCATGCGCTTGGCAGCGAAGTGGCGCACCGACTGGAGATGGGAAGTGGATCTGGGCCCGGAGGCGGCTCAGTTCTATCCGATCGGCGGCGGGTGGGTGGATGTAGTACGAATGGGGCGAGGTCGTCCGCTGGTGATGTTGCCGGGGCTGGCGGGCGGGTGGAAGCTGGTGGGTCCGCTGGCGCGTCGATTGTCGCGTCATTTTGAGGTGTATGTTTGCGGGTTGCGTGGCGATTCCGACCCGGGGACGGGTCTGGAGGGTGGGCCTGGGGTTCCCTGGGATCTGAGTGAGTACGCCCACGATCTCCGCGACCTGCTCGACCGCCTGGACCTCGGCGCGCCGGCGATCCTGGGGGTTTCGTTCGGCGGGGCGATTGCGTTGCAGTATGCGATCGAGTATCCCCGCGGTCTCGAGTCGCTAATGGTGTACGGGGCCGACTCGCGGTTCCGATCGAGCATCGGCTCGAAGATCGCGCGTCGGGTGCTGGAGCGGTATCACCTCCCGACGGATAGCCCGTTCGTCAACCAGTTCCTCAACCTGCTTTACGGCAAGAAGCCCGAGCCGGGCCCGGTTGTCGATTTCGTCACCCGGCGGATCTGGGAGACGGGGCAGGGGGTAATGGCCCGCCGACTGGCGCAGCTCGAATCGTTCGACATCAGCGAGCAGCTCTGGCGGATCGACGTACCGACGCTGATCCAGGCCGGCGAGCGTGACGTGATCGTTCCGGCCGCCCGGCAGAAGTTGCTGGCCGAGTCGATCCCGGGAGCGCGGTTCCGTCCGGTCGCCGAGGCCGGCCATATCGGCTTCCTGACCCACCAAACGGAGATCGTCCGCAGCGTCCGCCGGCATCTGGCTCGGACGGGCGCAGTTGTCTGAGGTGGGCGGGCCGATGCGAGCCCTCGGCATGAGCTCTCGACTGGAGCGGGCGATGCGGTGGTCGGCGGTCTGTCACGCCGGCCAGGTCCGCAAGGGGAGTGACGTTCCCTATTTCCAGCACGTCATGGCGGTGGCGATGCTCCTCGACCGTGCCGGGTTCGAGGAAGACGTCGTCATCGCCGGCCTGCTTCACGACGTGGTCGAGGACACCCCCGCGACGCTCGCCGATGTCTCCGAACGCTTCGGCGAGGCGGTCTCGTCGCTCGTCTCGGCGTGTTCCGAGGAGAAGCTCGACGCCTCGGGAAACAAGCGGCCCTGGATCGACCGGAAGCGAGACCACCTCGCTGCGATCGCGCAGGCCGACGATTCCGCCCGCGCGGTCATCCTGGCCGACAAGCTGCACAACCTGGCCGCCATTGAGGTCGACCTGGAGGCGGGCGTGCCGGTCTGGCGACTCTTCAACGCCGATCGAGACCAGATCCTCTGGTATTACCGGGCAACGCTTGACGCCTGCTCGGGCGACGACCCTCGGCTCTCGGCGCTGGTATCGGCCTGCCGCGATCGACTGGCCCGGATCGAGGCCCTTGCCTGATCGCGGACGGTTGTCGATCGCCATTCCGCGCGATAGGCTGGTTCGGGATGGCGTCCTGTCCCCGGACGAATGTGGGACAGGACTGCTTCCTTCTCGTCTCGCCTGGGAAACGGGGACTGGCTCCGGAGCGCGAAGCGGAGGTGCCTGTTCCCGTTTCGTGGACGAGCCGGTGCTGGGCCTCCGCGAGTGACCAGGGCAAAATGGTCGCGTGAAGAGGGGCAGGCACCGGTCGAAGACGCCCGGAGCCAGTCCCCGTTGACTCGACCAGGGTGATAACCAACCGCCCTGGGTCGCGGGAGCCTCGACCTTGAGCTGGATTCCCTGGCTGGTCCTTGGTTCGGCGATGCTCGGGCAAACCCCGGCGGCCGAGCCCGCGCGCGAGTCGCCTCCGCCCCAATCGAAGAAGAAGGCCGACGAGAAGCCTGCCGAGAAGTCCAAGGCGAAGGACAAGACTCCGACGAAGAAGGCGACGCCTCCGAAAAGGCTGGGCCCGCAGGTGCGGACGCGGTCGGAGATGCTCCGAAGCGCGCGGAGTCCGTTCCTGCGTCCACCCGGGTCGGAGGAATCGCCCGACGACCGATACGGCGCCAATCCCGACGCGATCGACTGGCGAGACGTCCCGGCCTGGCGTCAGGCCAGTTTCTTCGGCATCCGGGTGCAGGGACGGTTCTTCGTTTACGTGATCGACTGTTCCGAAAGCATGATCGACGAGGACCGCTTTGCCCGCGCGACGATGGAGGTCCGGCGGAGCGTCATGGCATTGCAGGCCCCGCAGCAGTTCGAGGTGATCTTCTACAATGAAGACCCGACCCCGATGCCGGGCGGACCGATGCCCCGACCGGCCGACGCCACGAGCAAGAACCAGCTCCGGAGCTGGATCCGACTGGTCGAGCCCGACGGCGGGACGGATCCCCGAGGCGCCCTCCGACAGGCGCTGAGCCTCCGTCCCGAGGCCGTGTTTCTGCTCTCCGACGGTGCCTTCCCCGACGGCACGACCGAGTACATTTCCCGGTTCAACGCCCACCGAATCCCGATCCACTGCGTGGACCTCTCCGGCGGCGAGGGGGGCGACCATCTCCGCCGGATCGCCCGGGAGAGCGGCGGGCGCTACGCCTCTCGGCCGGGCGACCTGCAGGGGAAGCGTTGACGACGCTCAGGTCGCCGGCTTCGCCTTCGGCGAGGGCGGGACGCCGACCCCTTCCTCGGCTTCCGGGATGATCCGCCGGGGCGTGATGAGGATCAGCCGCTCCATCGTGATCGGCGTGGCCTCATAGGGCGGCAGGCCGACGCTCCCCAGCACCCGATTCGCCATCGCAACCCCGCCCGGGACCGGGCCGGGCGCGTCCTGGACGCCCAGGCTGATGAGGACGCCGGTCCCGTCGGGCAGATCGCGGTCGAGCTGCAACCGGTGCTCCGAGGTGCTCGGTATCTGATACTGCGCGGCGATGACCTGGCCGCGGATTTCCCTCCGTCGCGTGATCGTGTGAAAGCCCAGCAAGGAGAGATCGCGGAGGTCGATCGAGAGCTTGGTCCCCGTCGGCGTAAGCTTTCCGGTCATGTTGACGGTGATCCCTGGCCGGATCTTCTTGACGACAGGCCGAAACCCGGCCATCTCCGGTCTCTCGACGTCGTCGAGGGCCGCCACGTAATGGGTCGTCGAGTTCTGCATGATCGTGGCCCTCGCCCCATCGAACGCCGTGACCTTCGGCGCCGAGAGGAGGTTCGTGCGGGCGTCCTGCTGGGCGATCTCGGCCAGTTCGCGGAGCTTCGCCTCGTCGATCATCCAGGCCGAGAGGTCGGCTTCCTCCCGGATCGGTCGCAACTTCGGGAGCAGGTGCTCGCGCCAGCGCTCGGCCGGCCCGACGAGGAGGCGGACCTCATAAGAGATCTGCCGATCCAGGGGGAACGGATTCGGGCCGACCGCCGCCGGGATCGCGTTGGTATCGACCTCGAAGGGCGAGCCGTGATGCACGGGCGACGGAGAATCCCCCGCAAAGCCGGCCGCCGCGGCGACCAGGGCGAGGAACCCCGCCGCCGGGATCGCGGCGAGCGGCCAGAGACGGAATCGCGAACGTGTGGGCGTCATGCCGAGCAACTCCTGAATACGAGGGAGAAGGGAGACCGACGGGCCGCCGAGCATCAGGCCGGCGACGCGACGATTCGGGGACGTGAGGCGGAGACGTGCAACCGATTGCAGGGCCTCGGCCAGGGCCATCGGATTTCCGGTGATCGCGACGGCGAACGCGTCGGCGCAACGCTCTCGGTCGCGGCGCAGGGATCGAGAGATCCATCGGACCGCCGGATGGAAGAACAGCGCCACTTCGAGGATTCGCTGCGCCAGGTTGACGATCGGATCGCGGCGCCGGGCGTGCGCCAGCTCGTGCGCCAGGACGGCGTCGACACAGGATGAGGAAGCTTGCGCGATCCAGTCGGCGGGCAAGACGATCGTCGGCCGCAGGATCCCGCAGACGAACGGTTCTACCGGCCTGCCGATCGTCAGGACGCGCGGCTTCCCCCGCATCCCGAGCCGGAGGGCCCATCGCCGGGCCCTTCGAGCGAGGGAGTCCGGAGCCAGGACGGCCCTCCGGAGCGTCCGGCGCAGGCCGATCGCCCCGACCAGCAGGATCGAGCCCAGCACCGCGACGCCCGACGCCCAGATCGTTAGAAGGACCGGCCGGGCCGAATCCAGGATTCGTGCCGCGCCGGCGATGATCTTTGGAACGAAAGCCGGCCGATCCGTTCGAGGCAGGGGCCGGATCGCGACCGGGGCGGGCGCCCTTCGATCGGCGTCCGAAGCCTCCGACATCTCGACCCGCCCGATGATCCATTCGCCCGGCATCGCGGGACGTTCGGCGCCCTCCGAGACGAGTTCATGCCCGACCGCCGCGGCGATCGGCCCGACCGCGACGATCCCCATCGCCGCGATCAGCGCCCGATGCCGGCCCCTCGGGCCGAGCCGGGGAATCGCCTGGAACGCCAGGGCGACCACCCCCGCGACGAGCAGCCCGATCCATCCCGCGTGGATCAGCCCGAGCCAGGCCAGGCGGGCGATCAGCCCCGCGACTTCGGACGCGAGCGTCGGCATCCCGCACCCCCTTCCGCGTCTCGGGCCTGGTAATCGTCGAGGAGCGACCGGATCTGATCCAGCTCGTCGGCCGACGGTCGCGACTGGTCGAGCAGGTGCGCGATCAGGAGCCGGGCCGATCCGTTGTAGATGCGCTCCAGCGTCTCGCCGAGCATCGACCGGAGCGTCTGCTCTCTCGGCGCGGCGGGCTCGTAGAGGAACGCCCGCCCCTGCGGCGTCCGCCGGACGAGCCCCTTCTCCGTCATCACGTTGAGCAGGCTCATCACCGTCGTGTAGGCGCGGGGCGGATCGGCCTCGCGATTCACGACGTCGAGGACGTCGCGCACGCTCGCCGGCCCGCCGCGATCCCAGAGGATCTTGAGGACTTGCAACTCGGCGGGCGTCGGCTGCTCGTACCGGGGACGTGCCATCGGATCGGTCGCTCCTTGGCCGTGCGGGGTGGTCTCGCGATCGACGAGCGTTATCCTACGGGTTTCGCCGTAGCCGTCAACGGCGAAACCCGTAGGTCGCACGTCGGGATTCCGCCGTATACAATCACGGGGCAAGACGTCGCCCCGACTCCCGACGAGGAGGATCCCGATGACCGCCCTGCTGACCCGCCTCCGCCGACGCCGCCCCCAGGCCCAGGCCGCGGCGCACCTGACGTTCACTGTCTACACCCGGGCCGAGTGCTGCTGCTGCCACAAGGCGCTCGATGTCCTGCGCGAGAAACAGCCTGGCTGGGGCTTCGCGATCGAGGAGGTCGACGTCGACACCGATCCCGCGCTCGCCGCGCAGCACGGGGCCGCGGTTCCGGTCGTCGCCGTGAACGGCAAGGTCCGGTTCCGCGGCCTGGTGAATCCCGCGCTGCTGGATCGGCTCCTCAGGGCCGAGGGCCGATAAGGCGTCGCCCGATCAGAAGGTGACCGGCTTGTTCAGCTTCCGGCGGACCGCGACGAACTGACCGGCGTGCATCAACGAGTGAAGCCCAGCCATGTTCAGGATGTCGCAAACGGTCGGCGCCCAGGGCGGGAGCTTGCCGTCCCGAGTATCGGCGAGGTCGGCGTCGGAGATGCGGTCGAGCAGGGCCTGTAGGGCCTCGCGCTGCTGCTTCCAGAGCGCGAGGTACTCGTCCTTGGTCTTGTAGCCGGACGAATCCTGGAGGTTTTCCTTCAGCGAGTGAGCCTGCTCGAAGCCCTCGGGGAGCGCCGGCGCCGAACCGGGCTCGACCATCTCCTGGAACATCCGCTCGGCCACGATCAGGTGGCCGAGCTGCCGGGCGATCGGCTGCATCCCCTCGACCGGCACCAGGCGCAGCTCCTCATCGGTGAGGTCGCCCAGGTAGCTGTTGACGGTGAAATCAGCGATGCCCATCGACTTGCGGATCACGTCCTTGGGTCCCATCTCGTCGTCGTTCTCCCTGCGAGGAAACGGAGCAGTCCGGGTGCGCACCGACGCACCCTCAGAAGCCTGGAAAAACGGGGAAAGCCATCTCGAAGACCTGAAGCCAGTCTCCGATTTTTCCGAGTCGGTCGGGATTATCGCGAGGCCGCCCGCGCCGGCGCGGCGGCGGGCTCCATCGTGAACTCGGCGAGGAAGAGCTGGCTCTTCTTGTCGGACGTCCGGCCGCTGGAGGTCCACATCAGCCGCTTCCCGTCGGGGCTGAAGACCGGGAGGCCGTCGAAGCCCTCGTGATAGGTGATCCGCTCCTCGGCTCCGGTGTCGACGTCCATCAGGTACAGCTCATAATTCGAGTGGCCGTGCCGGCTGGTCGCGTAGATGATGTGTCGATTGTCCGGGTGCCACGACGGGCCCCAGTTAACGAACTCGTTCTGCGTGAGCGCCCGCTCCGCCGTTCCCTCGGTATTGTTGATGTAGACCTGAAGCAGGTCGTTCCCCTTGCGATCGCTCCGGTAGATGATTCGCTTGCCGTCGGGCGAGAAGAACGGGCCGCCGTCGTATCCCTTCGCGTGAGTAATCCTGCGCGGGTTCTTGCCATCGGCGTCCATGATGTAGATCTCGCCGTCGCCATCGCGGAACGAGGTGAAGACGATTTTCGAGCCGTCGGCCGAGTAGCTTCCCTCGGCGTCGTAACCCGGGGCGTCGGTCAGCCGGACGAGATTCTTGCCGTCGAGGTCGGCGGCGAAGATGTCCATCGACTCGGGGAACTCCCACCGATACCGGGCGGTCCGGCTGTAGGCGGGGCCCTTCGACGGCTCGGCCTCGGTGCTGGGGTTCAGGTGCGTCGAGGCGAACAAAATCGACTTCCCGTTCGGGTGGATGTACGGGCAGGTGCATCGGCCCTGGCCGGTGCTGACCATCCGCGCCGACGCGTCCTCAGCGAGCGGGCCGAGGAAGATCTGGTAGCCGTCTTCATCGGGTTTCGGCCGGTGGAAGATCGACGGCGGGACGTTCCGGACCGCCTGGAAGATGATCGAGTGGCCGTCGGGACTGAAATACCCCTCGCCCGCCCGGCCGAAGCCAGAGGTCACCTGGCGAATGTCTTTCAGATGCCGCGCCTCGTGGCGCGCGACCTCCTCCGCCGAGATCTCCGAGGCCGTCCCGTGGGGCGATCCCGAGGGATGTTGCGCCACGATCGCCGCGGCGAGGATCATCGAGGTCGACAGGGTCGCGATCATCGGCAAGCTCCCGGGCTCCATCGGGTCGATCGGGGTGGCCGGTCGACCCGGCCGCGCCTAGTATAGGGACTGACCAGGCGTTCGCCAATGCCCGAGCCCCCGGAAGGACTGGACAGCCGTGCGGATCTACACGAAGACCGGGGACGACGGCTCCACCGGCCTCCTCGGCCCCGGCCGCGTCTCGAAGGCCGACCTGCGCGTCGAGGCGTATGGGACGGTCGACGAACTGAACGCAGCGCTCGGCGCCTCGCGGGCGATTGGGCTCGACGCGGATGCCGACGCTCTCACGGCGCGGCTCCAGGACGATCTCTTTGTCCTCGGCTCGGCCCTGGCTGACCCCTCGCCCGACGGCCCTTACCACGGCGCGATCACCGAGGCCCATGTCGCGCATCTCGAATCGGCGATCGACCGGATGGAGGACGAGCTTCCCCCACTCACGCACTTCATCTTACCAGGCGGCTCGAGTTCGGCCGCCCACCTTCACCTGGCGCGGGCCGTCTGCCGACGCGCCGAGCGGCTGGCGGTCGCGCTGTCTCACGCCGAGGGACAGCACGTCTCGCCGCTCGACATCGTCTATTTGAACCGGCTCAGCGACCTGCTCTTCGTCCTCGCGCGAGCCGTCAACCGAAGAGCGGGCGTCGCGGACGTGATCTGGAAAGGTCTCTAAAATGACCGCCCCCGAGACCGATCGGACCGGTTCGATCCTGATCACCGGAGGGCGCCGGGTTGGCGGAGAGCTGGCGCGGATGCTCGCCGATCGCGGCTGGGACGTCGCGATGACGTATCACACCAGCCGGGAAACCATCGAGCAGACGATCCGCGACGTCGAATCGCGAGGCCGACGCGGACTCGCGATCCAGACCGACCTCACGAAACCCGACGAGGCCGAGGCTGCGGTTCGACAAACGGTCGCCCATTTCGGACGGATCGACGCGCTGGTGAACATGGCGAGCGTCTACCGACGAACCCCATTCTCGACCCTCACCCCCGCCGACTTCGACGCGATGATCGCCGCCAACCTCGCGGCGCCCTATCACACGGCGGTCGCGGCCGCGCGGGCGATGCTCGACCAGACCGCGGTCGACGGGATCAAGGGGCGGATCGTCAACATCGGCGACTGGGCGACCGAGCGACCGTACAGAGACTACCTTCCCTATCTGACAGCCAAGGGCGGCCTGACGACGATGACGATGGCCCTCGCCGCCGAACTGGCCCCGCACATCCCGGTGGCGATGATCCAGCCGGCGATGATCGACCCGCCGCCCGACCTCGACGAGTCCGACCGCGCCGAAGTGGTCGCGCAGACTCCCCTCCAGCGCGTTGGCACGCCGGGCGACGTGAACCGGTTGATCGTCTACCTGCTCGAAGGGACGAGCTTCGTCACGGGCACCTGCTTCCGCGTCGACGGCGGCCGATTCCTGGGCACCACGGAATGAGGCCGAAGACCGGGGAGCAACCACGAAAAACACGAAAATCACGAAAAGTAGAGACAGATTCTTGTCGGAATATGCTGTCAATCCAACATGAACCCCTGTCTTCTTTCGTGTCTTTCGTGTTTTTCGTGGTTACTGCCTTTCCCGATGAGTGGTTACGGCCTTTCTGTCTTCTCAATCACCGGCAGGATCACCTGCGAGGGATGCGTTGCGTCGTGGTGGACGGTGTTTTCCGCGGTTCGCATCACCCGGTAGTCGCCGAGCGGGGCGCCGGTGTTTGGGTTCACGTCGAACCTCGGGTAGTTGCTGCTGGAGATGTCGACCCGCAGGCGGTGCCCCTTTTTGAAGACGTTCGACGTCGGATACAGGATGATCGCGACCTGCTCGGGGGTGTTGCGCTGGAGCGGCGGGGCGGGCGCCTCGTTCCCGTGCCGGTATCGCGTTCGGATGATCGAATCGCCGATGTTGAGGTCGAAGCCGAGCGGGTAGTCCGGATTGGGCGGGATCTCGTCGATCAGCTTCGCGGTGAAGTCGGTCTCGGGGGCCGTCGAGCTGACCCAGAGGCGTACCTCGACGGTCCCGGTGACTTCCAGATCTTCCGGAAGTGGAGCGGTTCGAAAGACGAGGACATCGCGACGTTCAGAGAGCGGCAGAGAATTGCCGGCCGCGTGGGTATCCTCGCGAGGACGCTGGTCCCATCCACCGCTGCTCATCAGGCCAGCGCTCGACGAGATGTTCCCGCCGATGGTCGGCACGGGATGTTTTGGGTCGAAGGTGAAGGTGGTCGAGTTGTTTTTTCTGGGCAGTGGATCGATCGAGAGTTCACCGCCAGGTTGCAGAAAGAGGGTTTTCGACTTCGCCCGCGAGAGCGGCCACTCGCGCTCGGCCCGCCACGATCCGCCGTGCTGGAGTTTCCCTTTCGGTGAGCGCCGATCGTCGCCGGTCCCCATCACGTAGATCCAGACCGGCGCCTCGGCGTCGACGCCGTTCTTCTCGCCGCGGAGCCAGCGGTCGTACCACCGGAGCCGGAGCGCCGCCAGGTTGATCGCGGCGTCCCTGGTGAACTCGACCTCGCCCGAGACGTTGGATCCCTGGCCGCCGTGTCCCCACGGGCCGATCATCAGCCGATGCGGGGCGGATTTCACCTTCGAGAGCGCCTCGTAGTTCATGGTGACCTGTCGGGTCCACGAGTCGTACCACCCGGTAAGGTGGAGCACCGGGACATCCGCGTAATCGCTGACGTGATCGACCACCGACATCCCCTTGACGTGCCAGAACGGCGCCTCGGGCCCGCTGCGCATCGCCTGGATCAGCCACGACTCGTACTCGGGAACGACCCGGAGCGGCGTGTTCCCGGCCCGGATCGGCAGGTTGTCGACGTGCTCTCGGATGCGTCGGCCGTTCTCGACGAGTGCCTGCCGGAGCGCGGGATGGGCGAGCGCCGGCCGGCTGTTGGGAGCGCCGATCTGAAGGATCCAGTTCATGAACCGAAGCTCGAAGGCCCCGCCATGCCGCATCCCGCTGACCGCGCAGTTCGAGACGGCATCGACGGGTACCATCGCCGTGAGGTGCGGGGGATTCATCTCGGCGAGGGCGTGCTGCGTTCCGCCCGGGTAGCTGGTTCCAAAGGTTCCGACCTTGCCGTTGGACCAGTTCTGCCGCGCGATCCACTCGACGACCTCGAAGCCGTCCTCCGGGTCATCGGCGATCAGCCGCCAGGTCCCCTCGCTTGCGTAACGCCCCCGGACGTCGTTGGCGACCACCACGTAGCCCCGCGAGGCGTAGTATCGCCCCTCGCCAGCGGTGCCGGCCTTGTTGTAGGGCGTCCGCGTCAGGAGCGCGGGGAACTTCCCGGCGACGGGCTTGCCGTCTTTTGCTGGACGATAGAGATCAACCGCCAGCTTGACGCCGTCGCGCATCGTGATCTTCTGGTCCTTCTCGACCACGACCTCGAACTCCGCCGCCCGCGACGCGACTGGTGGGCCCTCGGCCCGCACCAGCCCGCCGGCGATCGCCAGCCCAACGGCGATCGCCCCGATCCAACCCCGCCGCCGAACCATCGTCGAGCCCTCCCCATACGGTTGATATTCCGAGCCCGCCCGATTGTCGACGTCCCGGGCCCGATTGCAATCCCCGACCGCCTGGTTCCGTCGACGAACCTGGGATAAATTAGAGGGGACGAGAAGATCAAAACATTCCTGGGAGATGGTGTGATGCTGGGACGACGGACCTTCGTGGGGGGCGCGGTTGCGGCGATGGCTGGTCTGTCGGCGTCGGGCCGGGCAGCGGCGAGCGATCGGGTCCGGGTCGCGATCATCGGGGTTCGAGGCCGGGGCTTCGAGCTCTTCCAGACATTCCGGTCCGACCCGACCGCCGAGGTCGTCGCGCTTTGCGACGTCGATTCGGGGGTTCTCGGGCGCCGACTCAAGGCGGCCGGTGCTGGCCCGAACTCGCACCTGCGCGGCGAGTCGGACTTTCGGCGGCTGCTCGATGAGAAGTCGATCGACGCGGTGGTGGTCGCCACACCCGACCACTGGCACGCGATGGCGACGATCCTCGCCTGCCAGGCCGGCAAGGACGTCTATGTCGAGAAGCCCGTCAGCCACAATGTCGTTGAGGGTCGGCGGATGGTCGAGGCCGGACGCAAGTACGGCCGAGTCGTCCAGTCGGGCATGCAGCGGCGGAGCGCGCCCTGGGTGGCCGAGGTGATTCATCGGGTGAAGTCGGGCTCGATCGGCAAGGTGGGGATGGTGCGCACCTGGACGAACAAGGTCCGACCGAACATCGGCCATACCAAGCCGTCGGCGGTGCCTCCGGGCGTCGATTACGCGATGTGGCAGGGCCCCGCGCCCGATCGGCCGTTCCACGCCAACCGCTTTCACTACAACTGGCACTGGTTCTGGAACTGGGGGACCGGCGAGCTGGGGAACAACGGCATCCACGCGATCGACCTGGCCCTGTGGGGCCTGGGCGTCGATTCGCCCTCGGCGGTCGTTTCGAGCGGTGGGACTTACGTCCTCACCGACGATCGCGAGACGCCCGACACCCAGATCACCACCTGGGAATTCCCGGGCGTCTGCCTGACCTGGGAGCATCGGATGTGGACCGATCACCCCGTGGAGGGCTCGTACTTTGGCCTCGCCTTCCACGGCGAGAGAGGAACCCTGCTCATCAACGAGAAGGGATGGCGGCTCGAAGACCAGGGCCATCCGCAGTCCCACCCAGGCGAGAACCCCCAGGCTCTCCACGTCCGCAACTTCCTCGATTGCGTGAAATCTCGCAGCAAACCCAATGCCGACATCGAGATCGGTCACGCTTCCACCCGCCTCTGCCACCTCGGCAATATCGCCCATCGCGTCGGCCGCCGCCTGACCTGGGACGCCGGCCGCGAAGCCTTCCACGATCCCGAGGCCAATTCGCTGCTCGAACGCGAGTATGGCGACCGATTCCGATTACCATCCCAGGTCTGATCCCAACCTTGTTCCCTCTGCCCCCTGGCCAATCGGCTGCATGGGTGATACAATCGTGGTGCGGCGTCGGATTTGCTCTCCTAACAAGGGGCGGATTCGATTAAGGTAGAGGGAGTTGGGGTGGGGACGACGATGTCCTATGGTAAGGGTGAGGGAATTCCCCGAGAAATCGTCGGGATCGACGGTCTTTCGCAGACGACCCGGTGAGAACCGAGTATGGAGGCTAGAGGACGGCCAGGGCTTCGGTGCACGTCGAGGAGGTAGGGGAATTGGCGAGCCGGGATCCACAACGAGCGCGACGACGTCGGGATTACCGCCCGACGGTGGAGGGGCTCGAAGCCCTTCGGCTGCTCTCGGCGGTGCAGGCGCACCTGCTGCCGGGGATGGTCGATGCGGGCGATCCCTCGACCGATCCCGCTCCGTCCACGCCCGAGACCCTCGCCGCACCGATCTCCAACGAGACCTGGGATGCCGCACTCGGCCACACCCGCCTGGCCGACCTGCTCGCCGCGCCCTCGGGCTCATCGACCACCAACCCGACGACCGTCCCGAATCCTACCGAGATCGCCTCGGGACTCTCGCAGTTGAACCGGTATCTCAGCCGGACCTGGTCCCGGGCCGGAATCGCCGCCCAGGCGGACGATAGCACTCAGGCTGTCTACACCGCGCTCCTGCAACAGCTTGGCCGGTCTCGGTTCGACGCCCTCGTCGGCGACGTCGGCCGCTGGGGCATCCGCGAGGTCTTCACCCGTGAGACCTCCGACGGTATCGCCTTCTTCCGCGCCGTGGATATGGTCAAAAAACGCGCCCAGCGCGAGCGCGTGCATCAGTCGATCGAGAACCTCGATGTCCCCGCCCATCGGGCCACGAACCGCGACAGCGCCGCCATGCGGGCCGCCCTTCAGGACGCCATCTCTCGTAGCCTCAATCCTCGCGAGGCATCCCTCATCCATGAGACCCTGCTCGGCAAGACGCCCTCGGAGATCGCCGCGCAGTGGGGCGTGACCCCCAAGACGGTCAGCAACGAGAAGTCTCGGGTCTTTCAGAAGCTCCGGGAAGCCCTCGTCGACCACGAGCTGAACTGACCCGCCCCCGCTTTTTGCACATCCCGCCCATCCGGCGAATTCCTTCCGGCCTCTCGTCTGGTCACGGAGTCTCTGGGTCACGGAGTCTCCGTGGTTGATCGCCGGATGGTACAATCGCGGGACTTTAAACGACCCCGCCACTGACGAGAGTCGAAGTCCATGATTGACCCCCGGGTAGCGAGCGGCCTGAGAGACCTGCCGCCGAAGGTGATGATCCCTCGTGAGCGGATGCTCTCGGCGTTTCGCCAGACCTTCGGCGGCTTTGGGTTTGTCCCGATCGAGACGCCGCACATCGAGCGAATGGAGGTCCTCACCGGCAAGGGCGCCGGTTCGGAGGAGGTTCTTCGCCAGATTTTTGAGGTGACGAACAAGGGAGGCACGCCGGGCGAGCTGGCGCTTCGGTTCGACCTGACCGTCCCGCTGGCCCGGTTCGTCGCGAAACACATCGACGAACTGGGCGTGCCGTTCAAGCGGTACGCGATCGGGTCGGTGTTTCGGGGGGAGCGTCCGGCGAAGGGGCGGTTCCGCGAGTTCACCCAGTGCGACTTCGACACGATCGGGACCGAGAGCCCGCTCGCCGACGCCGAGATCGCCCAGGTGATCCACGACGCCCTGACCGCCGCCGGTGTTCCCGACTTCACGATCACGCTGAACAACCGACGGATTCTCGACGGCTTTCTCGGCTCGCTCGGTCTGACTGGGCGTAGCGGGTCGGTTCTTCGGTCGCTTGACAAGCTCGCGAAGGTCGGCGCCGAGGCGGTTCTCGCCGAGCTGGAGCGCGCGGAGGGGGGCGCGGGGCTGACGCCCGACCAGGCGCGCCAGGTCCTCGAGTTTGCCGAGGCCGGGCGCGGCGGCCCCGATGTGCTGGTCGCCGTCGAGTCGAGTCTGGGCTCGGATCCGACCGTCGCCGAGGGGATTCGCAACCTGCGGACCGTGTTCGACCTGCTGAATGAGGCGGGCGTTTCGGCCGATCGGCTCGCGATCGACCTCGGCCTGGCGCGCGGGCTCGACTACTACACCGGGATCGTCTTCGAGACCACGGTGAAGGGTTGGGAGAAGTATGGGAGCATCGCGTCGGGCGGACGGTACGACAACCTGGCAAGCCTCTTCACGTCGAGGCGGCTCCCGGGCGTGGGTGCCTCGATCGGGCTGGATCGCCTGCTCGCCCTGATGGACGAGGCCGGCTGGCTCGGGGCCTCGGGAACGGTCGCGCCCATTTTGGTGGCTCAGTTCCCCGGGACCAGCCCGAAGGTGGCCTTCAAGATGGCGGCTCGGTTGCGAGCCGTTGACATAGGCGCCGAGGTTTTTCCCGACCCGATCCCGATCGGCAAGCAGATGGGGTATGGGTCGTCGAAGGGGCACAGGCTCGCGGTGATCGTTGGACCCGACGAGGAGGCGAAGCAGGTCTTCAACCTCCGGAATCTGGCGACCCGCCAGGAGGACCGTGGCCTGGCCTGGTCGGTGCTGGAGGACTCCGTGGAGAGCGCGCTTCAGGTGCTGGCTCAGCCGGGAGGCGGATCATGAAGCGGATCATGCCCGACCACGGTGAGCGACCCATTGGAACCGTTCCGGGGACCCAGGATTGGCTCGTCGACGAGGCCGCCCGGCTCGACGAACTGGAAGCGCGGCTGCTCGACGGCTTTCGGGGCGCCGGGTATCGCCGCATCCGAACGCCGATCCTCGAATACACCGAGCTGCACCAGCGGAAGAGCGGGGCGGGGATCGTCTCAAAGCTCTTCGAGATCGACGGAGCCGGACCGGAGACGGTTGGCCTGCGTCCCGAGCTGACGGCCAGCATTGTCCGGGCGTTTGCCGAGGCGCCCGAGTGTCCGCCGCTTCCGTGGCGGGTTTGCATGTCGGGCCCGGTCTTCCGCCGCGAGAGCGAGTCCGGCGGCGACTCGCTCCGACTCCGCGAGTTCACCCAGGTCGGCGTCGAGCTGATTGGCGCCGGCGGTCCCGAGGCCGACGCCGAGGTGATCGGCCTGGCCGACCGCTCGCTCGCCGAGGCCGGTCTTCCGGGCGCGACGGTCCGGCTTGGACACGTCGGGCTGATCGTCGAGATCCTTGGCGGGACAGGGCTTCCCTCCGCGTCGGCCTCGGCGTTGATCGAGGTACTGAGTGCCTCGGCAGCGGAGGGCGGCCGCGTGGTGGCGCTGGAGTCGGCCCTCGATCGGTTGGCCGGCTGGCTCCGCCCGGGAGAGGACGCCGAGTCGATCCTCCCGGCCGTGCGCGACGACGACGAGACGGGCGTTGATCGCCTGTTCCGGCACCTGGTTCCCGACGTCACCGGCCGGCGATCGGGCCGGGAGATCGTCCACCGGATCCGGAGGAAGTGGGACCTCGGCCACTCGCTGGCCGAGACCCTGGGCCGGGTTCGCGACCAGGTCCACGCGCTCGGCGAGCTGCGAGGGCCGGCGACGGAGGTTCTCGGGCGGCTAGAGGGTCCGCTCGCCTCGGTCGCGCCCCGGGCGGCGGCCGGGCTGCACGAGCTGGTCGCCCAGCTCGGCCGACAGGGGATCGAGCCAGGCCGGATCGAACTCGACCTCGGCTTCGGCCGTGGGATCGGCTTCTATTCCCAGATGATCTTCGAGCTGGTCGTGGCGACCGACTCGGGTCCGGTCGAGGTCTGCGGCGGAGGCCGGTACGACGGCCTGGCGCAGGTGCTCGGCAGCGACCGAGACGGCCGGGGCGTCGGGTTTGCCTTCGGCCTCGAACGACTCGCCGCCCTCGCCGTTCCGAGGAGGTCTCGACCGTGAGCGTCACCCATCCGATCGACCCGATCCGCCTGGCCATCCCCTCGAAGGGCCATCTCTACGAGGGGATTGTCGACCTCCTCAAAACGGCCGGCTACAAGGTCCGGCGCGCCAGCGACCGGCAATACGAGGCCACGATCGTCGGCCAGCCGAGGTTCCACGTTGTCTTCATGCGCCCGACCGACATCGTCACGCAGGTCCGCGAGGGCCGGTGCCACCTGGGCGTCACCGGTCTGGACGTCCACGCCGAGCATGCCGCCGAGCCGGGCGACTCCATCGTCGTCATCCCGGATCTGGGTTATGGGGGATGCCGGCTGGTCGTCGCCGTTCCCGAAAGCTGGATCGACGTGACTCACGTGATGGACCTGGTTGATCTGACGACCGAGTTCAAGCACGCGGGCAAGGCGTTTCGAATCTCCACCAAGTACCCCGCGCTGGTCCGGCAACACTTCCGGAAGCTGGGCATCTATCACTATCAGTTGATCCCTTCGGACGGGGCGCTCGAGCTGCACCCAAGCCTCGGAATCGCCGACATCATCGTTGACCTGACCAGCTCGGGGACGACCCTGAAGGACAACCGGCTCCGCGAGATCGCGGGAGGGACCATCCTGGAGTCGGCCGCCTGCCTGATCGGTCACGCACCCAGCCTGAAGGCCCTCTCGAACGAGGGCGAGACCGGCCCACTGGCGCTGATTCTCGACGCGATCGACGGCGTTCGTGGCACGGAAGGCTGGCTGCACCTGGAAGTGGTCGGCGGCCCAACGGCCACCGGCTCACGCGCCGCGGAGCAGGTCGCCGACCACCTGCGCGACCAGGGCGCCACGCATATCGCCCGCGGCGAGGTCTGGGACGACCGAGGGGCTCCCGGCTGGCGCGTCACGTCGCTCCTGCCGGCGCGCCGCCTCACGGCCTGCCAGCGAGCGCTCTTCCACCTGGGAGCCAGCCGGGTCGTCGGCCTCCGTCCGCAGATTGTCTTCGATCGCGACGCCCCCTCCACGTTCGACGACCTGGGCCGACGCCTGGGAGGCGGGGGATGAACAACCGGGTTTTTCGAGGCCGACCATGAGCCAACCGTCCTGGATCCCCGACCCCGGCCCCGACGATCAGGTCATCGCCGAGACCTGGCTTTTCCGCCTGCATCGTCGACGGTTCCGATCCGTACAAACCGGCCACGCGCACGACTACTACATCACCGACCTGGCCGATGGCGTCCACGTGATCGCCGTGACGCCCGACGACGAGGTGGTGATGGTCCGCCAGTTCCGGGCCGGTTCGGGTCTCGATAGCCTGGAGACGCCCGGCGGCCTGCTCGACCCGGGCGAGGATCCGGGCGACGCCGGCGCCCGCGAGCTTCTGGAGGAGACCGGCTACGCCGGCGATCCGCCCGTGAGGATGGGCGTGCTTCGACCCAACCCCGCGTTGCTCTCGATGGCGATCTCCACGGTCGTGATCACCGAGGCGCGGCCGGTCTCGGCGCCGAGGCCCGACATCGGCGAGGAGCTTTCGATTGTGCGGGTTCCGGCGCGTGAGGTCGCCGGGATGATCCGGGACGGCCGGATCGATCACGCCGTCTGTGTCGCCGGGCTGCTGCTCTGGCTCTCGGATCGCGATCGCGAGGCCCACCGATGACCCTCGCCATCCGGCCGACGGGCCACCGCGAAGAGTGACGTTCCGACGCCCAGCCGCCCCTCGATCGCGCGTCGGCGCTCGATGGCGAACGCCAGCCGCGCGAGGGCGACGGCCGGCCAGGGCGGCAGTGCGAGGTAGCGTCGATAGCCCTCGGCGGGCGAGTCGCCGGGCTGGGTCCTCGGCCGGGCTCGCTGGCGACGGAGGGTCGGGACCAGCCATCGCCCCCACCAGAAGAGTCGCTCCAGCTCCAGGCCCGATCCCTCGAACGCGGATTTCAGATCGTCCGGCAGGTATCGACGTCGATGCCCCTGGATCTCGTCGAACTCGCCGAAGAGCTCCGGCAACGCGGGGACGCTGACGATCACCCGCCCACCGGGCCGGGCGAGCGTTCCGAGCCGTTGGATCGCCGCCCGGTCGTCGTCGAGGTGCTCGATCACGTCGAGGGCGAGAACAGCGTCATACCCCGAGGCCCGCGGCGGGAGCGGCCGGGCCAGGTCCGCCTCGATCAGCCGACGGCCGGGACGGTCGATCGCCTGAAGCGTCCGCCTCGATATATCCAGTCCGGCCGCCTGGAACCCGCTCGATTCGAGCGCCTCCAGGGTCACGCCCCATCCGCATCCGGCGTCCAGAACCCGGGACGGTGGCTTCAGGCCAAGGTCGTGCAGCAGATCGATCGTCAGCAGGGCGCGAGCCCGCCACCAGGGATGACGACGGATCATCGCTCCCAGGCCAACGAGGATCTCCTCCGGCATGTGCTCCCCGGCATGTCCCCGCGTCCATTGCTCGATCATCGCTCGCGCGCTCGCGTCCGCGTCGCGACGTGCGGCCCCGATACCGGCCCCTTATGGCCCGCCTCGGCGCGCGTCCTCCGCTCTTCAATGATATAGGTCGGGCGTCCCTTCACTTCCAGGAAGATCAACCGAATGTACTCGCCGATGATGCCGAGACTGAACAACTGCACGGAAGCCAGGAAGAGCACCACCACGATCGTGCTGGCCCACCCCTGGGGCGCTGAGTGTCGGAACCAGGCGTCGACCAAAACCCAGCCGAGCAGCCCGAACGCCGTCACGATCGTCGCCAGTCCGAGCCGCGTCACCAACCGAAGCGGGTAGCCGCTGAAGCTCACCAGCCCGTCGATCGCCAGCTCGATCAGGGCCCCCAGGTCGTACTTCGACGAACCCGCCCCGCGTGCCGATCGGTCGTAGGGCAGGCCGATCTGTCGGAAGCCGACGAAGGTGCGCAAGCCCCTGAGGAACCGCATTCGCTCCGGCAAGTGCCGGATCACCTCCACAACCCTTCGGTCCATCAGGCCGAAGTCGCCGCTGTCCAGCGGGATGTCCAGGTCGCTAATCGCGTTCCAGAGTCGGTAGAACCCGGCGTATCCGAGCCGCTTGAGCAGGCTCTCCTTCCGATGCCGGCGCACCCCGTACACGACGTCGTAGCCCTGTCGCCAGACGCCGACGAGGAGCGGGACCACCTCGGGCGGATCCTGAAGGTCGCCGTCCATCAGGACGACGGCGCGGCCCGAGGCGCGATCGATCCCCGCCGAGACGGCGGCCTGGTGGCCGAAGTTCCGGCTCAGGTGAATCGCAACCACCCGGTTGTCGGCCTCGGCGATCGCGTCGATCCGATCGGCGGTCGCGTCGGTACTGCCGTCGTCCACCATCAGGATCTCGATCGAGACCCCCGCGGCCTCCATCGCCGCGGTCAGCCGGCGGTAGAGTTCGTCGACCGTCTCCTGCTCGTCGCGCATCGGGACGACGATACTCACCGTCGGACCGGTTTCGGTCGTCGCGAGGGGGCCAGGCATGGCGATGAGACCCGAGGGCCTTCGGGATGGATGGGAGCGGCCGGCAATCTAGCCCGATCCGACCGGCGCGGGAAGCTCAATATCCGACGAACTTGCCCGGATGTACACCAGCCGGTTCCCCTTCTTCCCCGAGACCTTCACCGCGCCGGTGAGCCGAAGGCAGTACGCGACCCGCTGCGCGAACCATCGAGGACGCTCGATCCGATCGGCCAGGTCGAACGTGGTGAACGGTCCGCCGCCATCACAGCCATCGGGGAGCAGCGTCCAGAGGTCGTCAGCGCGGGCGAGCAAAGCCGAGGCCCCGATCGACTCCAGCCGGCGATCGGCGACCGTGTATCCGGGCCGTCGACGGCGCGGGAGCCGGATCTCGTCGATCGTCACGCCCAGGACCTCAATTTCAAGGTTCGCGTGCGGGAAGAGCTGCACGACGCCGATCAGGTCGTCGAAGACGTCAAGCATCGCGCCTCGGCGAGGGCTCGATCGCGCCGAGAGGTCAGGCCCATCGGCACGGGCACGACGGACCACCCGCCGGCGCAGGACCACCGGCTTGACGACCCGGACCCGATGCGCGGGCAAGAGCCGGCGCAGCTTGCCCCGGAGCGGACCGAGCGGGCCCGACTGCACCTCGATCAACCGCCCCTCGACGTCGACGGCGTCGATTCGGTAGCCCTCGACGGCCACCTCGGGACGCCCACCGGCCGCATATCGCTCCTTGAGCGACCGGTGCAGACTGGTCTCCACGCGAGCCGCCCTCCGTCAGCCGCCCGCGGGCGCCGGCTCGACGCCGAGGTCGCGGATGGTCAGCAGCGACTCAAACCGAAGCCCCCGGGCCTCGAAGGCCGCCGCCGCCCCTTCGAGTCGATCGAGGACCACGATCACCACCGCGACCCGACAGCCGATCGCCTCGACGGCCTCGACCGCCTGGATCGACGATCCGCCCGTCGTCGCGACGTCGTCCAGGATCGCGACGGTCGCCCCGGGCTCAAGCGGTCCCTCCACCCTGTTCCCGGTTCCGTGCGACTTGGCTTCCTTCCGGACCAGGAAGCCGCGAAGGTCGTCCCGGCCCGATGCCCCCGCCAGCCCGAGCGTCGCCCCGACGATCGGGTCGGCACCCATCGTCAAACCACCCACCGCGACCACCTCCGGATACCCGGAGAGCCGCTCCAGCACCCCGGCCCCGATCACCGCCGCACCCGCCGCCGAGAGCGTGACCTTCCGGCCGTCGACGTAATAGTGCGACGTCCGACCGCTCGCCAGCGTGAACGTCCCGGTCCGAAGCGCATCCCGCTTCAGCAACGCGACCAGACGCTCCCGGTCGTAGCCGACGTCCTTCGCATCCATCGTCCATACTCCCCTTGAGTTCCCACCGCGAGCACCACTCGTCGAAACGACCAACCTACCAGAGGTCCGATCCGGTCGGAAGGCCGGAGATCGACCGGCAAAACGTCTCAGTCGCCCCGATCGAATCGTCCAAATCGTCCATTCGATCGAGGGCTGCATCGGTCTTACGTCCGGATTTCCCACACGATTCCACGGCGATCTCCTGAAAAAACCGTGAAAATTGAGGGGCAACCACTTCCCCCGGGCAACTGCCGGGTCTATGATGAAATCGTTCAAACCGTCCATGGAGTCTATGGATGATCTCAGCCGAACCTTACCTCAAGACGCAGCGAGTGGCCCAGGCGCTGGGGGTGAGCGTCAGTACGATCAAGCGATGGGTGGATTCGGGGATGATCCAGGCAGCCCGGACTGTCGGGAAGCATCGGCTGATCCCGTTTTCGGAGGCGCTTCGCCTGGCGAGGGAGCAGGGGTTTCCCGAGGCCAATCTTGCGTTGCTCTCGGGGCTGGCGAGTCGTCCCCGCGAGCAAGGGGATGCTGGATCGCCGGTGGATTGCCTGGAGCGGCTGCTTCGAGAAGGGAAGCGAACAGAGGCGCGATCGTTCTTGCAGGCTTACTACAGGTCGGGGGTTGGCGCTGTCGGCCTGGCTGACGATCTGATCCGGCCGGTGATGGAGCGGATCGGGCACGGCTGGATGGTGGGGTCGCTGGACATCTATCAGGAACATGAGGCGACCGAGACGCTGACTTCGGGGTTGAGGGAACTGGTGACGCGGCTTGGACCGGGTCGGCCGGAGGGTCCGCTGGCTTTGGGAGCGACGACCGAGGGCGACCCGTATGTTCTTCCCGGCCTTCTCGGGGAGCTGGTGCTTCTGGAGCTTGGCTGGCGAGTGCGTAACCTCGGGATCAACTTACCGTTGCGATCGCTGGCGGTCGCCACGCTGAAACACCGTCCGAGATTGATCTTCCTTTCGGCCAGTTACATCCGGAATGAAGATGAGTTCGTGAAGGAGTATCGGTCGTTTCACGAGAGCGTGGCCGCGGTCGGGGCCGCGGTGATCGTGGGGGGTCAGGCTCTCGGCCCCTCGCTTCGCTCTCGGCTTCTGTTCGCCGGTCACGGCGATCGGATGGCTCATCTCGCCGAGTTCGCCCGGCGGTTCTCCCCGCCCGCGGAGTCTCCCATGTTGGGGGACGCGGGGCTCTGAAGGGTTTTCGTCACGGATCGACGCGGTTCGAGTCACCCCCGATCGGGGGATGGTGAAAGGGAAGACGATGAGTACCAGGCGCCCGGCTCCAGAACTGACGCGATTCCTTCAGATTGACGGCTCGGAGACGGAGGTTCTCGGCCTGAACGTCGAACGGGCTCTACTCCAGGAGATGGCCGAGTGCAAACGGAAGCTGGCCCAGGCGCTCGAAGACCTCGACGGCCAGGAGGCTCCTCGGGCGGGTGACGACCCGCAGGCCCTCGCGCAATTTATCGCGGATTCGTTCGCCCGGCGGTGTCCTGATCATGCGCGTCTGGGTGCTGTCCATCGCCGGTATCACGAGATCCGAACCCGGCTGGCTCTGGCGAACATGAAGCTGGTGGCCCATGTCGCCAAGCGGTTCCGCGACCGCGGCATACCTTACTCCGACCTGCTTCAGGAGGGTTTCTGCGGTCTCCTCGAGGCGATTGATCGCTTCGACCTCACGCACACGACCAAACTGGCGACCTACGCCACCTGGTGGATTCGGCAGGCCATGCAGCGAGCCGTCGCCTCGGGTGCCTACCCCGTTCGCCTGACGCCTCGACATCTCCGACAACTCGCTCAGGACCAGGAGCACAAGGAGCGCGGCACCGCCGTTGAGATCGCGAGTCGGGCCGACGAGGCCCCCACCGATATTATTCATTACATCCACGCCGCAACTCGCCCGGCCATCTCGCTCGACGCCAGCCGAAGCGGTGGCGCTGGGTTTAATCTGCTCCAGACGATCAGCGATCCCGACAGCGACCCTTCCTCTCAAATCGACACCGATGAGGCCGTCGGCCGGTTGATGGAGGTCCTCCGCCCCCGCGAGCAGGAGGTTCTCTCGCTCCGGTTTGGCCTGGGCGGTCGCGAGCGGCTCTCGCTCAGCCAGGTGGGCCGGATCCTCGAGGTCTCCAAGGAGCGGGTTCGGCAGATCGAGGATCGGGCCCTGGAAAAGCTTCGAGCTCGGGCCGAGGAGCAGAAGCTCGGCGACCAGATTTCGCTGTTTGATTAAGCTTGCCTTGATAGACGCGGACTCGATCTCGTGACGAAGACGATCCAACCCGCGGGAAGAACTCAAGCCGGTCTCCCGATTGGCCGAACCTGATCCGGGCGAGATGAGACCCCTGGGCGGGCTCTGCGATCGATCTCCCGGAGGACCGGCCGGCGATGGAGCGACCGAATCGAGAGGCAGACGCGGTTGGCCCCTTCCTCCACTATCTGATGGGGGAGTGCGGTGTTTCACCCCATACTCTCGCGGCTTATCGCTCGGACCTGATGCGGTTTGCCCGATGGCGGCGCGCCAACGCTCCCGGCCCGATCGCTGGGCTGGACATCGCGACGATGGGCGGATACGTGGACGCGATGAACGCGGCCGGACTATCACCCAGCACGATTTGCCGACACCTGGCGAGCCTATCGACCTATTTTCGCTTCCTCATTCTGGAAGGGCATCTCGGCGACAACCTCGCCCGGCTGCTGGTCGCTCCCGCGCTCTGGGACCGGCTGCCGACGGTTCTGGGTCCGGCCGCGGTTTCCCGGCTGCTGGAGACGCCGAACCCGGAAACTCGCCTCGGCCGCCGAGATCGAGCGGCGCTCGAAACGCTCTATGCGACGGGGTGTCGGGCTTCGGAGGTGGCCGGGCTTCGTCCGGCGGACCTCGACCTGGTTACGGGCCTGGCCCGTTGCGTCGGCAAGGGGAACAAGGAACGACGTGTTCCCCTGGGCTCCCGGGCGATTCAGGCGATCGAGGAGTACCTTCGGCGCGACCGGCCGGCGATGGTCGCCCGGCGCCCCGAGACGCCGACGGTTTTCGTCTCGCGGTCAGGCCGACCGATCACGCGCATAGGTCTCTGGTCGATCGTGAAAAAAGCGGCCCGCGCGGCCGGATTGCCGGATTCGATCAGTCCGCACACGCTCCGGCACAGCTTCGCGACCCACCTCCTCGCCGGAGGGGCCGATCTTCGGGCCGTCCAGGAGATGCTGGGCCACGCCTCCATCGCGACGACCCAGATTTACACGCGGGTCGAGTTGAGCCGGCTCCAGCAGGTCCACGCCCGGTTCCATCCGCGAGCTCAGGGCTCACGGTCGGGAGTCACCGGCCCGGCATCCGGTCCATCGCCCGCGAAACGCTCCTCCAGCTTGCCCCGGACAAAAGATCGATAGCCGGCCGGGTCGATTCCCTTGGGGCTGGCGATCCCGATGCCCTGACACTGGTCAACCGGGACCAGCCGGACAATCTTCCGATCCTGGTCGGCAAGCAACGCGACCCGAATCGCGCCGACCTTCGCCGTATCATCCCAGTGGCAACGGTAGGCGGTGCCGTCGGGCAGGTAAAGCATCACCTCGGGGAGCCCGGCATCCCGCAGGCCGGACCAGATTTGCGTGATAAGATCGTTCATAATCTCTCGTGACAGGATCAGTATCTCACCGCCCACCTCAGACCGATCGGAGATCGGAACGGCCCAGATCGTGCTTCTTCTTTCGACACCGGATATCCAGTTCGTCGAGTTCCTTGCGCTTCTGGATTCCGAAAGTGCGATCCTGGGCGTGGTGGGAATTCTGAGCGTAATCGTCGTAGCGCTTCAGCACCTCGCGGGCTCGGGCGACCTCGGCCCTCGCCTTCGGATAATCGGATCGGCCTGAGAGAAGGACGTCGATTCGTTTCATCGACGCGACCAGCCGGATCCGATGGAACGTCACCTGGTCGTTGGTCTCGCGCGAGTGGCTAGAGAGATACTTGATGCTGGCGTCGAGGTCGGCATCGGCGCGGGCCAGGTCGAAGAGAGCCAGGTCGGGGGCTTTCTGCCGCCGCTGCTCGGCCCGCATGATGTGGGCCCGGGCCCGAAGCCATCGCCATTTGTTGGCCTTCACATCCAGCGATTCCAGTCGTCGCAGGGAATCTCGGTGTTGCTGCGCTTCCTGATCGAGCGAGAGCAGGGCACGGCTCGCCAGCGCGATCACCTCATCGTAACGGCGCAGTTCCTGGTCGGCCTTGGCGAGATCGAACTGGAATTCCAGCGAGGAGGGATCGACCCCCAGGGCGATTCTCGCGGCCCACCTCGCCAGGCAGTTCTGATCATCCAGGGGTTTTCCGGGGAGATTTTCAGCCAGGCGGTCTTTTTCGATCCGGTAAACGACCTGAAAGCGATGGTCGATGAAACTCCGGAGCCGGGCGAGGAGGCGGAGGTCGCGAGGGCCCCAGTCGATGAACTCCTGGAGAGCCTCGGGACGATCGATGATGGGTAGGATCGCCTTGTCGCTGTCGCGCTGGTGTCCTTCCGCGTCGTGGGCGAGGCCGAGGTACGCTCGGGGAAGGCAGGAATCGGGGTAGAGAGCGACAAGCCGACGAAGGATTTCCTGACAGGCCTGGTGGTTGTCCTGATCAAGGAGGGCGATGGCCGAACGCAGATCGCTGGAGTCCACGATCGAGACCAGGGGACGAGGAGGTCTCGTCGATCGATAAAAGAGAGCGACTGTGGCGAGGATCGTGGCGAGAGTCGCCACGACCACCAGACGCGAACGATTCCGGATCGTCCAGTTGGTCAGACGTTCGGAGTGTGAGGGATTGACGGCGTGTACGAGCGGCTCTCGGTCGAGAAAGCGGGCGAGGTCCTCGGCCAGGGCGCCTGCGTCCGCGTAGCGTTCCTCGACGGGAACCTTCAAGCAACGGCCAACGATGGCTTCCAGTGCGTGCGGGATGGCCGGGTTGGATCGCCGAACGGAGACATCCAGCATTGGCCGGCGATCGAGCAGAACGCGCATCGCCCGGGCCGGCGCGAGGGTCTCTGCCGGGATATCGGGGGCCTGTCCGGTCAGTAACTCGCGGAGGACCAGGCCGAGAGAATAGATGTCAGCCCGGGCACCCACCCGGCCCCAGTGATCCGGGTTAAGGAACGCCTCGATCTGCTCGGGGGCCATGTAAGGAAGAGTTCCGCCGTGCATGGCGGCCTGAGCCTGCGCCGCGGAGTGAGGCGACTCGGCCAGGTTGAAGTCGAGGAGTTGCGGCCCAAACTGGAGTGTGAGCAGAACATTGGCGGGCTTGACGTCGCGGTGGAAGGTCTGGTGGCGATGGGCGTAATGCAGGGCATCGGCGATGACCTTGACAACCCAGGCCACTCCGTGAGCGTAGGTTCCGCGTGTCGGGAATCCGTCCCATCCGTCTCCCTTGGGGACCGAGACGGGGGTGTCGGAGGCGGGTCGCTCGCCACTGGGCTCCGCGGGAATCGGGTCCACGAGCACGCGCCAGAGGGCCAGCGCGTCTCGGGGCCGCGAGGCCGGGGCCACGCGGCGGATGACCTCATCGAGCGGAAGGCCGGGGCGGTAGGGCATGGAGAGCCCGCGCATCCCGTCGTCGTTGAAGACAACCGAGTTCACGGGGACGATGTGGGGATGGTCGAGGGCCCCCTGGGCCTGGGGCTCGCGGCCCCGGTCGAGTGAGACCTTCAGGACCACCTGCTTGCCGCCCAGCGAGAGGTCGCGGGCCAGAAAGACGCGCGCGGTCCCACCTCGGCCCAGCAGGGCCGTCAACTCGAATTCCTCGAACGAATCGCCTGGTTCCGGGAACGGAACCGGTTTGGGCCGAGTGGCGGCGGCCTGGCTAAAGAGATGGTGATACTGGAGTTGCGAGGCGAGCGAGTCTTTCCAGCGGGGATAGCGGTTGCAAAACGCCTCGACATCCAGGGGTTCGCCACGCTCCTCGGCGAGGCAGAACTCCTCGTAGATCAGGCTCAGCACTCGGCTGTTGGATTGTTCGAGTACCGGGAATCGCTCGAGGTAGTCCGCGACGGCCGGAGACTGGCCTCGCGCGTACCGGCATCGTAGATCGGTCCGGATCAACTCCGCGAGGACGACCACCGACTCGTCGGCGGCCGATTCAAAGAGCCCTTTTTGCTCCGACCAGACGCGCTCCAGCGAGACCTCGCCGTGCTTCCGCCACTCATCTTCCAGCCATTGCACGGCGTGATCCACGCGGTCGAGTCCGCCGACGCTGCGGACCGAGGCGAGGAGCGACTTCATTATCAACCTCCCGAATCCTGGATCGAATCCTGGAGGTCTTTCAGAAACCGCTGGACACGTCGAATGTTCCAGCCGGTCCGTTCGGCGATCTCGGCGTTGGAGTATCGCTGTTGTTTGAGTTCAATGATGGTCCGCTCGGTTTCATCCACTCGAGAGAGCAGTCGCTCCTGGACCTCATTGGCCTGAGCCACCTGACTCGCCGTTGGCTCGTCGGATGGAAGTTGCACGGCTCCCGCATCGGGCCCGCCGGATTGGATCGGGCGCTCGCGCGTCATGTCCCGTTTCAGAGAATTCCGGCGGCGGTACTCGTCGATCACCTTCTGCTCGGCCACCTGAGCCAGGAAGGCGAACAGCGAGTCGATCGATCGGAAGTCAAGATGGCCGAAATTGGCCGCCAGGCTCTTCATCACATCACTAGCGAAGTCGGTCGAATCATAGAGGTTTCGCATCTGGCGGTTCAGCTTGCGCCTCACCACGCGGCGGACCTTCGGATAACACTCCCGGAAGAGAACCTCCCAGGCAGATTGGTCTCCGCGATGCGCGGCCTCCAGGATCTCGGCCAGGTCGACGCTGATCTCCGCGCTCGACATCATCGTCATGGCGAAATACCCCCCCCTTGGGCGAGCAAGCCGCGCCGACGGGCCGGAACCCAGACCCGACGATCACGCGCTTATCCACCATCCCAGTATCACACCATCGAGGACATTGTAGCCTTGTCAACTCGAAAGTGGGAAGGTAGTTCACGGCAAAAATAGCCGGCTGATCGGCATCACTCCCATTTTCTCCGGATTAACCTCCTTTTTTTGGCAATACGAGGGAGTTCTCGATACGAATATTGGGTCATTTTCCGGGTCTGGCCACCCGCTGCATTCCTTTAATAAACAGCAAACGGCCGCACAAGGATTACAGGGACGAATTCTTCACCGGTTCAGCAGAGCGTGGGAATCGGGTTCGGGGCCGAGGGAGGCGGCGAGAGGATCAGCGGATAGCTGTCGTCGCCGGTCGGCTCGTCGCCCGGGCTACCGGTCTCATCGGCAAGGACCGCAACGGGAGCGGCCGTGGCGACGGTGGTGGTGGGAGCCACGACGACCGAGGAGGGGACGATCCGGTCCTGGAGCGAATCGAACGCGGGGCTGAAGCGGCGAAGATGACGCATGCGAACCTCCCGTGAAAACATGCAGAATAGATCAATAATGAGTCAGACGAAAACCCGAACCGACCCGCCGGATGGCGGGTGATGGACAGGAAACAGGGCGCGGACCATCGCCGAGGGCAGGGGACGCCGATGTGAAGGGACGACCCGGCCCGAGCGATCAAGGGGTCGCGAGGATTTCGACCGATGCCGAACCGAGAGATCGAGCGCCGATGCTTTTCTCAGTCGGCCGCGGAAGAGGTCAACTTCAATCGCCGGCGTGGGAAGACCGGCTTTTTTCCAGGCGAGTGGGGAAGGACCGCATCGCTGGGATTGATTTAGTTCAAAACGATGGATTTCTTGAAGTCGCGAGTGGCGGCGGCCGGGACAACCGGTCCGGACGCTCCGAGCGGGTAGCAATCCGGGGGGAGGAGCCCCAGGCTGGCCGACTGGTAGAGCGGGCAAGCCCGATGTTGTTCCAGGGCGGCGGAGGCGAAGCGGCCGGCAAGGTCAGCCCGGCCCTTGCGGTGGGCTGCGATGAAGCAACCCAGGGCGGAGAGTCGTCCGTCCTGTGCCAGCGAGGAGCCGATCAACCGACCTCCCTCATCGATTCGCTTCTCCGCCCGCGTGATTTCGCGACGAAGCTCTCTTCGGAGCCGTCGAACGATCCGGCGGACCTGAAATTGGTACCGGCGGGCCGCCTCCACTCCAGCGAGGTCGGCCCAGGGATCGGTCAACTGGCCCGACATGGCCTGCGAGGCGACAAAAAGTTCACTATCGAGCGGTAGTGCTGGGTCCTCCACATGAGCCTGCCAGAGGCACATGGCCGCGGCCGCCCAGACGCGGCGGGTCGAGCACCCTCGATACCAACCGAAACGCCTTAAGGCGTATGCCTGTTCGATCCGGTGGGCCAGGTGATCGATCAGTTCTTGTGTGGGCAGCACGTCTCTTCACCCCGATGTCTGGCTGTCAGTCGAGCATCTTCTCCTCCGGCTCCGACTCAAGGAACCGTATTCCCGAAGCGACCGCGACACTGTGACTCTCTTTTTTTCGATTTTCTCGGTCAGGGCAGGGAACCTTCGACCTAAACCACCGCGGGAAAACCATTTGTGGTCGAGAGAATTCGGTCGGCCTGGCTTCTTTCGGATACAGGTCGGGCTTCACGTCTTCCCGTGGGACCTCCCGTATCGAATCGAACAGAGGCGCGGGCCGTCTTGTCCTCCTGCGTGGGAAAGATTAAGGTACTCGTTATTGAAGGCCCTTTCGCGAAGTGATTCCTCGATCTCCTCCACTGGAGGAAGGGCGACCGTCCTCATGGAAAAGCCTCTTCGAGAGCCTGAATGGCATATTCTTAAGATGGGTCTGGCCGAGAGGGTCCGGGAGATCCGGCTGGCCCTTTATGGCGTCAACGGTGGCCCGATGCTTGCCGAGGCGTTGAAGATTCCGTTTCGGACGCTTCATAATTACGAGAGCGGCTGTACGATTCCCGCGGACACGATTTTGCGGTTGATCGAGGTGACCGGCGCAGATCCTCACTGGCTTCTCACGGGCATGGGGGAGCGGTTTCTGGATCGTCGTGAATCGATCATGGGCTGAAAGGAGTCCGACGCGCCTCGACGATGGAGCGCGTCGGAGAGGGTCGATGCGTGTGGTCGTCGAGGTCAGGGGCCCGAGGGCCGGGTGACCGGTGCATCGGTCGCGACCCCAAGGTTTTCGGGAAGCGGGTCACGGGTATGGATGCGGAGCGTCGGGTCGAGCGGTAGTTCGCCGGTTGTCGCGCCGTAGATGCAGAGTCCGCCGGAATCTCGGGCATCGGCGGGGACCGCCAGCCGAAGGATCATCGGCTCGCCAGCCTCCATTCGGGCTCGATCCGCGTCGTCGAGAGGGATCCGCCCGTCGACCAGCTCGCCATGGCTTCCGTGCTCGATCCTGGCGAGGTGGGAGAGAACGCCGCGTCCGTCGGCCGGGTCATCGGGGAGGGTGACCGTCTCGATGGGACGCTCGTTGAACGAGACGGTGAGTGTCGACGCCCAGGGGCGGGCGGCGTCGGTCTGGGGGTAGTCCCGGCGATTGACCTTCTCGGGCCAGTCTACTCGCTCGCGGCGAGCCTTGGAGGAGGCTTCGAACAGAAAGTCGATTGTCTCGGGATGCGCGCGAGCGACTGCGAGTGGGATGCGGAGCCGATACTCAAAGTAGCCCTTGCCGTGGCCATACGCCTTGCCGGCGGGCGGTTTCGCCGTCGGTTCCGACCACTTTTGCGTTGAGAAATCGCCCGGCGCGAATCGGATCAGGGCATCTCGAAGTCCCCGACGCTCCACTCTTGGGAGCGGCTGGTCGGGCTGCACCACCAGGTTCACAAAATTGGCGGCGAATCGGTGGTTCTCCGGGTCCTGGAGCGTCAGGATCAGGGCACCGACGAAGGGGCGAGTGGGGAGCTTGATCGAGATTGGTTCGAGTGTTGTCACGTCGTAGGGCTTCCAGGCGACGGGAACGCTGCGCGGCAGGGCGGGCGTGAGGAGGTCGGCGTTGTCGTCGTACCCGGAGACCCACCATCGGAGGGTTGGCCGGAAGTCGCGATCCGAATAGTGGCTGACGAAGATCGGGACGGAGACGGTCTCGCCCGGACGGCCCACGATCGCGGGAGGGGCATCGTACCCGACGAAGTCCGCGCCCAGCAGATCGGCTGGCTTCATGTCGGGAACCCAGGTCTCGTAGCCGAAGACCTTGGGTGTTCGATCGTAATTGACCAGTCCGTTGTGTTCCCACTCGATGTCGGAGAGTTCGGTGTAGACGAATCCCTGGATCTTCGGATGCCGGCGGAGCTGGGTGGTCAGGTCGCGAAGGCCCCACGAGATGTCTCGGTCGCCGCCGCCGGCCGAGACGGCCCCGTATTCCGAGTTGATCAGGGGCGCTGTCGCCTGTTTCCAACCGGGGCAGTAGTTGAATGGGCTTCCGGGACTGGTCCGATCGACGACGTCCTGAATGTGTTCGCGGGCCTTCGCGTGGTCGTCGATGTAGAAGTGCCAGCTATTCAGGTCGGTGTCGGAAATATGGTCGTAGTTGCAGGGGGAGTTGTCCTCGACGAGACGGGTCGGGTCGAGCTTGCGAATGGCCTGGACCATCGATCCGACCCATTTCTGGGTATCGACGTCGTTCTTGTAAGCGGGGGGGCGACCGAGGCCCCAGGTCTCATTGAAGGCGACCCAGGTGATGATGGCGGGGTGGTTGGCGTCGCGGGCGACGGCCTCGCGCATCGTCGCCTCCCAGGCCCTTCGGGCGCGGGGGTTCTGCTCCCAGGTATTGGGCATATCCTCGAGAATCAGAACACCCAGCCGATCGGCCCAGTAGAGCCGCCTCGGCTCGTCGGGCTTGATGTGGATGCGAAGGCCGTTGAGGCCCATCGACCGGGCGATTTCCATGTCGCGGCGAAGGAACGCGTCATCGGGAGCGGTGTAGATCCCTTTCGGATTGAACGACTGGTCAAGCGCGGTCCGCAGGTAGACCGGCTTTCCGTTGAGCAGAACCCGCTCGAACGGGTCGTCGCCGTAGCGTCCTCGGGCGATCGTCCGGAGTCCGAAATAGGTCTCGACCCGATCGGAGGGCCCGTCGCCGCTGAGTTCGAGTCTTGCCTCGTAGAGGTTCGGCGACTCGGGCGACCAGAGTTTCGCATCGGGGATATCCAGCGAGAGTTCCACGTGATCGCTGGTCTTCTCCGGATGGATCTCCTTCTTGCCGGCGATCGGCTGGCCCGGTAAGCCGTGCCAGGTTTCGAACCGGAGAGTGGCCGGCTTGCCGGGGGTCAGGCCCTCAGCGTCGACGACGATCGTGACCCGGGCCGGGGCGATCGCGGGGATGATCCGGAAGCCGGCGATGTGCGCCTTCGGCCTCGCCTCCATCCAGACGGTCTGCCAGATTCCCGAGGTGGGAGTGTACCAGTGGACCTGCTTGCCGGTCGGGAGCGAGGGGTCGGTCGGGTCGAACGCCCGGACGACCAGCGTGTTCTCGGCATCGCGGCGGACGGCCTCGCTGACGTCGATCTCGAAAGGGGTATAGCCGCCCTCGTGATCGCCGACCTTCTGGCCGTTGACCCAGACGTCGGCGTGCCAGTCTACGGCGCCGAAGCGAAGCCAGACGCGTTGATCGACCGGGAACGAGGAGGGAACGCGGAACGTTCGTCGATACCAGCCGACCTTCGGCGCCCCGCTGGGCTGGTGGATGCCGGAGAGTTCGCTCTCCCAGGGGAACGGGACGACGATCGATCGGTCGAATCCGGGGGCGCCGGGCTTTTCCCAGCCGGCCTTCTGACCCTCGTCGTTCGGGTCAAAACGGAACTGCCAGGTTCCGTTGAGATTCTCCCAGCGTGGGCGTGCGGCATCGGGCCGGGGATGCTCGGGCCGGGGGATGTCTGGCGCGGCGGACACTCCCGGCGGAAAGGCTCCGAGGAGGAGGAATCCAAGAGAGACGATCGACGAACGGATCATGGGGCACGACTCCTGGCTGGGCGCCGGGCGGACCGCCGGCGCCGGTCTCGGCGGCCTGCGAAAAGTTGGCCCGCGAGGGTTCAAACGTAATCGATCGCGCCCGGCGCGGGGAGGGGCAAAAGCCTCAGACGGGCTTGAGCCCGAAGAATCGGGCGTAGACGTCCAGCTTCTGGCCGATGGAGAGCCTGGGCGAGGGCGCGGCGTTGTGGTGGAGGACGACCAGAGTGACGTCGTCGTCGGGTGGGGTGTCACCCCGGTAGGCGGCCACCGCGTCGAGCAGCGCGCGCCCGGCGAGAGCCGGTGAAGGAACCGAGGGGTTGGTCATGCATGCCAGGTCGAGCAGGCCCGACTCGCCCAGCAACTGCCCCGCGGAGTCAGCGGCCTCGATGAGAGCATCGGTATAAAAGAGGACCACATCGCCTGGCTCGAGCTTCACGACGATCGAACCGTACTGGGTTTCATCGTCAAGGCCCAGCGGGAGGTTCTGAAACCCCTCCTGATCGGCTTGGGTTGGAGAGAGGACGGTCCAGGTGCGGGAATGGGCCGCGAAATGCAATGGCCGCGGATGTCCGGCATTGGAGATGGTCAGTTCGTCGGTCGAGGTCAGATAGGTGGCGACGACCGCCGTGGCGAACCGCCGAAGTTGAGCCAGCTCGGAGAACTCGCGGTTCAGCCGGCCGACCAGTTGAGCCTGGCTTTTATGGTTGATATGCTTGCGCAAGAGGCCGCGCAGCATGGCCGAGAAATCGGCGACCGACGAACCGTGCCCCGAGACATCGGCAACCACGACCCGGGTAATCAGACCGCCGCCGCAGAGCGTGACGAAATGGACGTCGCCTCCTTGATCGTCTCCCTCGAAGGGACGGCTGTAGACCCAGAGGTCGAGCCCTGGCGTGGCGACCGACGATTCGGCCGGTTCGATTCCGCCCCAGATTTCCATGCAGTGAAGGGCGTAGGTCTCGGATGTCGCTTCGATCGGCATAAGAGAATCCCTTGTGTACCCGAGTCCAGGGACGTCAGCGGATCGGGCGTCCTGATCCTTCTCGGAGACGAAGCAGACCGTCGGGTCCCGGCTTCGGCTGGTCCCAGATTTCGGGGCGGCCCCAGGGCCAGTGGACCTCGATTTGAATCGGTGTGATCGTGGTTCGACCGACTCCGAGCCAGATCCGGGGCTGGCTTGTGGAAAGGTAGCTCCCTCCGGCGTCGAGAGAGGCGACCGCGATACGTCCTCCCACGATTCCCCGGACCCAGGCGCCGAACGCCGGTCGTCCGCGCCGATCGATCAGTTCGACGGCCAGGTGATGGCCGCCGGTCGAGGTATTGCGGAGGATGGCCACGGGCGTGTCGATGGGGGCGGCGGCAAGATCGGGTCGGCCGTCGCCGTCGAGATCGCCGATCGCCAGGCCGCGGCCAAGCGCCGGCCGGTCGAACCAGGGGCCGGCCGATTTGCCGACGTCTCTCATCGGGAAATCGCCGCCCTGGAGCAGAGTCGGCCGCATGGCGAACGGGGTCCCGAGCCGCTCCCGATCGAGGACGTGTCCGTTTGCCTGGAGGAGATCGATCCGACCGTCGCCGTCGAGGTCGGTCAGGAGAAGTCCGAAGCCGTTGACGTGGCTCGTCGCGACCTTCAGTCCGAGCCAGCCCGAGGCATCGAGAAAGACTCCTCGCGGGCGGCCCTGGGCGCGGAAGGCGATCGTCGATCGTTCATGGAAGTTGGAAACGGCCAGGTCGAGGAGTCCGTCAGCGTCGAGGTCGGCGTGAGCCACGCCCATCCCGGAAAGGACGTTCCCCTCACCGTCCCGGGCGACGCCGGACTCCTCGCCGATCTCCTCGAACGTCAGCCCGCCCCGGTTGGCGAACAGCCAGCAGGGGGAGGAATCGTTGGCGACGTAGATATCGGGGCGGTGGTCGCCGGTCAGCTCGGCGACGAGGACACCCAGGCCCCGTCCTTCTGGGAGCCGGATCCCGGCCGATTCGCCGACGTCGGTGAAGGTTCCCTCTCCATTGTTCCGGTAGAGGTGGTCGTGCTCGGCGGCGAAGTCCTCGGGTCCGCAGAAGTCGCGCCGGCCGTCGGGGGCCGCGCAGAAGGGAGCCGTGGCCGGGTCGTAGACGAGATAGGTCGCGACATAGAGGTCGAGGTCGCCGTCGCCGTCGAGGTCGGCAAACGCCGCGGATGTGGACCAGTCGCGTGAGATCAGTCCCGCGCGGGCCGTGACGTCCTCGAACCGTCCGCCGCCGAGATTCCGGTAGAGCCGCTGATCGCGCCATCCGGAGACGAAGAGGTCGTCGCGGCCGTCGCCATCGTAGTCGCCGACGGCTGTTCCCATGGCGTAACTCGGCCCTGGGCAGGCCGATCGGGTCGTGATCTCCTCGAACCGACCGCGGCCGAGATTCCGGAAGAGCCGGCAGGGGGGATCGGGTCGACCCGGCTCCTCGACGATCGGGCCGCCGTTACAGAGATAGAGATCGAGTTGCCCATCGCCGTCGGCGTCGAGCAGGGCGAGGCCGCCGCCCATGATTTCGGGGAGGTCGTGACGGCCCCGGCCGCCGGGCTCGAACCGAAAGGCGACTCCCGCCCTCGCCGTGATTTCCTCGAATCGGATCGCTCCGCCCGGCTCGGCCGCCGGCGCCCAGGTTCCGAGCCCCGAGGCGATCGCCAGCAGGAGACCCACCCTCGACCGGCCCCATCCTGCCGCAGTTCGCATCCTGATCCCTCGGCGGATTCCGCGGCGATTCGACAGGAGCGGAGCGTGCCGGCCCTCGTGCGCGAAGCTCCGCCCGGTGGGCGGTTCTTGACCCAGTGAACTGGCATCGGCTCCGGCGGTTTTCCCCCCGTCGAAATGGGGCCCATCCCGTGCCCCAATTAAAAGCATTTTTCACGGCGGCAAGTCAAGGTACTGCCGCCGCGAAAAACGATCGACCTTCACGTTTTCGTAACATCGAGGCGCCTCCGCGAGCCCTTTCTCCTCGGATGCCGATCGGAACGGGAAAAGTCGAAAGAGGAGAAGGGTTCGAGGGTCGGGCGCGGGGTCAGAGCGAACGATCGACGGCCTCGGCGACGCGGCGGCATTGTTCCATCATCTGGCGGAACGCGTCGGGTGTGATGGTCTGGGCGCCGTCGCTGGCGGCCTGCTCGGGGTCTTCGTGAACCTCGACAATCAGTCCGTCGGCGCCGGCGGCGATTGAGGCGCGGGCCATGGGTGGGACCAGCCGCGACTTGCCCGTCCCGTGCGAGGGATCGACGACCACCGGGAGATGGCTCTTCTCGTGGAGGTAGGGGACGGTCGCGAGCGGGAGGGTGAACCGGGTGTGGTCCTCGTAGGTCCGGATGCCGCGTTCGCAGAGCATGACGTTGGGATTGCCGCGATCGAGGATGTACTCGGCGGCCAGAAGAAACTCGTCGATGGTGGCGCTCATACCCCGTTTCAATAAGGTGGGCTTGCC
>DAIDKV010000125.1 GCA_027449865.1 Planctomycetales bacterium
GTGAATCAATGCTTATACACGAATAAAATGAAAAGTTGCGCCGAGATGCCCGACCTCCGATCGCCGGAGGTCATCCGGATCCATTGTCTGGACCAGATCGGCGCGGGCGAGGTCGATCAGGCGGAGGTTATTGGCCTCGACGAGCGCCTGTTTGAAGGTATCGAGATTGATCCCGGCGAACTCGGGCTCGGATTGGAGCCGGTCCCAGACGTGTGCGATGAAGACCTTGCGATCGCCGTGGCGACCGGTCGGGCAGTCGCGTGCGGCGGTTTTCGCCCGTTCGGCGATGTGCGCCGGGTTGAGCGAGGACGGTTCGGAAACGGGCGTCGGCGGAGGCTTGTCTGCGGTCGGGGGCTTCTGGTTGATCCGGCGGCGGACGATTGCGTCGCGGAGGGTTTTGCCGTCGTCGCGACCCGCTCCGGTGCCTCGGGCGGCGAGGCGAGCGGCGGCCTTGCGGAAGTCGGCGCCTCGGCCGTTGCCGAGTGCCCGGGCGAGGATGGCCGACTTCACCGCCTTCGCGTCGAACTTCCGCGACTCGCCCTCGAAGCCGATTAGCTTCCAGGCGAGGGCGTCGATGGCCTCATCGAGTTTTGGGACCTCGGCGGTCGGCAGATCGAACAGGCGACGGAGCAGGACAGCGCGAACGACTGGGTCGGAGGACATCGCCTTGAATGACGATTCACTGGCGGCCGGGATTCCCAGTGCCGCGGCGGGGAGATAGGTCTTCCGGATCGTCGCCCAGGTGGCCCGAGGCCGCAACTCTCGAACGCCGAGCGCGGAGAGGGCCTGGGCCCGGCCGGTCTCGCTCAGCACGAACCGGGGAATGGACCCCCTGTTCTTGCCGACCAGCCGAACGACCCAACCGGCTGATTCCGCCTCGGCCACCTGGCGATCGATGGCCGTGTCGGCCCCCTCCGGCACGAGGGATGCGAGATCCTTTCGGACCTTCGACGCCGGTTCTCCCTTCGCACCAGCCGCGAGCAGGCGGATCAGGATCAGGTCGACGGGCGTCATCAGATGAGGATCCTCGGGCTGTCGGTCGCGTGGGCCATACCCTCCATTTTGAACCACGAATGTCCGATTGTCCACGCCATCGATGCCGTCGATAGCCCCTTGAGTGCCCGCCTCGATCCGGCTACCTTGCAAGCGTCCGTTTCGATCGGATCGATCCGGATCAGAGGAGAGACTCGGCCAACACAGGCAAGCAACCAAGGAGACATCGCATGGCGAGCAACAGGTGGATGGCGGCGCTGGGTGTGGGAGCGCTGGTGGGCCTCTCGGCGATGGGTGTGATGCCCCGCGCCGTCGCGGAGGAGAAGCATGAAGGCCACGGCGTCACCAAGGCCGAGGCGCAGTTGATCCCGACCACCAAGACCGAGAGCAAGGTGAAGGGAGTCATCTACTTCGAGAAGACCGCGAAGGGAATACACGTCCACGGCGAGGTCACCGGTCTGACCCCGGGCGAGCACGGCTTCCATGTTCACGAGTTTGGGGTCTGGAACGAGGACGGCACCGCCGCTGGCGGTCACTTTAACCCGCACAAGGCCGAACACTCCTCGCACGATAGCGCCAAGCGGCACGTCGGCGACCTGGGCAATATCAAGGCCGACGAGAGCGGCAAGGCCATGATCGACATCGAGGACGATCAGCTCAGCTTCGAGGGCCCGAACTGCATCCTCGGCCGCGGCCTGGTCGTCCACGCTCAGGCCGACGACCTCAAGTCGCAGCCCGCCGGCAACGCCGGAGGCCGGGTCGCCGTTGCGATTATCGGCGTCGCCAAGCCCTGACCGATTTTCGGGTTTTCCGTTTCAGTCAGTGGTCAGTGGTCAGAGAATGAGGAAAGGCCCGCCTTTGCTTTCCTCGACTGACCACCGACCACTCTGTTCACGCTGACCACTAAATTTGCGTGTACTTGGTCAGAAACTCCCTGGAGGAGAAGAGGGTTTCATAGACGCCGATCTGATTGCCGCTTCGGATGAGCGGGGCGAGTTGTCGGTTGTCGCTGGCGGTGGCGGGGCGGCCGAGGACGGACTCGACGACCGTGTTGACCTGACCGCGGACGCCGCTTGGGCTGTTGAGGATCTGGCGGGCGATCTCGGTTCGTGACTTCCCACGAGCCAGCTCGGCGGCCAGATGAGATTGCACCGGCGCGGGGAAGGACGAGCCGAAGAGGTCCTTCGCCAGGGCGGTGAGGAAGCCGTCGGTGGTCGAGCCGGCGTTCTTGTAGAACTCGGCCGAGCCCAGCAGTCGGATGGTCAACGGATTGGTCGAGGTGTTGCCGGAGTTGACCGAGCGGTTCAATTCGGCGGAAGTGGGGATTCGGCCGAGCGTGGAGAGGTACGTGTGCTCGACGGCCGCTCGTTTCGCCCCGACGCTCTGGAGGATCTCCCGGGTGATCACCTTGCGGGGATATCCGGCGTTGAGAAGGCCGATCCAGTAGGTTCCCGCGTAGCCGGCGGGGGTGCCGAAGATATCCAGATAGACCTGATTGACGTACAGGTCGGTCGGATGGCCGACGACGATCGAGAGGGTCGGCGAGGTCGTGGCGGCGAAGTTCGCGTCGCCCGAGTAGACGGCCGTGATCGCGGCCGCGCCGACCGGGAGGTGTTGTGTGGTCAGGGTCGCCTCGCCCGAGGAGAGCGTTGCCGTGCCGAGGCTCGTTCCATTGGCCTCGAAGGTGACCGTTCCGCTGGGCGTTCCGGTTCCGGTCGCCAGCGAGACAATCGCCGTGAGGGTGACCGATTGCAGGGCGTAAGGGTTGGGAAGTGACGACGAAACCGTCACCGATGCGCTGCCCTGCTTGACGACCTCGGAGATCGTCGGGGAAGTGCTACCGTTGAAGTTCGAGTCGCCCGAGTAGACGGCGGTGATCGTCGACGTCCCGACGGCGAGGCTGGTTGTGTTCAGAACGGCGACGCCGCCGGAGACGCTGACGGGCGACCCGATGGCGGTCGTTCCGTTCATGAAGGTGACCGTGCCGGAAGGCGATCCACCGCCGGGCGAGACGATCGAGATATGGGCGGTGAGGTCCACGAGCTGGCCGGCGACGCCCGGGCTGGGCGAGGCGGTCACGATCGTGGTGGTCGAGGCCTTGGCGACCACCGCCGCGACTGTCGTCGAGGTGCTGGTGCCGAAGGTGGTGTCGCCCGAATAGCTCGCCGAGATCTGGTCGGTGCCGGCGGTCAGGTTGGTGGTCGTCAGGGTCGCGACCCCGCTCGCGTTGATGGTCGCCGTTCCCAGCGTTGTCGAACCGTTCAGGAAGGTGACCGTTCCCGTGGGTGCTGAGGTCGCCGTGCTCCCGGACGCCTTCGCGACGGTCGCCGTGAGCGTGACCGACTGGCCCGAGACCAGCGACGAGGGGACCGAGCCCAGGGTGGTCGTGGTGCTGAAGAGGTTCGTGAGGACCACATCGTGGCCCGAGCCGCCGGTGTACGAGATCTGGAACTGCTGGCTGCCGATGGTCAGCGTCGAGCCCTGCGGCTGGTTGGCGAACGTCCCGGTGATCGTCGAGCCGGTCTGGTTGCTGAGGATCGTGTACGACTGACCGCCGGTGGTGGGGAAGCCCGAGCCGAGTGTGATCGCGAGCTTGGCCCCCTGAAGGTTGATCGCATTGCCGGTCCCGATCACCTTGACCTCGTCGTTGCTGCTGGCGCCGAGCGTGGCGGCGAAGGTCGCGGTCGAATCGAGGACCAGGGCCCCGTTGTCGGTGAGGGTGCCGAGCGAGGTCGAGGAATCGCCCGGGCTGATCGTCCCGCCGTTCGTCGAGACCGCCCCGACCAGCCCGGTCCCGCCGAGCGTCCCGGTATTCGCGACCGAGACCGCGCCGGCCGACCCGTCGACCAGAAGCGTTCCGGCGTCGACCACCGCGGTGAGCGAGCTATCGGTGCCGGTCAGGCCCAGGGTTCCCGAGCCGGCCTTGAGGATCCCCGTGGAGCCGGTCACGGTCCCGCTGAGGTCCAGCGAGGTCCCGGCGTTGTCCACCGTCACGGTCCCGCCGTTGGGGTTGAACTGGATCGGCAGGGCGACCGTCGAGGAGGTCGACGTCCCGGTCGTCGGGATGTTGGCGTCAAGGCCGGTCGCCAGGCCGATCCCCTGGCCGTTGATCGTGTAGCCGCCGGACTGGATGTCCATCACGAAGAAGGTCGCGCCGGGGATGTCGTTGTTGGTCGTGTAGCCGGTCGAGCCGATCGTCAGGTTGGCCGGGAAGACCAGCGTGTCGCCCGAGGTCGGCGCCACGCCGCCGGACCAGTTGCCGGGGTCGGACCAGTTGTCGTTCCCGCCGTTGGCCGAGGCGGTGTCGTGACCGGTCCAGGTGAACGGCGAGAGGACCGTCGAGGTCAGCGTGACCGAATTGTTCTGGTAGCTGATCGTGAACGGATAGCCCGAGGCGACCACCGTGGCGCCCTCGCTCAACCCGTTAAAGGTTCCCGTGAGCGAGCTGGCCTTGAGGATCGTGAACGAGGCGTTCGGCTGCGGGCTGAACGACGGGGCGAGCGAGACGTTCAGGGCACCGGCGAGATTCACGGCCCCCGACGCGGCGAACTGATCGAAGCCGGTACCGGCGGCCGTGCCGCCGAGGGTCGCGAAGAAGGTGGATCCCGCGTCGAGCGAGAGCGACGAGGCCGTCAGAATCGCGGTGGACGACGTATCACCCGGGCTGACGCCGCCGCCCGAGGAAATCACCGCACCATTGATCGAGCCCGAGCCGCCGAGCGTGGCGCCCGGGGCGACCGCGACGGAGCCCGAGGTTCCGTCGATCAGCAGGCTGCCGGCGGCGACGGTGGTTGTTCCGGTGAGGCTTCCGGCGTTGGACCCCTTCAGGTCGAGCAGGCCGGGCCCGTTCTTGACCAGTCCGCCGCTCCCGGTGATCGCGCTGCCCAGCGTGAGCCCGGCCGTCGAGGCGCCGTCTACCGAGACGAACACGGCCGACGAGCCCGACGCGGTGATCGGCACGGCGAACGTCGAGCTACCCGAGGCCGCCGAGGCGTCGATGCCCCCGTTCAGGGTCAGGCTGACACCCGAGCCGGCCGAGATCGAGTAGCCCGCGCCCTGAATCAGGATCGGGCCGAATGTTCCCCCGCTGATATCATCAAGGCTCGACAGGGCCGCCCCGCTCAGAGCCGGGAAGACCAGCGAGGCACCGGCGGTCGGGACGCCGTTGGACCAGTTATTGGCATCGCTCCACTTGCCCGGAGTCGTGGTGGTCGCGTCGGTCCCCTTCCAGGTGTCGACATTCGTCGCCGCGATTGGAGTCAGGGTCACGTCGCCATTGGTCGGGGTGTTGTAGTGGATCGTGAAGGCGTCGCCGCTGGCGAGCACCGTGGCGCCGTCGGGAAGGCCGGCAAACGTCCCGGTAATCGCCTGGCCGGTGTTGTTCTTGAGGATCGTCAGCGTCCCGGTCGACGTGGGGGAATACCCTGCCCCGATGGCCAGGTTCAGCGTGGCGCCGCCAAGGTTGATCGGGCTGGACCCGGTCACGTCGAGCTGGCTGTAGGTCCCACTGGTATCGCCGTTGATGGCGACATGGAAACTGGAAGTCGCGGGCGGGGTCGTGGTCGAGTTCAGATTGAGACCCGACGCCGTCAGCGTGCCGGGAGACGTCACCGAGTCGCCCGGACTCACCACGCCGCCATTCGCCGAGATCGCGCCAAGACTCCCCGTTCCGGAAACCGCGCCGCCGGTCTGAAGCGCGACCGTCCCCGAGATCGCGCCGGGCGAGTCGACCTGCAACGTCCCGCCCTCGACCGTCGACGTCGACGTGATGGCATTGCCAGCCGCGGTCAACGTCAAGGTGCCAGCGCCCGTCTTGGTCAACCCGGTCGACGTGATCGCCCCGCTCACATCCAGGGCTGCCTGGGCACTATCCACCTGGAAAGTGCTGGCCGAGAGGGGAATCGAAATCGCGGAGCTGCCCGAAAGCAGCGAGGCGTCGACCGTTCCGGTAACCGTCGCCGTGGTCCCCGTGGACGGAGACAGGGCGTACCCACTCCCCTGAATGGTCAGCCCGGCAAACGACCCCGAGGCGATGTTGTCGACGCTATTCAGCGCGGCTCCCGAGACGCCCGCCGGAAAGACCAGCACCTCGCTATTGGCCGAGAGCCCCGTCGGCGCGGTCCCTCCGATCCAGTTCTTGCCGTCAGACCAGTTTGGGCTCGTCGCGGCGTCCGCGCCGGTCCAGGTGAACGTCGTCGTCGACGTCGATAGCACCACCCGCCCTTCCAGCCGCTCGATCCCCGGCGGTAGCCCACGACGGCTCCGACGCCCCACCACGGGTCTCCGACGCTCTCGACGCGCACCCCTAAACCCCATGACCCCGCCTCCGTTGGGAAGATGCCATGACTCCCTGTGTCCTTTAAATGCGGACAAAGGAGAGGCCCCAGTCCACTCAAGTTACCCGCTTTTACAGAGACCTCCTCACCCAATCCTCCTACGTCGAGCATTCCGATCGAATGCTTGCATTGTATCGTGGAGAGTATTGCGTGAAAAGATGGCGGATAGGCGCAGGGGAAGGATTGGACCGGGTCAGGTTTTTGGGCCGGACCCGGGCGAGGCGAGAACGTGGGGTGAGGTTGGACGGTTGGGGCCCGACCTACGAACGGAGGAGGTCCTGTAACGCGTAGACCTCAAGGGTCCCGGCTCGGAGGCGTTCCATCGCGGCGACGGCGGCTCGGGCGCCGGCGATGGTGGTGATGCAGGGGACGCCGTGCGAGACGGCTCCGGCGCGGATGCGGCCCTCGTCGGTCCGGGCGCCCTTGCCGCTCGGGGTGTTCACGATCAACGCGATGGATCCGTTGGCCAGGTAATCCAGGACGTTCGGCCGGCCCTCGTGGATCTTCCGGAGCACTTCCACGGCGATCCCCTCGTCGCGAAGCGCCTGCGCGGTCCCGCCGGTGGCCAGCAGTTTGAAGCCCAGCGCGGCGAGTCGGCGCGCGATCGGGACCACCGCGGGCCGATCCCGACGCGCCACGCTGATAAACGCCGTTCCGCCCGTGGGAAGGCTGCACGAGGCTGCCACCTGGCTCTTGGCGAACGCCGCCGGGAAGTCCTCGGCGATCCCCATCACCTCGCCCGTCGACCGCATCTCCGGGCCAAGGACGATGTCCACGCCCGGGAACTTCGCGAACGGAAACACCGACTCCTTCACCGAAACCCAGCGCGGTTCGATCTCCGAGGTAATCCCCTGCGAGGCCAGCGTCTTGCCGACCATCACCCGGGCCGCCGCCTGCGCCAGGTTCAGCCCGGTCGCCTTCGAGACGAACGGGACCGTCCGCGAGGCCCTCGGGTTGACCTCCAGCACGTAGATATCCCCGTTCTTCACGGCGAACTGGATGTTCATCAGCCCACGGACCTTCAGCGCCTCGGCCAGGGCATAGGTCTGCTCCTTGAGCCGGGCGACGATCTCGGCGGAGAGCGAGAACGGGGGGATCGCGCAGGCGCTGTCGCCGGAGTGAATCCCGGCCTCCTCGATGTGCTCCATCACCCCGCCGACAATGGTCCGCTCGCCATCGCAGACGGCGTCGACGTCCACCTCGGAGGCGTCTTCGAGGAACTTGTCGATGAGAATCGGATGCTCGGGGCTGGCCTCGACGGCCTCGGCCATGTAGCGGTCGAGGCTCGGCTCGTCGTAGACGATCTCCATCGCCCGGCCGCCCAGGACGAAGCTCGGCCGGACGACCACTGGATACTCGATCCGATCGGCGATCCGACGGGCCTCGTCGGTGGTGGTCGCCGAGGCGTTCGGCGGCTGACGGAGCCCGAGCCGCTCGATCACCAGGCGGAACCGCTCGCGATCCTCGGCCAGGTCGATCGACTCGGGACTGGTCCCGATGATCGGAACGCCCGCCGCCTCAAGCGCCCGGGCAAGGTTCAGCGGCGTTTGCCCGCCAAACTGCACGATCACTCCCATCGGCTCGACCCGCTCGCAGATGTTCAACACATCCTCGACGGTGAGCGGCTCGAAGAACAATCGATCGGAGGTGTCGTAATCGGTGCTGACGGTCTCGGGGTTCGAGTTGACCATCACCACTTCATATCCATCCGCCTTGAGCGCGAAGGCTGCCTGGCAGCAGCAATAGTCGAACTCGATCCCCTGCCCGATCCGGTTCGGACCCCCGCCGAGGATCACCACGCGGGGCTTCTCGCCGATGCGAGCCTCGTCCTCGCGCTCGTAGGTCGAATAATAATACGGCGTGACGGCCTCGAACTCAGCGGCGCAGGTATCCACCAGCTTGAAGACGGGGCGAATCCCCCTGCGCTGGCGGTCGCGGCGAACCTCGCCCTCGATCGTCCCCCAGATCGTCGCGAGCTGCCGGTCGGAGTAGCCGTTCCGCTTCGCCTCCCAGAGCAGGTCGTCGGGCGCCTCGTCGAGGCTCGCGACCTGGCGCAATCGCCCCTCGATCTCAACCAGCTCGGCGAGGTTGGCGAGGAACCAGGGGTCGATCCCGGTCAGCTCGTAAATCTGCTCGACGGTGAACCCGGCCAGCAGGGCGTGGCGGATCGCCCAGATCCGATCGGCGTTCGGCGTCGCGAGTCGCGACTTGATCTCGTGCTCGCCCGGCTGCCGGGGGGTTCCCCAGGTGTCCTTGGGGTCGCAGCCGAAGCCGAACCGGCCGACTTCCAGCCCTCGGAGTGCCTTTTGCAGCGACTCCTTGAACGTCCGGCCGATCGCCATCACCTCGCCGACCGACTTCATCTGCGTGGTGAGAACCGGGTCGGCCTCGGGGAACTTCTCGAACGCCCACCGAGGGATCTTGGTGACGACATAATCGATCGTCGGCTCGAAGCAGGCGGGCGTTTCCCGGGTGATGTCGTTCCGGATCTCATCCAGCCGATAGCCGATGGCGAGCTTGGCGGCGATCTTGGCGATCGGGAACCCGGTCGCCTTGCTCGCCAGGGCGCTCGAGCGGCTGACGCGGGGGTTCATCTCGATCACGATCATCCGGCCCGTCTTCGGATCCACGGCGAACTGAACGTTCGACCCGCCGGTCTCGACGCCGATCTTGCGGAGGATCGCGAGCGAGGCGTCGCGCATCCGCTGATATTCCTTGTCGGTGAGCGTCTGGGCGGGAGCGACGGTGATGCTGTCGCCGGTGTGGACACCCATCGGGTCGAAGTTCTCGATGGAGCAGACGATCACGGCGTTGTCGGCGCCGTCTCGCATGACCTCCATCTCGTACTCTTTCCAGCCGATGACCGATTCCTCGATCAGGACCGAATGCACCGGGCTGAGCTCGAGCGCCCGGGTGACCATCCGGTCGAACTCCTCGCGGTTGTACGCGATCCCGCCGCCGGAGCCGCCGAGGGTGAAGCTCGGCCGAAGGACGCAGGGCAGCCCGACGTCATCGCGAATCCGTCGGGCCTCGTCGAGGGTATGGGCCAGCTCGCTCCGAGCGTTCTCGAGGCCGATCTCCTCCATGCATCGCTTGAAAAGCTCGCGATCCTCGGCGCGTCGGATGGCGTCGGCGGTGGCGCCGATGAGCTGGCAGCCGTGCCGGGCGAGGGCGCCACTGTCGTGGAGGGCCAGCGCGACGTTCAGCCCGGTCTGGCCGCCGAGGGTGGGCAGGACGGCGTCGGGCTTCTCGACGGCGAGGACTCGCTCGACGAACTCGGGCGTGATGGGCTCGATATAGGTCCGATCGGCCATCTCGGGGTCGGTCATGATGGTGGCCGGGTTCGAGTTGACCAGGACGACCTGGAAGCCCTCCTCGCGGAGGGCCTTGCACGCCTGGGTCCCCGAATAGTCGAACTCGCACGCCTGCCCGATAACGATCGGCCCGGCGCCGATGATCAGGATCTTCTTGAGGTCGGTACGCTTGGGCACGGTTCTACCTGGTTGACTTGTTATTGGTAATTGGTAATTGGTTATTGGTTCCCGGCCGCCGGATGCCGGCATCGCCCACGGGTCGGCCACCAATAACCAATAACCAATTACCAATAACTCTCCGGACATAACTCGGGCCGCGCACGCCCCAATTCGATGGAGGCGGCGCGGCCCGGAAAATTTCCCGATTCTAGACCGGCGGGGACCGGTTCGGCAAGGTCAGCCGGGATCCGTTGGGCCTCGCTCCACGTCCCGCCGATCACGCCCCGGCGCCGCCGGCCGGCTGACCGAGCCCCATCGCCCATTGCTGGAGCCGGCGATACCAGGCCGCTTGCTGGCCCAGGTCCTCGGCGGTCAGCCAGCCGCGGATCTCCTCGACGGTGATACCGAGGAACTGGCTGACTCCGGCGGGGGAGTAGGACCCATCCGGCTGCAATGGCTCGATGATCACCGTGCGATCCCGAGTGATCCGCCAGACCTCGGCGACTTGCAGCGCCGCATAGATCGCGGGCCGATCGATCTGAGAGGGGGAGATGTCGATCTCGACGGCCAGGTCGGGCTTCGGGTAATCGGCCGGGTCCATCGAGCCGCGGGCCAGGGCCTCGCGGGTCATCCGCACCTTATCGGGCTCGAAGCCATAGGAGAGATCAGCCTGGAGCCCGCGCCTCGCATTCACGGCGTTCAGGGTCGCCTCGCCCGAGCCGAAATGGGGGATACCCCGCCAGCAGAGGACCGCCTTGATGATGGGACCGACCAGCTCCTTGAGGATCTCGTGGACGTAGCCGGTGGTCATGATCTCGAGATCCTTCCCGTCGTAGGCCAGCCGGACATGGTTCCCTTCGCCCTGGGTCCGCGAGAGGGATTCATAGGTCTCCCAGCCCACCCCCGGGAAGATGATCCGGCGGTCCCCGTGGGCGAGGCTCGACGACGGGAACGACGCGAGATCACCCGCCGCGGCCGGGCCCGGGAAGGTCGTGATCGCGGACATGGGTCCCTCCTTCCGTTCGGGCGGTGCGGTCCGGCGGAGGATCCGACTGGCCCGGATCCAGCGAGGCCCGAGCAACCGCCTGATCGATCGGGTTGGAGAAGCTTGGCCAGTTCGCCTTCGCGGGCCTGATGGTCCACTCCCGATCGGAGAGACTCACCCAATGCCCGGGCGTCCTGGCCGACCCGTCACGGCTGGCCGTCGTCCCCCCGCGCCTGCCATTCGCCTTCGCCATCACTCCCCGCCACCGTGCCGACCATTGCCGTCCCCGGTTCGTCAGCTATCCACGATCGTACCACTTGACCGGTGGCCCCGTCCCCATGGCGGACGATCGGTCCGGGCAGGGTCTCGGGCTACCCTCCATTTCATTCCTCCCCCTTTGTCGCCGCCGTCCCCTTTGTCGCCGCCATTGGCAACTTCTTCCGCCTCCAGGAATTCCGGGAGGGCGTGCGAAGGATCTGGCGCCAACGGCTGTCTCGGCGTCGCCGAGACGATGACGTGACGTGGTCGGAGTTTCTTCGCCTGGAGAAGCGATACAGTTTTCCCCGCGCTCGAGCGGTCCACGGCCTGCTGAGCGGCGCAGCGAAGTCATGAGATGAAGAGCCAGATGCGTTTAATACGCACGTCTGGATCTGTGGGGGGCCTGGGTGGGCGACCACCCAGGTCTACCCGGCCCTGGGCTCCCTTTGCGGGCCGGAGCTTGGCCTTCTGAAAATCCGCGGGGAGGGGTTGACCATTGCCTTACCGGCCCGTAATATTTTCTTACACAGGAGGGCAGGCATGGATATCGAGACGGTGACGGGCAAGCTGGCCGAGATTCTCGTCGACTACCAGGATCCCGCTCAGGATCCGGCCGACAGCATCGACCCGGATATCAAGCCCCTTGGCGATATCAAGGGTTTCGACAGCCATTTCATCCCCGAGATCGTGCGTCTGCTCGCCCGCGAACTCGGGGAACCCCTCCCGAAAGGGACGAAGATCCGAAACATCTTCGTCGAAAAGGGGAGGAAATTAACAGTCCGGGAGATAACGCGGAAGTTCGTCGAGAAGTACTCCCGCAAGGGGAGCAAGGTATGAGCGAACCGACACCCAGCAAGCAGTTGATCGCGGAACGGTTGCGCGAGGCCCGTCGTCTGTCGGGCTTGACGCAGGGCCAGGCCGCCAAGCGGATGGAGATGCACCGCCCGACCATCAGTGAGATTGAGGCGGGCAACCGGAACGTCCCGATACCGGAACTCGCCCGGTTCGCCGAGGTCTACGACGTGGACTTAGCGTGGCTGTCGGGCGTTGCGGCCGAGAAGCTGGAGCCCCAGGACGAACGACTCCAACTAGCCTTTCGGGAGCTGCAAAAAATCAAGCCCGAGGACTTGGACCGTCTCATGCGGGCATTAGCGGCCTTGCGCGGCCCGGCGGAAGGAGAATGATGGTGCTCAAAGCCGACCTGGCCGAGGAGGCGCTGGAAAAGACACTCGAAGTGCGTGAGGAAGCCGGGATTCCTTTCAGCACGCCGGTTAACGTCTACGACATCTGCGAGAAGCTGACGCCGAAGGTCCGCGTACGGTTCGCGGAATACAGCATGGAAGGCGTCTACGAGCGATCTGCAAGGCCGCTGATCGAGGTCTCTGCCTTGCGTCCCATCGGTCGTCGCGCGTTCAACACAGCGCACGAATTAGGTCATCATGCCCTCGGACATACCGGGATGATGCTCGATCAGCAAATCGGAGAGGGGCAGGTCGATCCTAAGTTGTCGCCTGAGGAATTCTCGGCGAATGCGTTCGCCGGCTTCCTCCTGATGCCGAAGCAGGCCGTGCGGAAAGCCTTCGCTGTCCGAGGATGGGGGATCGCCCGGGCGCTGCCCGAGCAGGTCTTCACCGTAGCCTGCCACTTCGGCGTCGGGTACACGACGCTGGTCAATCACCTTGCCTATGCGCTGAACGAGATCACGAGAGACCGCGCTACCGAGTTGTCCAAGGTCCGCTTGCCCGCCATCCGGCAGGCGATACTTGGCTCTGCCGGGAGCGACCGGTCATGGGTCGCCGACGCCCACTACGCCATGAAGACCTTGGACACCGAGGTCGGTACCACCATGCTTCTCCCTCGCGGCAGTCAGCCTGAGTTTGGCCACCTGAGGTACGAAGCGGACCTGCCTAACGGCCGGGTCTTCACGGCCGTCCGGCCGGGTATGACTCGCGTCGAGGGCGATGCGGAATGGGCGATCGTCGTCCGGATCGCGCGGGAACAGTACACCGGATGGAGCACGAATAGGCACCTGGAGTTGGAGGATGGTGACGATGAGTGAGCCGGTGATGTACGCGTCGAGCGAGACGAGCCTTTCGGCGGCCTGGTCCCGGGCCTTCCTGACGATGAGCCCGCGGCCATCCCGCGAGCTCTCGCCGTTCGTGGTCAGCATCGAAGCTGATGCGAATGGCCATCCGGTCGAGGACGGGGACCTCCGGCATGCCCTTGATGCCTGCCTTGAAGCCGATCGGCAGCAATCGGTTGAGACCGTCGCCAAGACGATCTTCCCGCAGGGCATGTGGAGGCGGGCAAAGGGCGACAGACTGAAGCTCTACAAGGACTACATTGAGAACCTGCCCGACTTCGTCTCGATGGAGCCGGACCTCAATGCTCAGGGCCTGTACTTCGCTCGATTGATCGGATACGGCACAAACCACAAGGACGGAACACCTTTGGAACACCTGAAGGGCCGGCTCAAGGAAGATGGGAACCAGCTCGAGTTCATCATCAAGACCTGTGTCAAGGGCGCGATGCGGATGGCCCTGCAGGCGTCCATTTACGATCCGGTCCGGGATCAGATCGAAGCGCGGCAGCACTTCCCCTGCTTACAGCAAGTGGCGTTCGTGCCTGACTTCGACCGCAATACTCTCTCGCTGAATGCCTTCTATGCGATGCAGCTCCTCTACGTGAAGGCGTATGGGAATTGGCTCGGGCTGATGCGGCTCGGCTCGTTCGTGGCCAGTCAGGTGGGGCTGCGATTCGATAAGCTCAATTGCGTCGCGGGCATCCAGAAATTGAACGGAAGTAGGCCAGGCGGTGGAGATCTGCTCGACCGCCTGACCGACCTCGCACGAGCCAGCATCGACGAGTCGAAGGGCAAACCAATGACGGTGGAAGCGTGAGCACGAAGGATTCGGCCCGAAAGCGCGGCAGGGACCTTTCCCCGACGCTGTTCCCGACAGCTTCCGAGGCTGTGCCGCACCACGAAGTGCCGCCAGCGCGGATATCGCCGCTCAAGCCGTCGCCCGTTTACGACACCTACTGGAGGTTTGCGGCCGAGCGACAGGAGGTTTTCTTCCGCCGACTCGAGAGGCGGCCGCCACCGTGGACAGACGACCCGATTCTGTTGGAGTACAAGTTCACGAATGCCTACCGGGCCTCGGACCGGGTCAGCCAGTATCTGATCCGGCGCGTAATCTATCGCGACGACTTGCCCACCCACCCGGCGGAGGTGTTCTTTCGGACTTTGCTGTTCAAGACATTCAATCGTATCGGCACATGGGAGCTACTGGAGCAGGCCCTCGGCACGATCGCTTACGCCGACTACTCCTTCGAACGCTATGATGAGATCCTCACCTGGGCGATGAGCCGCGGGTTGAAGATTTACTCTGCCGCCTACATCATGCCCAACGCCGGCTCGCTCGGGCATGATCGCAAGCACCGCAATCACCTTAAGCTGCTGGAGCGGATGATGGAGGACCAACTGGCCGCGAGACTGGCCGCCTCCAGCTCGATGCAAAGGTCGTTCGACCTGATCCGGGACTACCCGTCGATCGGAGATTTCTTGGCATACCAATACGTCACCGACATCAACTATTCGGAGGTGACGGACTTCACCGAGATGGAGTTCGTTATCCCCGGCCCCGGTGCGGTCGACGGTATCCGGAAGTGCTTCGACGACACTGCCGGCCTAAATGACGCCGAAGTCATCAAATTCATGGCTGACCGACAGGGGATCGAGTTCGAACGCTTAGGGCTGGATTTCCGTGACCTTTGGGGGCGACCCCTCCAGTTGATCGACTGCCAGAATCTCTTCTGCGAGGTGGGCAAATACGCGCGAGTCAGCCACCCAGAATCCCTCGGCCGATCGGGTCGGACCCGTATCAAGCAACGGTTCCGGTCGAGCGCTGAGGCGATCGAATACTGGTATCCTCCGAAATGGGGCCTCAACAGCCATTCGGTGCATTCGGCGAGGTCCAGCATCTAACCGACGGGAGAGGCTGATGGATTTGCGTGAGTATCAAGAGCGGGCAGCAAAGACCGACCGGAATCCCGAATTGTCCGAGAAGGGGATGATGATCCCACTACTCGGAATCGCCGGGGAGGCGGGCGAACTGCTCAGCGAATACAAAAAATACCTCCGCGACGGGGACTCACACACGCTCTTCAGGGAGCGATTCAGCGAAGAGCTCGGCGACCTGCTCTGGTACTTGTCGAACGCCGCCACCAAGTTCGGCCTGGACCTTGCGGGTGTGGCCGACAGGAATCTTGCCAAGTGCGAAGGGCGATGGGGGCCGTTGCCTGAGCGGGCTCCGTTTGACGGTGTCCTTTCGGCAGCCGTGCAAAAAGCACCGCGCCGAGGCTGGGCTGGAGTGCTCGGGCGCGAGCGTGGCAGGCATCTCGGCGCGTTTCGCCCAGATCCGGGCGAGGGCCGGCGGCGGTCCTGCTCGCTGGTGGGCCG
>DAIDKV010000126.1 GCA_027449865.1 Planctomycetales bacterium
GCCCACCAGCGAGCAGGACCGCCGCCGGCCCTCGCCCGGATCTGGGCGAAACGCGCCGAGATGCCTGCCACGCTCGCGGCCGAGCACTCCAGCCCAGCCTCGGCGCGGTGCTTTTTGCACGGCTGCCGAAAGGACACGATGATTCCGGCTGTTGGGGTGGGTCTGGGTGATCTCGAATGGTTCCGTTGTGGCGCGCGGAATGGGGTTCCACATCGGACGTATCCGGAACGATGAGGGCCGGCATCGGAAAGTGGGGCACACGACGAACCAACGAGATCGGGCCATGAGGCCGGCTCCGGGTCAGCGTCTCGGGTTGGTCCCGAGATCTGGCGTGGCCGTCGTTGCCACGAGTGCGGGATCATCGGCTCCGATGATTCCGGAGATCCGGTCGTCGGATCGAAAATGGCGCAAGAAAAAACCCCGTCCGTGCGATGGATCGCATGACGGGGCCACCCTGGCCGGTCGGCGCCGCCCATCATGAGCAGGCCGAAGCTCAGACTACCGGGAACCCGTCTTCTTCCGTCAAGTGAGTCGTAAGACCTTCACGCTTGAGAGCGATCGCCGGGCGCCTGGTCGAGCCTGGGGAAGTCGCGAACCATAAGCGCGAGGTATAGCAAAATATGAAGATTCAAAGTGCAGGGTGCCGGTGGTCGGCGAGGGCAGGTGGCCGGGAATCCTCGGCTTCGTATCGGCAGGATCGTTGGCGGTTCTCCCGGGCACCACGTCTGGTGTGCGCCGAAAATCTAACCGCGAGAGTCCGAATATCCGGAAAAATTCGGAGACTCCGATGGCGGTCCCCGATGCAAGCCTGACCTGGCGTGGTAAACTGGAGAGTCGAGATCGGAGACGATCCTGGGGTAGGGGACGGTCCCTGCGCCGGCTTTGGAAGAAGTAGGGGCGTCCCCACGGGGCACGACAGGGGGCAACAGTGAAGATCACAGTGATCCCGTCGTCGGTCGGTCCAGACGCGGCCTCGGTTCACCCCGGGTTCTTCCTTTCGTCGTATCTGGTTGAGGAGGCTGTCGCCATCGATGCGGGCGGGCTTGGCTTCCTCGGCGACCTGGACGCACAGTCGCGAATCAAGCACATTTTTATTACTCATAGTCACGTCGATCACATCGCCTCGCTCCCGATTTTCCTGGAGACGGTCTTTGAGTCGGGCGATCATTGCGTGACCGTTCACGCCGGCGCTGAGACCTGGGCCAGTATTCAGGGAGACATCTTCAACGATCGCGTCTGGCCCGACTTCATCGCGCTTTCCGAGAAGGGGTTGCCGTTCGTCAAGAAGTCGATCATCGAGCCGGGCAAGCCGATCGAGGTCGAGGGGTTGAAGTTGACGCCGATCCCTGTCGACCATGTCGTTCCGACGCTGGGCTTTCTGATCGAGGGACCGGGTGGGACGGTCGCGATCCCCTCCGACACCGGCCCGACCGACAACTTCTGGCGACACGCCGCCGCCGCGAAGGATCTGAGGGGTGTCTTCCTCGAGGTCTCCTTCCCGGACCGGATGGAGGGCCTGGCCCGCATCTCCAAGCATCTGACGCCCGCGATGTTCGCGACCGAGATCCGGAAGCTGGATGCCGACGTGCCGTTCGTCGCGGTCCACATCAAGCCGAGGTTTTATGGCGAGGTCGTCGACCAGCTCATCGCGCTGGGCTCCGACCGGATCGAGGTCGGGCGGCCGGGGAAGTCTTACACTTTTTAAAGTGGATTCGGCCCAAACTCACCGAGACGAGGATCACCGACGATGGCGATTCGGACCGATCGCATTCATCCCCGATTCCGATCGCCGGTCATGGTCGCCGCGGCGATGGGCGTGCTTGCGATGGGCGCCCCTCTCGGTGCAAGAGCCGTCGAACCGGCTCCGGTCGGGCCGGCCAGGCCCTCGCCGTTCGTGATCGGGGCCCGACACTGTGCCCCCTGCCACGACGGCGGCTATAACCGGACCATCACCAGCGCGGAAAGGGAGGCGCTGATCTGCCGGATGGTGGAATCGGTCACGTTCCACGAGAAGGATAAGCACGAATGGGCCTTCCGGGCCCTGAGCGGTCCGCGCGGCCAGGAGATGAGCCGGGCGCTGAAGGCCGATGTCCGCGAGATGGCGGCCTGTCTCGCCTGTCACGCGACGACCGCTCCGGCGGGTGGCGACGTCCGGCTTTACGATCGGGAGCGTGACGGCGTCACCTGTGTTTCCTGCCACGGCGCCGCCGAGGAATGGGTCGCTCGCCACCAGTTCGGCTCGACCTCGTGGGCCCGGCTGACGCGTCGTGAGAAGGAAGCGACGTTCGGGATGATCGACCTGTGGGACCCTGTCCGACGCGCTGAGACCTGCACGTCGTGCCATGTCGGCAGCCGAGAGGAGGGGAAGGTCGTCACGCACGAGATGTACGCGGCTGGCCATCCGCCCCTGCCGAGCATTGAGGTCAGCAGTTTTGGTGAGGCCGAACCTCGCCACTGGCAAACGCTCCGCGAGAAGTCGCCGAAGCGGCTCGAACGGCTCGGCCTGGCCGGATCGTCGCACGACCTGGAGCAGACCCGGCAGGTGGTGATCGGCGGGCTGGTCGGGCTTCGGGCGTCGATGCGGCTCATGGCCGATGCCCCGGGCGCGGCCACCGCCTCGACGTCGACACGCGACTTCGCCCGATTCGATTGCACCGCCTGCCACCACGAACTTCGGCGCGTCGACGACACGGTTCCCTGGCGGCAGGTTCGGCGGGTGGGCTCGATCCCTGGTCGCCCGACCACGCCCGACTGGCCGCTTGTGCTGGCGAGGCTGGGCGTGGAGGGTCGGCAGAGCGAGCTGGACGGCCGGCTTCTCAAACTCCGGGACGGTCTGGGCCGCCGCCCCTTTGGCGACGATTCCACGCCGGCGGCCGCGCGGGCGGTCGCGGACTGGGCCGACGCGGCGATCCGCGATTTCTCGGCCTCGCCGATCGACGAGGCCCGCGCGCTCGGGCTGCTCGACCGACTGGCCCGGATGGCGATCGACGCCCCGCCCGATTACGACTCGGCCCGGCAGATCGCCTGGGCGTTTCGCGCGATCTACAGCGAGGTGGTTCCCGAGAAACGCCGGCCCGCCGAGATCGAGTCGGAGTTGAAGGCGCTCGCCGCCGAATTGCTGCTCGATCTGCCTCCCGCGCGGACGAAGGCGTTGATCGTCCCGACAACGCTCTCTCGTCGGCTGGAAGACGCCGCCGCGTTCGACCCGGCCGCATTCCGCGAGCATTTCCGCCGGATGGCCGGGGCGTTGAAGTCAGCCCCGGGGCTCCGGACGGCGTCTCGCGATCATCGGTGAAGCCGAGGGGGAGCGCCCGTTCCCACGGGCCGTCGCTCGCTGATCTCGGGCGGCCGGCCGCCAACCCTCGGCCGCCGACGGACGTAGATCGGATCGTCCGGGTCATCGCCGACCTTCCAGACCTGCCCGTTGTGGAGGTACATCTTCCGCTGCTCCTCCAGGTTGAGCGGGCGGGCGCCGACGCGGCCGAAGACCGCGATCTGATTGCCCGACTCGTCAACCGCCCGATCGCGATCGACCCCCTCCGAGATCGCCAGGGCATGAGCGTGTTCGGGGAGCGGGAAATGGGAGACCAGCATCGGCGCCGGCCTCGGGCTGAAGCCATAATTGCCCGGGGTGTCCGGCGAGGTGAGCTGCACCACCCGAAGGCCGTTCTCGCCGTCGGCCAGATAGGCAAATTCGCTCACGTACGTGATGCCAAGTTTCACGTCGTTCAGGTCGTTGATGCAGCCCCCACCGTTGAAAACCTGGTCGATCCGGGGATGCTCGGGATGCTCGATGTCGAGGATCACCAGGCCATCCTTACCACCGGCGACATAGGCGTACGTCCGCGCCAGGTAGATGTTTCGGGCGTCGTGCAGCGGGACCTCGGCCTCGTGGACCGGGACTGGGTGCGCCAGGTCGGTAACATCCAGTACCTTCACGCCCTCCTTGTCGCAGACATACGCATAGCGGAACTGCACCTGCACCGCGCGAGGATGGTGTAAAACGGGCTCACCGATAACCGAGGTGATCACCGGCTTGAGCGGATCCTCGATCGAGATCACGACGAGCCCGGCATTGCAGGAAATGTAGGCATACGTCCCGACAATCGTGATCGCCCGGGCTCCCTTCAGAATGCCGTCGGGGTTGAAGGTCAGGGCACGGCCGAGGAAGTTGTTCAGCGGGTTGCCATCGAGCAGTGTCCCAGCGCCGACGAGGATCAGGCCCTCCTCGCGATCCGTGACGTAGACATAGGCATACATCGAATGGACGGACGCCTCGAAGTTCTCGGGGCGGTGTTTTCGGGTTGGGTCGGGAGCGATGGTGGTGGGAGCGGCGACGGCGGTGGCGTCCTTCGTTCGGACGAAGAACCGTTGCCCGAGCGGCGAGACTGGCGCGGTGATGATCCGCTCGGAGAAGCCCTTGTGGTCGATGAAGGCGATGTCGAAAATTCGCAAACCGCCCTCGCCGCAGGCCGCGTAGAGATACTCGCCGCGCGCCTGGATCGACCGGATCTCGGGGCGGAGGCGACGCTCGATGACGTCTCGGCCGACGTGCTCGTGCGCGTGCTTCAGCTTCCCGCCGCGCTGAACGTGTTCGGCGTAGCGGTCGGGGTAGGCGATCCGGTGGAGAGTGCTTCCTATCACCGCCTGAGGCTCATCCCGCTCGGTGACCACCACCGCGTTGAGTCCGTGCTCGCCCGAGGCCACCCAGCAGTATTTCCCGATGAAATTGGTGTAGTTGGTTCCGTGCATCAAAAGCTGCGCCATGATCGCGTTGTTGTCGTCTTCCTTCGAGAGGTGGCAATCGGTGCAGGTTTTGGTGTCGGATGTACCGGGGCGATAGGCATTCGGATTGAGGGCGCGGCCGTTGTAGGGGCTCTTCGGGTCGTGAACGACCGGCGGTCCGCCCCGGACCGTGTGGGGAACATTTGTGCTGAACGCGATCCCCGACATCCCCTCGCCCGAGATCGTCTGTTGCTGCACGTAAATCGATTCCCTCTGCGCGTTGTACGAGCCGACGTGAATGGCGCACGACGACCGCGCCGGTCCGATCCGGTTGCCCGTCGCGTTGCCATCCCGGGCGAGCATGTACACGTCGTCGCGGAGGGTCTGGAAATTGTACGAGGTGTAATTGCGGGTGATGTCCCCCTCGTTGTGGAGCTGGGGCATCTTCTTGTTCGCCCGCTGTGGGAGGTGGCAACCGAAGCAGCTTGGGTTCCAGGCCGAGTGGCAGCCAATGCAGCTCATCTTCGAGTTGGCGTGGGCGCACACGTTGTCGCCGCCGGCCGGCAGGTCGCCCCAGACCATCTGATCGCCCTCGAAGCGGACGGTCTTGGCGAGGTGAGCGCGCTTGTTGTAGTGCTTCGAGGTCGGATTGAGGGTGTCGGGAACCTGAACGACTTCCCAGGCGAGATCCGGTTCAACCATCGACCGCTGGATCAGCACGTCGCCCCTGCGCTCAAATCGCCGCTTTCCGAACGGTGTTCGAAGGGCCGAGAGGTCTCGACCGTCCTTGCCCGACTCAGCGGCCGAGGTGTCCGAGGCGGGACCGGAGGTCAAGAGTGTCGGCCGGGTGCCGGGGGTGCCGTGGCAATCGACGCACTGAATTTCGATCGCCGCGCGAACTTCGCCGTAGAGCCGGGTGTTGCCGTGGGCGTCCTGGATGAAGTGGCAATCGATGCAGTGCATTCCCTTTTCAAGGTGAATATCGAGCTGGTGGACGGGGAGCCCGTCGCGTTTGGCCTCGGCGCGGTCGAAGGCGGCCTGCTGAGCGGCGGCGGCGTTCTTGCCGCGATAGCGTTCCTTCAGCTCGACCGGCATCTGCATGGCGGCCATCATCGCGGCGGTGGAATCGTCTCGCACCGGCTCGCCGCGGTGGTCGAGCATCTGGCCGTGCCGATCCTTCTTGAAGACGGCGCGGAAGACCCAGCCGTGGCCGTGATAGTCGGCAAACTGCGTGTGTCTCGCCTGCGGGTTCATCTCGGCGAGGTGCGCCAGGAAGTTCGGGTCCGACCAGTTGCCGCGCGCCGCGGTCTCGTCGGGATTGGACATCATCGATTTGGTGAATTCCTCGGCGCTGGGATTCTTCTCACGGGGTGGATACATCAATTCGGCGTCGGTTTCCTCGTCCCACCACATGAAGCCGGTGTAGGAATTCAGGACGTTCGTCCCTGGGTGAATATGGCAAACCATGCACTGACTGGTTGGGATGCCGGCGGTGAACTTGTGGTCGATCGGGTGGCCCGGCTGGTCGCGTGGGATGTTGGGATCCGCCTGGAAGCTGGTCCCCATGTGTCCGTAGGCGGCATAGGGGCCCGAGTTCACGATCGATCGATCATTCGCATAGATCACATGACAGGCCGTGCATCCACTTGATCGATAGTCGCCCGGATGATCGTTTGTGCCGAGGAAATTGAGCGTCGGGTCGAAGAGACGTGTTTTCTGGAGTCCGATGAAGACAGGATCGGTCCGGTTCTTGGTGCCGAGCCCCCGGGCGCTGAGGCGAGCGAGCGGCTTGCCGTTGATCTCAAGGGGGTTGGGATTGCCGGGCTCGGCCGGTTCGAGGCCGCCGCGCTCGAAGATCCGGAGGATGTTTCCCGGCTGAGAGACCTCGTAACGGGGCAGGGGGTCAAGGAATGGGATGACCGCCTTGCGCTCCATTTCGAAGGGGGTCGGCGGCGGGACGGTCTGCAATCGCAGGGGTGTCCCGTGCATGCTATACGCCTCGCCGAACCGAGCGGGCTTGTTGGGAACGGCTCCATTATTGTAGAGGGCCGCGCCCCAGAGCATGGCTCCGTGGGTCATCATGCTTTTGCGGACCTGAAGAACCACCTCGGAGTGGCAATTGGCCGTCCCGCATCCAAGGTGCGCGACGCGGAGGTCGCCCGGGTTGACGAAGCGGATGAATTCGGGCGACTCGTGATTCAGCAAGGTATACGACCGGACCGGATTCGCGGTGCTGCCCCACGCCTCGGGGAACCTCGGCCAGACGTGCGCGTGCTGGATGTCCAGCGCGGTCGGGTCGCCGCCGTGGCAGTCGATACAGCCGAGTCGGACGGTCTGCGGCTTGCCGTGGGGCTCGTGCTGCCCCTTGTGGCAGGTGACGCAACCGGTGCTCTTGGCGTCGGCCTGTTCGATGGTCTGCCGGGAGAGATCGATCTCGCCCATGCCGGCGGGGAACGGGTAGGGAACCTCGGCGGGCGGCTGGTCGGCTCGTCGATTGATCGGTGGGGTCTGCGCCCTGGCCTCGTGGGTCTCGCGACGTCCGGGCGTCCCGAGCAGGACGGCGGCGGTCAGGGCCAGGGCCAGCGAGAGTGCGTGGCTGGCCCGCAATCGCGGCGCCTTGTCAGTTCGGGGGCGGGGCATGAGCGGTCAACCTCCGTGTCGACGGGATGCCATCGTCCCGGCGCGCATCGGGGCCGGGGCGTCGGGAAAATATTCGGATCGCGGGAGGGTGTCAAGGCGGCTTGCCATCGAGACGATCCCTTCGCGGAGGGATCATCCATCCCTCAAAACGCCGCGACCGCTGTAAGAAAGCCGGCGACCAGCGAGCCGCTCCGGCTGTTGAAATTGTTGTAAATGTCGAGGAAGCCCTGGCCGGGGATCAGCATCGAGACACCGCCGATGAACGAGAGATTCTCGTGCACGAGCGGCCGGTAGATCCCGCCGAGGCTCAGGTCGACCCCGATGAACCGGTCGATGTTCCCCTGGTAGAGGAACTGCTGCAACACGCTCGTCTTGTCGAACCAGATCATGTTGCCGTTGGTGAACAGCTTGAATTTCGGCGTTAGCTCGAAGTCGGCCCCGATGGTCGGCAGGATCAAGCCTGGATTGACGAAGTTCGCCTGGCCCTGAATCTTGCTCGAACGAAGGTCAGGCACGAGGCTCAACCGCTGTGTCAGGTTGACGTTCTGGAGCGGAATCACCTGGCGATTCCAGAAGCTGAACGGGCCGCCGGCGAAGTTCGGACCGTCAAGAATCGTGTCGAAGCCGGTCGCGTGCGAGTTGTTGATGTTCCCATCGCCCGAGGCGTAGAAAAATGAGACCCGGAACCGGGCCCAGTCTCGGTCGTACGATCCTTCGATGGCGAACATCTGAGCGTTGATCGTCTGGGCCCGGTTTGCCAGTGGGTTCATCGTGTCGTGGCCGACGACCTCATAGAACTGGTGTGTCAGATTGTACCGGCCCCAGTGCCCGTCGCCGCCCCAGCCGAAGTACACCGCGTCGACCTCGTGCGGCTGGAAGTTCCCCACCGCGTCCGGCCGGACGAGGAACCGGTTCTTGTCGAACTTGATCGTCGCCAGGTCGTTGTCGTAGTTCACACTCACCAGCGCGGTGTACCCTGGGAAGAGAAAATCCTGGCGGTAATAATTGGCGAAAATGAGGTTCTGTCCGCGGTCGTTGAATGTGTTCAGCCCGGTGTTGGTGTCCTTTTCCCATTGCCGGAAATAGGCGATGTTCCACTGATCGCGGTTATTGTTTCGAGTGCCGAAGAAGCGGACAGCGCGGTTGATGTCGAGGAAGAGGAAGCCGCGGAAGTCGGCGTTGAACGGCTGGTTGCCGGCCCGGACCGAGACGAAGTCGTAGTCGGGTCCGATGTCGGCGATCTTGTACTCGACGAACGCTTCCTGGAGGGCCCAGAATTCGCGGGTACGGGTTGTTCCTTCGAGAACATTCGGGTTGACCTGCGCCTGCTCGCTGAACGAAAAGTTGCTGATGCCGAGCGTCGGAGCGAGCTTGATTCGCCAGTCGACCGGTTTGAACGCGGCGTCGCCGTGAAAGACGTCGAAGACCACCGAGAAGAAGTCGAGGGTGAAGAAGCTATTCGGGCGTCCGAAGGAGTTCCCTTCGAATGGTCGAGAGGTGCTCTCGAAGCCCGAGGTCTGGGTGGGGATCTCGCGTCCCTCGAAGTCGAGGATGCTCAGGGCCGAGATGTCGAGAAACGTGTGCTGGCCATAGATCGGATAATCACCCTTCAGGACGTTCTGATTGTACGGATCGAGGATCCGCCCGATCGAGTACGGCGACTCGTCGCCGATCGGGTGGCCGGTTCCGTATCGATCCCAGGCCGGATAGCCGATCCGCCATCGATCGGGGACCGGGACGAAGTGACTGGAAGACTGGTCCTCGATCGGCTGAACATGCGACCGGCCGGCGTAACCGGGCGTGGGAAATGGCTCCGCTTGCAGAAACGGCGGGGTGTCAAACAGCGGCGCGGGTATTTCGCCAGCCGTCACGGTGCCAAGCGACCGGTTCAGAACACCAGGCCGGGGCCTCGGCGGTCCCACTCTCGGCCGGATCGCGCTGGGGGTGAGGATCTCGGTCGTGCCGTCGTCGGCCGGATTCCACGAAGCCTCCGGAGTCGGCTCGGGCGTGGGTGAAGTCGCCAGGTCGGCCGGCAGCGGCGGGAGCGGCTCCTCGGCGGGCGAAGTCGCCGAGCGAGGCGTCGAGGCCGGCGGTATCGGCGGCATCGCGCCTTCCTGCCCACGCGCCGGGGCGGCCGGGGCAACGACCCAGGCGAAAATCAGCAGGGCCCAAGCTAGGCGGCTCCGCCGCATCAGTGACCTCCGGGGGGAATCAGCCGGCGCCTCATTTCGCCCCTTTCAACGGGGGCCGGTCGCCAGGCGTTCGCCTTCGAACGGGTTCGCTCGCGTGCCCGATCCTCGGGCCGATCGCCAGACATGACCTGCAAAAAGAAAGAGATGAGGCGCCGACGTGGACGCCGGCAAGAGATGAAGACCGGCACCGGTCCCTCGATGACGTGACCTCGTCACCGATCGGTTCCCGACACTCGGATCATGATCCCCCCTGCCATCGAGTGTGAAGATCGGCCTCAATCTGGTAAAACTTGAGGATTATGCCGGTCTTGCTGATCGCGAAGCGGCTCGCGATGGCGACAAGTTTGCGGAAAATTCTGAATTTGAAGTGTGACCCGGGCCGAATGGAGAGGGTAGACGATGGGCCGTGGAGGGCCCTCGCCGACCGGCAAGGAGGCCGGCGGGACTTCAACCCTCATCGACTGGGGGCGCCGAAACGCCATGGGATGGTGGAATTCCGGGGAAAGCCGTGCGGGTCGGCCGCGAAGTCGTGCCGTGGCCTTCGACGTCTCGGCTGCCGTCGAGGGCCTCGAGTCGCGGCTCCTGCTCTCGACCGCTCAACGCGCCCCGGCCACCTTGCCGGCCGCCGCCGATGTTTCGAAGGCCGTCGCCAGCGGATCCCTGATCGCGCCCGGGGTTCATGGATACGACCCAACCAATCCCAGTAATCCCGCCGCTCCACCGCTCCCCAGCCAGGTGCTCACCACCCAGGATGTGCAAACGCTCCTCCAGCGCGCCGCCGCCGCGTCGAGCCTGAACAACGCGATCATCGCCGTGACCGACCGAAACGGGACCATTCTCGGTGTTCGCGTCGAGAGTGGGGTTTCGCCTCTGATCACCCAGAACAAGACCAACCTGGTCTTCTCGATCGATGGAGCCGTCTCGCTCGCCCGGACCGGCGCTTACTTCGCCAACGACGCCGGCCCGCTCACCTCGCGGACCGTTCAGGACATCAGCCAGACGACTATCCTTCAGCGCGAGGTGCAGTCGAACCCGGATGTCCCCTATCAGAACGGAGCCTCGACGGTCTACGGACCCGGTTTCGTGGCCCCGGTCGGCCTGAAGGGCCACTTCCCGCCCGGTTACCAGTTCCAACCGCAGGTCGACCTGTATGATATCGAGGCGACCAACCGCGACGTGATCAGCAACGCGACCGGGACGCGGTTCAACGTCCCCTCGCAATACATTCCGTCCGGCGGCAACCTGGTGGCTCCTCAGTCCTACGGCGTGGTCACCGGGATGCTGCCGACGGCCCAGTCGCGCGGGGTCGCGACGCTTCCCGGCGGTATCCCGCTTTACAAAAAACAGCCAAATGGAACTTATGCCCTCGTCGGCGGGATCGGCGTCTTCTTCCCGGGGACGACCGGCTACGCGACCGCCGAGAACTCGACCCTCAACACGCCGGCGCTCCGGAACCACCACAAGGCCGACCTTTCGCAGGTGGCCGAGTACATGGCTTTTGTCGCGGCCGGCGGCAGTTCGCAGGCTGGCGTGCCGTTCAACGGACCGGTCAACGGGGCCCCCGCGCTCCCGAACTTCACCCTGCCGTTCGGCCGGATCGACCTGGTCGGGATCACGCTGAACATTTACGGCGGCGGCGGGTTGCAGGGGGTCAAGCGGCTACTGACGGTCGGCGAGAAGCTTCACCCCGGCAACCCCAACGACGGAACGAACTACCCGGTCGACCCCGCGGGCGACACGCTTCTGCCGGGCAAGGGCGTCCCGTACGGATGGCTGGTCACGCCCCACGACGGGACCGGCCTGACCGCGGCCGACGTCCAGGCGATCATCGCCCGGGGAATTGCCGACGCGAACATCACGCGTGCCCAGATCCGCGTCCCCTTCAATCGGACCGCCCGTATGGTCTTCGCCGTTAGCGACCTCAACGGCAACATTCTGGGCCTCTACCGGATGCCCGACGCCACCTATTTCTCCATCAACGTGGCGGTCTCGAAGGCGCGTAACGTCGCGTATTACGACAACCCGCAGGCCCTCCAGCCGATCGACCGGATTCGCGGCATCCCCCGCGGCCAGGCGCTCACCGCCCGGACGTTCCGCTACCTCTCGCTGCCGTACTTCCCCGAGGGAATCGACGCCTTCCCGCCCGGCCCACGGATCTATCCGCCCGGCCCGGGCTCGGTCCTGATCAACTCGGGCGCGACCATCTACGGGACCAACGCCGGACCGCCCGTCCCCGCCGGGAACTTCCAGACCATCCAGGGCTATAACGACTTCCACCCGAATACCAATTTCCACGATCCCAGTAACCTGGCCAACCAGAGCGGCGTCGTGCTTTTCCCGGGCAGCGCGCCGTTATACAAGAATATCACCAACCCGAACGGGACGACGACCCGACAGATTGTCGGCGGTCTGGGGGCCAGCGGCGACGGCGTCTTCCAGGACGACGACATCACCGCGACGGCGGCGATCGCGTACGCTCCACCGGCGACGAAGCGGGCCGATTTCGTCAAGCTCCGGAATGTTCGCCTGCCGATGTTCAAGTTCAACCGCAATCCGCATGTCCCGATCGGCGGGCCGATCATTCAGGAGCAGTCGGCCCTCCCGCTGCCGATCCCCACCGGCCTCAAGCTGAAGAAGTCCTGAAGCCGAGCGGCCTGAATCGACGATCCCAGGTGGGGCGGTTTGGGATCCCTCCGTCGACGGGCGATGGGCGATCCCCCGACGACCGGCAACCGCCCGGAGGAGCCGGATCGATGCGAGCGTCGTGGCGATCGCGAATGGTGGCGGGCCTCGCGGCGATGGTGGCCGTCCTGGCAACGTCGGTCCAGGCTCAGGAGGAAGATCCCAGGCCGCATCCCTTCCAGTTCTTCAAGCGGTATCATCTCAACAAGGAAGGCAAGCCCGTCCCGGGAAAACCGCGCGACATCCCCTACACTTTTCATCGGGCCGGCCATCCTCAGATGCTCGCCGAGCGCCTCGCCCCGTCGAACACGCCCAACGGGATCGGCTACTACGTCGGCGGCAGCGTTCCGTTCTATCTCCGGCACAAGCCCAGGTTCGAGGGCGCCCATCGAGCGCCCGACGACGGAACCTGGGGCTGGGACGAGACCGGCGGGTTTCACCTTCGACACCGGAACATCCTTGGCTTCGCGCACGGCCTGCGCTATCAGGGAGGCACCGGCGCGTATCGGTCCGACGGTCCGGTCGTTCCCGACGTGATCTACTTCACCAGCGACAAGATCGAGCAGCTCACCACCCACCGCCGACCCGAGTCCGAGCAAGAGGAAGAGGAATAACCCCGAGGCCGAGGAATCGGATCACCGACCAGCCCGGAGAGTTCCGAAAGTCGCGACTCGCGAGCGATGGACGGGATGAGCTATGATGGTTCGGGGGGCGAAGCCGTCCCGAGTCGGCGCGGCGAAGGCACGGAGTCCTCGCCCGAGTGCGGCAAGCTCGGCGGACCAATCCGGGCGGGTGGTGATCGCAGAGGATCCTTCGGCATGGCCGAGAACTGGCTGATCCGCGTGTACAATGATGGCACCCTCGCCGTGCTGAGAGAGTGCATCGCGCCCGTGGAGCTGGGCCGGCAGGATCAGCGAATCGGCGAGACCCTTTATCAGGTCTCTCCAGCGGGCAATGGGGGTGTCCGGCTGGCGATCGCGCCGACGGACGACTTGAAGGTCTCGCGCCGGCACGCCCGGCTTGAGGGAGCAGGCCCGAATCGCGCCCTCGTCCGGAACGCCAGCGACACCAGCTCGATCACCTTCGACGATGGGTTCGTCCTCCGCCCGGGTCAGACGCACGAGGCCGAACTGCCGATCGTCCTTCGATTTGGGATCCGGGTGGTCCGGGTCGAGCGGCCGACCGCCTCCGGCGAGCATCTGATCGAGCCCCTGGGCAACATCCGGTGCCTGGATGAGCCGGTTGCCGCCTTTGGTGATGACTCGGGGTGGGCGGAGGCCGGCACCTCGACCATCGCCCTGGCCTCGTCCGGTCCACTCGACGCCCGCAAGGTCTTCGACTGGCTCCGGACGATGATCAAGGTCCTTCAGAGTGCCGCCAGCGACAGCGACTTCTTCCACAAAACGGCCCGAGCCGTGGTTGAGGTCGCCTGCCTGGATGTGGGCCGGGTCCTTACCCGCGACAGTGGAGACTGGAAAACGGTCGCGTTTTACCCCGATCACGAGGCCGATTACGAACAAAATAACCCGCCCAGCCGGATGATCCTCAATCGGGTACTGGCCGAGAAGCGGGTCGCCTGGCTCGATCCTCACGACGATCTCCGGGATTGCACAAGCCTTTCGGGCGTCTCGTCGGTGGTGGTGGCGCCGGTGCAGTCGCGGTCTGGCGAGGTGATCGCGGTCCTCTACGGCGAGCGGAAGATCAAGTCGATGCTGGCGAGTGCCGGCCGGCCGGTCTCCAAGCTCGACGCGATGCTGATGGAGGTTCTCGCCGTTGGGCTTTCGACCGGGCTGGCTCGGGTCGAGCAGGAGCGTGCCGCGCTGGCGATGCAGGCGCAGTTTGAGCAGTTCTTCACTCCCGAGCTCACTCGCGTCCTCGCCTCCCAGCCGAAGCTGCTGGAGGGGCGCGATCAGGAGATCAGCGTCCTCTTCGGCGACATCCGCGGCTTCTCCCGGATCACCCGCCACCAGCCCCCGGCGTTCACCGTCGAATGGACCCAGGACGTGCTCTCCACCCTCTCGGAATGCGTTCTGGATCATCAGGGAGTTCTGGTCGACTACATCGGCGATGAGATCATGGCGATGTGGGGCGCGCCCGAGGCCCAGCCCGATCACGCCGGCCTCGCCTGCCGCGCCGCGATCGACATGATCGAATCGATCAACGGGCTGAATGCCCGGTGGCAAGACCGGCTAGGCGAGCCGATGGGCATCGGAATCGGGATCAATTCCGGAATCGCTCGGGTCGGCAACACGGGGTCCAGGCGAAAGTTCAAGTACGGGCCGCTCGGCGACACGGTGAACGTCGCGAGCCGGGTCCAGGGGGCGTCGAAGTATTTCAAATCGAGCCTTCTGATCACGAAGGCGACCCGCGACCGCCTCGGCCCCGGATTCCCACTTCGGCGGCTGGGGGGCGTCCGGATGGTCAACATCTCCGATCCGATCGAGCTGTTCGAGCTTGGCGACCCCGAGAAGACCGACCAGGGCGAGATCAACGCGATCTATGAAGAGGCCCTCTGCGCCTACGAGGCCGGCGAGTTCCGCAAGGCGACCGGCATCCTCGGCCGGTTGGTCTCCTCGCACGGTGACGACGGCCCGACGTTCGCCCTCCTCGCCCGGACCATCTCGCATTACGTCGAGCCTCCCGAAAAATTCGACCCGGCCTTCCGCCTGCCAGGCAAATAGCCGGATTCCGGCCTTCGCATCGGAGTTTGCCAATCGACATTATCATGACGTATCGTTGGTGACGACTCCCCCTCGTGAACGAGGGGGCTTCCTGGACGACGTCAGGCAACCCCAACGTTGGCGCCCACTGGCCCCGTCCGGGCCAGGAGTCCGCGAGCGAGGATGTTCCTCGCCGCGTTCTCGTCTCGATGCAGGGAGAGCCCGCAATGCGGACAGACGTGCTGGCGAACCGAGAGCCCCTTGCGGACCTCGGACCCGCACGCGCTGCATTGCTGGCTCGTACCCCGCGCGTCTACCTCCACGAATGCGACCCCGGCGCTCTCAGCCTTGGTTCGCAACGTCTCCAGGAAGCCGGACCACCCGGCATCGGAGATCGAACGGGCCAGCCGATCGTTCTTGAGCATCCCCTGGATGTTCAAGCCCTCGACCGCGACAAGCCCGTATCGACGGACAAGCTTCCGACTGACCTGGTGGTGATGCTCCCGGCGGAGCCGCTTCACCCTGGCGTGGATCTTGGCCACCTTCCGCCGCGACTTCCGGCGGTTCTTCCCGCCCTTCCGCTTCCGCGACAGCGAACGCTGGGCTCGGCGCAGCGCGGGGAGGGCCGTCTTCTGATATCGCGGGTTCGGCTCCTGGTCGCCGTCGGATGTCGTGAAGAACGACTCCAGCCCGACGTCGATGCCGACCGGCGGATGGGTGCTCGGCTCGACCTTGACGTCCCCGAGATCGCACGAGAAGACGGCGTACCAGTGCCCAGCCTCGCGTTTGAGGGAGACGGTCTTGATCTGGCCCTCGATTGGACGATGCATCTTGACCTTGATGAGCCCCACATTCGTCACGCGGAGATTGCCGTCGATCCGTTTGACGCCGTCCCCGTAGGCCGGGAACTCGATCGAGTCGAAGTGATCGCGCCCCTTGAATCGCGGGAACCCCGGATTCTTCCCGGCCTTGACCCGGCGGAAGAACGCGGCGAATGCCTTGTCCAGCCTCCGCATCGTGGCCCGAGCACTGCTGAAGTCGATCCGGGCGAAGAACGGGTTGGTCCGACGCTGGACCTTGAACCAGCGGGAGCAATCGAGGTAGGAGAGCGTCACGCCGTACATCGAGTAGGCGAGTTCCCGATAGTCGAGGTAGACGTTGTAGAGCCGGCGGTGCGTCTCCAGGGCGATGTCGAGTTTTCGCTCCTGGTTCGCGTTGGTGAAGAGCCGGAACTTGAACGCCTTCCTCACGGCTCACTTCCCCTTCTGTTCGGCGATGTACGTCTCGACCGTCGCGGCCGACACGTGGCCGATGCTCCCCTCCATCGGGGCATCATGCGACAATAAAGGGCGAAAACCCGCCTCCGCAACCCCTCGATCGAGCTTCCCTCTCGTCCCGGTGGTATTGAGAATCACCCGTGGTTTTTTCACCACATTTTCCGGGAGCGCACGGGCTCGATCCAGACTCAGGCTCGCCGAACGTCTGCCTCGCGAAGGACCCGGGTCCGAGGGACGAACCTGGGAAAGGCCGGCGACCCCAACTTGAATCGACCCCGGACGCAGCGTTAGAATTCGAGGGTATGAGGGATGGCCCGCGCCGGGGGGACGGAATGCCGACGGCCTGGGCCGAACCCTCTTTTCGATCGATGTCCACGGTCCGCGGCGACGGCCGCGCCGACCCGACCCGGCGCGAGCCTTCGAGGTCGTTCGCACGATGCCTGATCGCGATTACTACGAGATCCTGGAAGTGGCCCGCGACGCCACGCCCGAGGCCATCAAGAAAGCCTATCGCGGGCTGGCCCGGAAGTTTCATCCCGACGTCAATCCGGGCGACAAGACGGCCGAGACGAAGTTCAAGGAGGTCCAGCAAGCCTACGACATCCTCTCTGACGCCGAGAAGCGGGCGAATTACGACCGTTTCGGCCACGCGGCGTTCGAGGGAATGGCGGCTGCTGGTCCCCGCGCCGGGGCCCAGGACTTTACCTTCCGCTTCGGCGAGCCCGGTTACGAGAACATCGATTTCTCGCAGTTCTTCGGCAACATGGGCCGAGGCGCCGGTGGTCCCCGGGGCCCCTCGGTCGATGAGGAAGAAGCCTACGGCGGCGGAGGGCTGTTCGACGACCTGCTCGGCCGGATGCGCGCCGGCCGAGGCGGCGGGGCCCGGCCCAGGACGGGTCGGCCGATGGAGGCTCACCTCGCGATCCCGTTCCTCACCGCGATCCGAGGTGGCGAGACCACCATCGAGGTCCAGCGCGGCGAGGGGAAATCCGAAACGCTCGTCGTGAAGATCCCGCCCGGCGTCGAGACCGGCTCGAAGCTCCGCCTCAAGGGCCGGGGCGAGGCCGGCCCCAAGGGCTCCGCCGCGGGCGACCTCACCATCCGCCTCGACGTCGAGCCGCACCCGTATTTCCGTCGAGAAGGGCGTGATTTGCTCGTCGACGTCCCCATCACCGTGGGAGAGGCCGTTCTGGGCGCGAAGATCGACGTCCCCTCGCCCGACGGCCCGAAGTCGCTCACAATCCCCGCCGGTAGTTCCAGCGGCCAGAAACTCCGGCTCCGCGGACAGGGCATCCCGGCCCACGGCTCGCTTCCCGCCGGCGACCTCTTCGTCATCCTCAAGGTCGTCGTCCCGAAAAACGTGGACGACGAATCCCGGCGCCTGATCGAGGAATTCGCCCGGCGCAACCCGAGTAACCCCCGCGCGGGGCAATGGTGATCCCGACAATTCTGAAAGCGTTTCCAATGCGAATAAGCGGTCTTCTCGCAGAGTCACAGCTCGGCCGAGCCGCAACCGATCGGAATCGATTCACCACAGAGTCACAGCGCGGCTTTCGGCCGCAACCAAAAGGACGGACTAATGAATGATGGCGTCGCCCCTGGTACGGTACGGGGAGTTATCCCGAACCCCGATCGCACCTGAGACGACGCCATGACCACCTTTGTATCCCGGCATCAGGGT
>DAIDKV010000127.1 GCA_027449865.1 Planctomycetales bacterium
TGAGGCGCTTCGCAGTGACGCTTCTGAAGCGCCATCCGGTCAAGGACAGCCTCCGCGGCAAGATGATGCGGTGCATGATGAACACAGACTTCCTCGCGGAAGTCCTGACTCTCCAACAACATTGATATGCGCGGGCCCTGAGGTGTCGCGGAGGAGGTCGCGTCCATGGGAGAGCGAGACGGACTCACAGGCGTCGATCACGCCGCCGTCCGGGGCTCCCGACCCGATTCGGTGCATCTCGGCAACGAACTCGATGGCTCGCTCGTAAACGCGGCATTCTTCGGGGGTCTGGTAGGTGATGATCAGCGTAGGCATCCCAGCCTCAGAATTCAGATCGGGAGTTGCTAGATTCTGGTTCGTCAAGCAAACCAGAAGCGGAATGCCAAAATCAAGTGGCGTACCCTCGAGCGATCGTCGCGATGATCGTCGCCACTCGTCCGACGATTTTTTCGGAAAGTTGTATCCGGCCTCCCGCGGGGGTGCATCAAATAGAGGATCACCTCACGGGGACCCCGACATGGCGACCGAACGGCTGGCGATCCCGGAACTGGCACGCCTTTTCGAGGGCGGAACGGTCTCGGGACTCTCGGAGTGGCAACTGCTCGAGCGCTACCTGGAGCGCCGGGATGAGTCGGCGTTTGAGGCGCTGGTGGTCCGGCATGGCCCGATGGTCCTCTCCGTCTGCCGGCGTGCGCTTGGCGTCACGCCAGATGCCGACGACGCATTCCAGGCCACTTTCCTCATCTTGATCCGGCGAGCCCGCGCGCTCGGCCCGCGCGATGCCATCGGTCCCTGGCTGTACGGCGTCGCGCGGCGGGTCGCGGCCCGGGCGCGCGACCAGGCGGCCCGTCGCCGGCGTCGAGAACCGGTCACGCTCGATCGGGATGTCGAGGGACGTCCCCAATCGTCGTCCGAGCCCGACGTCTCCGAAATCCTCGACCAGGAATTGAACCGGCTCCCCGCACGATACCGGTCGCCAATGGTTCTCTGCTACCTCGAAGGCCGGACGCACGAGGAGGCCGCGCGCGACCTTGGCTGGCCGGTCGGGACGGTCAAGGGCCGGCTCGCCCGGGCCCGAGAGATTCTGCGGGATCGCCTGACGCGTCGGGGACTGGAGCCGATGTCGGGCGTGGTCCTCGCGGCCAGGAGTTTGGATCTCCGCGGAATTCTCGATCGCGTGCTGATCGATCGTGTCGTCGGGACATCGGTGCGGATGGCGGCGGGGCATTCCGTCGCGCAGGCCGCTTCTCAGTCCATTTCCTCTCTCGTCCAAGGAGCCCTGAGTTCCATGTTCTACCGCAAGATCGCGACGATCGTTCTCGTTGCGTGTGCCTCGGGAGTCGCGGTGACCACGACGGCCGTCATGGCCCGGCAGGAGAAAAAAGGGGGGCCCGGTGGAGGCACCGGCGGCCGGGTATACGGCAAGGCGATGTTGAAGAAGGCCGGGGAACCACCGGAGACCAGGGCGAAGACCGCGAGGATCATCGTCCTGCCCTACGAACTCCAGGCTGCTCGCGTGAACGATCCCAAATCGCGCCAGATCCTCGAAAAGCTTGAGGAGCCGATCGCGATGAGCTTCGCCAACGAGACACCGCTCGAACAAATCCTCAAGTACATCAAGCAGACGACAACCACCGAGAACTTCAACGGCATCCCGATCTACGTCGATCCGATCGGATTGCAGGAGGCCGAGCGCTCGCTGAACTCCACTGTCCAGATCGACCTCGAAGGCGTTCCGCTGCGTCGGACGCTGCAATTGCTTTTGGCGCAGCTCGGGCTTATCTATTTCGTCGAGGACGGGGTTCTCGTCATCACCAACGCCGACGCGGAGGCCCACCTGCCCCCGACGATGCAGACGCCGCCGCCGATCCTGGAGAAGCTTCAGAAAGCCGAACGTGGCGAGATGACCGTCTCGGAAATGAAGGAGCTCATGGAGTTCATGCAGATCCGACGACAGTTGCACCTGATGAAAGAAGCGATGGAGACGCCCTACGGTGGCGAGACTCACGGTGGCGGTCGCGTCGGCGAGCCCAGGGTTTTCCCCGGCGAGGAGCATGTCCGCCAGACGTCCGAACTTCTGGGCGAGGTCCGCGAACTGGTCCGGATCCTCAAGCAGGAGAAGTCTCCCGAGAAGCCCGCGAAGAAGGCCGACGAGCCGAAGAAATCGGCGGCCGGAATCCAGTAAACACCGGCGATGGCAGGCCCCGGCGGACGCAACCACCGGGGTCGGCCGCGTCACTTGGATCGCGCTAGAGGGTCTTCTGGGCCGTTTCGTGGCTACTGTTCGATCCGCAGTTCGTGGTTCGAGAGAGTCTCGCAGCCGTCTCGTGTGACGAGATAATTGCGTTCGAACCGCATGCCGCCTTCGCCTTCGATGTAGAGGCCGGGCTCGATCGCGACCACGTCGCCGACCACGATCGTCTCGTCGCTTTCGGGGACGAAATACGGTGGCTCGGGATGGCCAAGTCCGATCCCGTGACCCGAGTGAGTGGTGAACGACCGGCCGAGTCCGAGGGCATCGAAGTGGCGGCGGACCGCGGCGTCGACCTCGCGGGCGGGCGTTCCAGGTTTCAGGACCGATTCGGCCGCCTGGAGGGCTCCGACGCAGGCCTCGAACATCTCGCGCTGGCGGGATGTTGGCGGACCCCCGACGGCAAAGGTGTTGGTGAAGTCACCACGGTAGCCCGAGACGACCACCGAGAAGTCGAGCAGGAGCAGATCGCCCGGCTCGATTTTTCGAGAGGTTGGCCCACCACCCTTCGCCGTCGCGAGCCGGGGACCCGAGGCGAAGTCGCCGTAAAGGCCGACCCGCTCGCCGATCGCGAGCGTCGCCGCGCGATGGACCAGGGTCCAGGCCTCCATCTCGGTCAGACCGGGACGCATCTCGGCGAGTGCCGCCGCTTGCCCGGCCTCGCCCGCGCGGATGGCCCGCCGGAGCGTTTCCACTTCATCCGGGTCCTTCGAACGCCGCATTGGCCGGATCAACGGGCCGATATCGATGATTTCCAGCCCCGGCCGAGCGGGACGGAGCCCCTCGACCACCCCTGCTGGCACCTTCGCCAGCTCGACTCCAATCCGACCGGCCGGGATTGTCGCCATCCGCTCGAGAACCGAATTGATCAGATGCCCCTGGCGATAGGGCGCCGCGTGCCGGCCGTCGTACCACTTCGGGGCGTATCGCTCGTCTACATGGGCCTTCTCCAGATAGGGCCCAAGCATATCATCGGCGACCAGCGTGGCCCGGCCAGGCTCCAAAATCAGCAATGCGCCTGCCTCGACCGTACGGAACTCGAACGGCGAGGGGACGTAATTCGCGAAGTAGACCAGGTGGGACGGATCACCGATGATCAAAACGTCGCACGGGGCCGGCAGCGCCATCCAGAGCCGTTCACGACGCCCGGCGCATCCCTCGGCGGTCAGCATCTCGGTGGCACTCCTCTGACCTCTCGGTTCGTGACCGGAGGCGTCGAGATTCAGGACGACCGATTAAAAATAGGAAAATCGAAAAAACTATCAATTTCTCTATTTCTAATCGGTATTCGCCATATTCCATCGAAGTCTTCAGGTCTGGCCTTGTGAGGGCGGGGCTCAGCGCTGGACGCGGGCCGATCCGCCTTTTGCGAGTGCCTCGACCTCGGGAAGACGGGCCATGGTGACATCACCGGGGAAGGTGGTCAGAAGGGCGCCGTGGGCCCAGCCGAGGCGGAGGGATTCTTCGGGCGAACGTCCGGATATCAGGCCATAGATCAGGCCGGCGCAGAAGCCGTCGCCGCCGCCGATCCGGTCAAGGACGTCCAGTTCCATGGTCGGGCTAACGAACCGCTGGCCTTCGAGCCAGAGGACGGCCGCCCAGGAGTGGCGATTGGTCGAGTGGACCTCGCGGAGCGTGGTCGCAACGAGCTTGATGTTCGGGAATTGCTCGACGACGCGATCGATCAAGGAGAAGAAGGTATCGGGATCGAGCTTCGACTTGCCGTGGACGTCGGGGCCCTTGATTCCGAGGCCCATCTGAAGGTCTTCCTCGTTGCCGATCAGGGCATCGAGCTGGCCGGCGATTTCTCGGGTCACCTGCTGGCCCCGCTCGGCCCCGCCGACGGAGGCCCAGAGCTTCGCCCGGTAGTTCAGGTCAAACGAGGTAATGGCACCGGCGGCCTTCGCGGCCTTCATCCCTTCGAGGATCAGGGGAGCGGTCGTTTGCGAGAGAGCCGCGAAGATTCCGCCGGAATGGAACCAGCGGATGCCCCGGCCGAACAGGTCTTTCCAATCGAAGTCGCCGGGTTTCAGCATCGCCCCGGCCTCGTTCGACCGGTTGTAGAAGACCACTGGCGCCCGGGCGCCGAGGCCGCGATCGCTGTAGACCGTGGCGATATTTGGGCCGCGAACACCGTCATGGTCGAACCACTTGTAAAACGGTGTAACGCCCATCTCGCGAACCTTTGCCTGCACGAGCTCGCCGATCGGATACTTCACCATCGCTGTGGCGATGCCTGTCTTCAGGCCGAAGCAATCCGAAAGATTCGCCGCGACGTTGTACTCGCCGCCCGAGACGTGGATCTCCAGTGTCTTCGCCTTGCGGAACGGGATTACACCCGGATCGAGCCGGTGCACCAGCGAGCCCAGCGACAGGAAATCCAGTTCGCCCTGTTCCTTGCGGATATCCATCTCTTTTCAAGCTCCCAATAAGTAGCCAGTGGTCAGTGGCGAGTCATGATCAGGTAGAGGAGAACGTAGCCGAGACGCTTCCGAGAATCAGGGCAAGGCGATCGCCATCGGTTTGCGACTGACCACTGGCCACCGACGACTGACCAGTATTTAAGAGACGTTCACGAAGACCTTGAGAGCCTTGTTTTCCTCAAGGAGGTGCATCATTTCCTTGTAGTGGTCAAGGCCGTCGACCGGGTGCGTCAGGATTCTCTCGGTGACTCCCGGATAGGCCATCTCACCGTGGGCGAGCGCCTGAATGCCGAGGTCAAAATGGCGGCGGTTACCGTTGACACTCGAGACAAGCAGCTTGTTCCCGAGGACCCATTCCAGGTTGATCTTCGCCGCGTCGATTGTCACCTCGTGCTTCCCGCCGGTGATGCTGGTCCAGACCAGGACCCCGTTGTGAGCGAGGACCTCCATGGCGCGGAAGCAGAGTTCGGCGTTACCGGTCGCCTCAAAGATCAGGTCGGGCTTGCCGACCTTCCGGGTGAGCTCGGGCAGCGGCGTCTGCCGTGTGCTGACATACGTGGCGCCGTAAGACTCGGCGAGCTCGGCCTTGAGATTCGGCGGCGGACTTGAAGCGATCGTGTAGACCTCCAGCCCACGGAGCCGGAGCATCATCGTAGCGAGCAGTCCGATCTGGCCCGCGCCGAGGACAAATGCCCGGCGAGGCTCCCAGACCTGAAGTCGCTCCTGTGCCAGGTAGGCCTGTTCGAGCGCCTTGGCGCAGACGCTCGCCGGCTCGGCCAGCACGCCGAGGTGTTTGAGCCCGACGGGAACACGAACGATGTACTCGGCGTCGTCCACGAAGTATTCGGCCATGTAGCCGTGACAGAGATTGATCCCGCGCTCGTAGTACGTCTCCTCGCTCGTGACGTCGTTGCGTCCGATCAGGTCGAAGATCGAGCCGCCCGGGCGCCTGACTGTGCAGGAGACGTAGTCGCCGGGACGGACCTCGGTGACTTTATCGCCGACCTCGACCACCTGGCCGAAGCTCTCATGACCGATCACGAGGAAATCGCCGCCCGGAGGCGCGTTGCCGTAGAGGGCCTCGTTGATCTCGCGATCGGTTGCGTCGACGCCGACTCGAAGGACCTTGACCAGCACCGAACGCCCTTCTGGGATGCGGCAGACATGGGGATGGGGCTGGTCAGACAGGGTGGGGCTTGGAAGTTCCCGCAAGTGGACGCTGTTCGGCTGGCCCGGCAGGACGGCAACGGCTTTCATCGCAGGTTCGCCTGGTCGTGGAGAGGCTTCGTCGATCGCGCGGACCCCCGCGCGGGGACGCCGACGGCCCCCGATTGTATCCCGAGGGCCGCCCACGTGCCACGGACGTCCTCGACGGTGTCGTGCCGGCCCAATCAGGAGGCCGAGAAACGATAGACGGTCGTCTGGGTGTAGGTCTTGCCCGGCCGGAGGATGATCGAGGGAAAGTTGGGGTGATGGAGTGAGTCGGGAAAATGCTGGGCCTCAAAGCAGAAGCCCGCATTCTTCATGTAAACGGCCCCTTCCTTGCCACGGATCGTGCCGTCGAGGAAGTTGCCGGTGTAAAACTGGACGCCCGGCTCGGTCGTCGCCATTTCGAGGACACGCCCACTCTTCGGGTCACGGACGCGAACGGCGAACTTCGGGGCTCTGGCGTCGGGGCGGATCACGTAATTGTCGTCGTAGCCGCCGGGAGCCTTGTGGATCTGGCCAAAGCGGGAACCGATCGCGGTTGCCGTGGTGAAGTCGAGCGGTGTCCCACGAACGGGCGCCAGCCGGCCGTCCGGGATGAAACCGTCGTCGGAGGGGGTATACTCGTCCGCGGCGATGGTCAGTTCGTGATCGAGAATGGTTCCCGAGCCATGACCAGCCAGGTTGAAATAACTGTGGTTTGTGAGGTTCACCGGCGTGGCCTTGTCGGTCGTCGCGGTGTAGTCGATCCGGAGTGAGTCGTCGGGCGTCAGCGTGTAGGTGACGGAGACCGCGAGATTACCGGGGAATCCCTCGTCGCCGTCGGGACTGAGGTGAGTTAGCTTGACCGCCGGACCGGCAGGTCCGGAGACATCCTCGGCCTTCCAGACAACCTTGTCGAAACCCTTCTTACCGCCGTGCAATGTATTCGGGCCGTTGTTGGCGGCGAGCTTGTATTCGTGACCATCGAGCGTGAAGCTCGCGCCAGCGATCCGGTTGGCGACCCGTCCGGTGATCGCGCCAAAGTGCGGGCTTCTGGTGAGGTAGCCGTCGAGCGAGTCGAAACCGAGGACAACGTCGGCCGACCTCCCCTGATGGTCGGGGACGTGCAGCTCGGTGATGATCCCGCCGTAGGTGGTGATCTTGGCCGTGATCCGGCCGTTGGAGAGTACGTACAGCTCGACGGGCGTCCCGTCCGGCGTCTTCCCGAAGTCCATCCTGTCGACACTCCTTCGGCTCGGCTCGCCGCCGGGTTGGGCTACCGCGGGAATGCCCGTCAGCCCCCAGACCCCCGAAACCAGCAGCGCACCCACGACCCTGGCGATTGGCTTCCGCATCGATCGGTCCTCTCGAAACTTTCCCAAGAGGATACCCGCCCCAACCACGATCGCCAGGGGGTTCCTGAAAAATTCGAAGGCCACCGGATCAGGCCGCGGACTGCGAAGCCAGTCGTCGAACCCGAAATCGATGCACGGCCCCCGCGCCAACCGTCCCAGCAAGCAACCCCCACCAGGGCCAGTCTCCGAACCAATCGGTGTACGGGCTACCGTCCGAGAGCAGGCGGACGTTGCATTTCATGGCCCCCTCAGTGAACAGGGGCAAGCTCGCGACCGTCCGGCCGAGCGGGTCGACGACCGCGCTCAGACCCGTCGTCGTCGATCGGACGAGATAGCGTCGGGTCTCGATCGCGCGGAACGAGGCGATCAGATGATGCTGCCAGGGGGCCAGACTCCGGCCGAACCAGTTGTCGGAGGTCAGGTTCACGAGAAGCTGGGCTCCGTCCCGTGTCGCCTGGCGGGCCAGCGACGGTAGTAAATCCTCGTAGCAGATCAGTGGCGACGCCCGCAATGTATAGGTTGTCCCGTCGGAGCGGGTCATCGGGTAGTCGAAGACCTTGTCGGACGTTCCCGCCGCAAACACACCTCCCTTGTCGTTCAATGCGTTCAAGCCTGGGAAGATCGAAGCCAGAGGCATGTACTCGCCAAACGGAATGAGCACCTGCTTGAAATAGGGGACCGGGACCTCGCCATTCGGATAAACGGCGAAAGCCGCGTTGTAACGGTCCTCGTCGGGGGTGAAGGCGTAGCCCCCGACCAGGTACGCCGCGCCCGCGTCCGACCAGGGAAGCTGGGGAGGGTCACCGATCGACCCGATCATCGCCGGAAGATAGGCCGGTATGGCTCCCTCCGGCCAAACGATGAGGCTTCCCCGACGCGCGGCCTCTCGACTCAAATCGTAGAGTTGATAGGCATATCGGCGAGCTGTCGGGAGGTCCCAGTCTCCCTCCTCGGCGACCGCCCCCTGCACGATGACGACCTCCTGCCGTTCGCCGCGAGGGGCATCGTACCTCGCCATCATCATGAAACCGTAAGCGATCGTAAGTCCAAGCGCAACGACCGGCAGCAACAGGATAGGACGGCGTTCTCCCGAGGTCGCCCGAACCACCGCCTCGGCAACCCAGAACATCAGGAAGGTGATCGCCATGGCACCACCAATCCCTCCGAGCTGCGCCACGGGCGTGACGGCCATCTGCGTGTGGCCGGCGTGCCAGGGGAACAATCGAGGCATGAGCAATTCGGCCAGGACCATCGAGGTCGCCGAACGGATCGCCAGAAGGTCAAAAGTCGGAGGCAGATAGCGGCCGATCGCCGCGACCCCCACGAACTGGAGCGCTCCCGAGGCCACGAACAGCCCAAAGACCGCCCCCGCCATGAGCGGCCCAAAGCCGCCGTGAATCATCACCGTTCGGAAGATCCAGTGAAATCCAAGGACATGCAAAATCACCCCGCCGAGATACGCCGCAAGGTAGCCTTGCCTCGATCGTATTGCCGTCGCGATCCAGAGAGAGGCGATCCATCCCATCGTGGCGCACGCGGCCGTTCCCGGAACGGTCCACGCCGCACCGAGAATCGAGACGCCCAACACCCAGGCCGCCCACGCACGGACCACCGCCCAGCTCGGCTTTCCACGCACGGTCCGCTCGACTCGACGCCGATCGGAAGGCTGCTCGACCCGGGCCGGGTCCGACGCCTCCGCAACTGAGGTTATCGACATGGATGGACAGGCTCCCTCGTGTCGCATGACCCCGGGCGCGCACCCCGGCCCTCGCCGATCTTAACGGAAGAAACCAGGGGGTCAATGTCGGCTATCCACGGCGGGTCTCCCACATTTGGCACGTGAATCGCATACGATCGCGCGCTTTTCCAAGAGTGATGTGTGCGAATGGAGCCAGAACGATGACCGATTCATTCGTCCGGTCGCAGTCCGAGGAGTGCCGGAACATCGAACTCGTGAAAGAGTACATGATCATTGCTTATGATCCCCGGCGTGCCAGCGCGGAGGCCGTAGCGCACCTTTGTGCTCCTGGAAACATCTTCACCGCTCCGACGACCTTCCCGCACGTCCACACTCTGGAGCAGTATGCGGAGGAACACGGCAAACTGATGGAGCAGATAGACGACCTTCACCTCATCAGCTTCGACATCCTCTTTGCGAGCGGGCCGTGGGTCGGCCTTCGATACACGGCCGAGGGGAGCCATTCTGGCGCCCCTCATGGAGCGATCCCGCCCTCTGGTCGAAAGGCCCGATGGACCGCCGCCGCGATGTTTCGCGTCGAGGAAGGCCAGCTCGCTGAGTTCATCAAGGAATGGGACAAGCTCGCGATGTGGTCGCAGTTTGGCTGGCCGCTCGAAGAATGCCTGGCACGATGAGAATACTGGCTCGCCCCCGCCTCGCGCCGGCCCTATGATAAGGGTAGAGGATCGTGCGTGAAGGCGTTCCCGTTCGCGATCGAACTTACCGACCTGGAAGGAGCATCGCGATGCTTCGGAAATACCTGTCTCCAGCGAGATTGAGCGGTCTTTTGGTTCTCGCCCTGGCCCTCTTACTGATGCCGCCTCAAACCGCACGAGCACAGTTCGGTTACGGCGGGTACGGATGGGGCTATCCAGGCTGGGGCGGATAC
>DAIDKV010000128.1 GCA_027449865.1 Planctomycetales bacterium
AAGAAATCGAGTGCCGTTCCGGGGACAGACTGTGAACTCATGGGAGACCTCGGCGCGAACGTGTAAGTTCTCATGGCACAAGAGCTTAGACGCCGAACGAGGTCTACTTATTCGATCCGGGCTGAATAATCCGGGCTAGACCCCTCGGACCAGTTGCGCCTGGTCGAGCGGATCGTGCACGGGCTGACCACCCCCAACGAGCCGACGGCGCCCCGCGTGCGCCGATCCTGGGGCGAGTTCCGTGACAGGGCCGCCCACCCACTCTGCGGCGAGGATGCACAGGATTGGGTCTCGCGCGGCCGGCGTGAATCGGATGAGGGACGGAATGCGGCAATGGAGCCGACGCCATGAAGGTGGCCGATGTCCTGCGCGATGTCGGCCGACTCTTCCTGGATACCGCCCCGCTCATCTCTCTCGTCGAGCGTCATCCGGTATTCGCCCCGCTCGTGGATCCGATCTTTGATCGGCTCGACCGGGGAGAGCTCGCAGCAACCACCTCCCCGATCACCCTGCTGGAATGCCTGGTGCTCCCCTATCGATCGGGCTCAGCGACCCTGCGCCGCGACTTCATGGACATGATCCTGGAGGGTCCTGGAGTGACGTTCTGCCCTGTCGACGCCTGGATCGCCCAGGAGGCGGCAGAGCTGCGTGCCCGGTACAATCTCTCGCTGGCCGATGCCCTCCAGGTCGCCATGGCTCTCAACATGGAGTGCGACGCCATACTGACCAACGATCTCGGATTCCAGAGGGTGAGCGAGTTAAGGATGATCCTCGTGGGAAGCCTGGAAGCCTGAGGAACCCCGTCCCGCTCAGAACCCCCCCGACCCGATCGCGCCAAGTAGCACCCGCGCCGCGAACCAGGTGAGTAATCCGGCGACCGCCACAATCCCCATCAACCGGCCGATGGTGGGTCGCGCGCCCCGGCGTCCCCGGAACACCAGCAAGACCACGAAAAGCATCCCGGCGAAGGAGCCGGTCACTCCCCACTTCACCACGCATTCGAGCGCCTGGAACACATCAGGATAGGCGATTTTCGCGCGGATCGCGCCGACGAAGAGCCCGCCAATGAGCCCGGCGATCGGCCAGAGGACAATCGCCACGGTGCTGATCCGTTCTCGCCGCTCGATCGTCATCAGGATTCCCCAGCGGTCCATCCTCTTGCTCGTTCGCGATTCTCCCTGGAGAGTGGAGTGATCGCGACGGATGGAACCGTCTCCCAGAATACTTTCCCGACCCCTGGCCGATGCAACCCTGCTCCGCGGAAGCGGCGGCATTCTCTGCCGCGCTTCTGCCGGAAATGGCGTTGATCGTCCAGGCGAGCCGGAGTTTCCGAGAAGTTCCGAGCCCGGAGCTTACCTGGCGAACTCCACGATGGGTGCGATGTTCGAAGACCCATTCGCGGCGACGAGACCCGGCAGGACCTCAATTTCCACCTTCCCCTTGCTCGGCCTGACCAGGGTGATCGTCACGGAGTCGGCACTGGGGTTGTAGGCGACGCTCCGGATCGCCAGTACCTTTGAGTAGACCAACTGCTTGTGCCGCTTGATAACCTTCCGGACAGCCCCCAGCACTCGATAACGCCCGGGATTGGTCACCGAACCCGCGTTGAGCGGCTCGGTGAAGCTCAGGGTATAGCTGGTTCCTTTCTTCGTGGACTTCACGCCGACCCCGCCTGTCAACTGGGGCGCCGGAGTTGGAGTGGGCGTGGGAACGGGCGTTGGAGTGGGCGATGGCGACGCTCCAACGATCTGAACCTGGGCCGCCGGCGAGGCTGGTACACCTCCGCTGGTCGGCGTGATGGTGTAGCTGCCGTTGGCGGCGATGGTCAGGCCGCTGAACGTCGCGAGGCCGTTCTGGGCTTCCAAAGTGATCTTGCCGCCGAGCGACGTCCCGGTCGGGCCACCGGAGATGACCAGCGTGACCCGGCCGCTGAAGGCGGTGTCGATCTGCCCGGGGCCGCTCTCGATGGCGACCGAGAGGCCGAAGGGAGCGCCCGCCTTGACCGTCGCGGGGGGCGAGGCCGTGACGAGGAGTGCGAGCGATTGGCTGCTGAGACTTCCGGAATTTTCCGGTCCATTGATCAGGCCATTCGATCCCGACGAACCATTCGCTCCGGCGATGCCGTGCCCCCCGGCCTTGCCGATGAGCCCAACCGGTCCCGGGTTACCGTTATTGGCCTGACCGGTCTTGGATTTCCCGCCCTGGCCACCGATCGCTCCCTGCCCGGGTTTGTTACCCGCGTGTCCTCCAGGTCCATACTGAGACTGGGCGGAAGCCTGACGCGTGCCCGCGGGCCCGCCGGCCCCGGCGACCACGTTATCGCCCATTTGTTGGACGCCAGCAAGGGTCAAGCCGCCACCGGAGACGTAGATAGCGCCTCCGTTGGCCGCTCCGCCGGCCCCGCCTGTTCCCGTGTTGCCGCCGGCACCGCCGGCGCCGGCCTGCCCGGCGGCACCACCTCCGGCTCCGTTGCCGCCCGCGCCGCCTTGACCAAATGTGGCATCACCGCCGGCACCCCCTCCACCGCCATAGCCACCAGAGCCCGAAGCACTGAAGCCCCCGCCTACTGCCCCCGTGGCATCGCCCGCACCACCGCCGCCGCCGCCCCCCTTGGCCTGATTCGCGGATAGTGTATCCAGACCAAGATCGAGAGCGCCGCTGCTGACCGCGATCGCGCCACCGTTCCCAGTTCCCCCCGCACCGCCCGCTCCCACATGCCCCGCCGCACCGCCGTCGCCCGCGATTCCGCCATAGCCACCGACGCCGCCATTGCCACCGATACCACCGGATTTGACTGTCCCGTTACTACCACCCCCAGCACCACCAATCCCGCCATTACCGCCCACACCGAATCCGCCGCCGCCACCACCGTCGCCACCGGCCGGCCCCTGGGCGGAGAAATGTCCGCCGCCCACCCCGCCGTGGCCACCATCCGCCTGGTTTTTGGAAAGAGTCGAGCTGACCAGCGTGACCGTGCCTCCGCCCACATACAGGGCACCGCCGGCTCCGATCCCACCGGCCCCGCCATCGACACCCAGGCCGCCAGCGGCTCCCGCTCCACCGATTCCCGCCGCACCACCGGGGCCGCCCGCGCCGCCGGGGTCACCACCGAGTCCCTTGCCGCCCGCTCCGCCGTTTCCACCCGAGCCAGCCTGACCGCCATTGCCGCCCGCTCCGGCCTTGCCGGCGTCGAAACCACCACCCCCTCCGCCCGCCGCGATGTTGTTGTTCAGAACGACCCCATCCAGACGAACGTTGCCCGTCGAGAGATACAGACCTCCTCCGAGTCCCGCTCCACCGGCGCCATTCTGGCCCGCATTGCCGGCCGCGCCTCCCAGGCCGCCGTTACCGCCGGCGCCGCCACCACCGGCGTTGCCGCCGGAACCCTGCTTGCCCGCCGCATTGCCGCCCTTGCCGCCCGCGCCCCCCTTACCGCCCTTCCCACCATTCCCGCCGGTTCCGCCGTCTCCTCCGCCGCCGCCCTGTCCATACCCCTCCGCGGAATTGCCGGAAAGCTGGCCGCCCGCCATGGTCAGCGAGCCTCCGGCGACGAAAATGCCGCCACCCCGAGCCGCCCCGTTCACGCCGCCATTCCCGCCGTTGCCGCCGGCGCCGCCATTCCCGCCGTTGCCACCGTTCGCTCCGATCCCTCCCATTCCGTCGGGCGCCGTCGCGTTGACCCCGCCAGCACCACCCAGTCCATTGGCCCCAGCCTCGCCATGGCCGCCGTTGCCACCATACCCGGCCTCACCGCCCGCGGCCGCATTCGAGCGCACGGCCGCATTCGAGAGCACCGCCGTCCCACCGGCAAGGTAAATCCCCCCACCCGACGCCGATCCGCCCGCGCCGGCGTTCCCGCCATTCCCACCGTTCGGACCCGCCACCCCAGTGCCATTCCCTCCGACACCGCCATAGCCTCCATTACCGGCGCTCACAGTGTTCACGTTGATGGTCGAGTTGATCACGGTCAACTGGCCCGAGGCGACGTAAATGCCACCGCCGCGCGCATCGCTCCCCGCGCCGCCGTTCCCGCCGGCCTGTCCCGCCGCACCGCTGGCACCCATGGCCCCCATGACACCGACCGCCGAGTTGGAGGCGACGTTCGCATCGCTCAGCGTGACCTTGCCGCCGTCGATCAAAAGCCCACCACCAAGCGCCGCCGCCCCCCCCAGAACGCCTCCGTCGGTCGCCTTGCCGCCCGTGATCTCCAGATCCTTGAAAATCACGGAGGCACTCCCCAGTACCTCAAAAACCCGCGAGACCGATCCACCCGAGATTTTCGTCTGTGTGGGCGAGGCCGCAAGCCCCTCGATCGTCAGGGTTTCCGAGCCGCTGGAGCCGTTCGCGATCACGATCTGCTGAGAGGCCGCCAGCGTGATCGATCCGGAAATCTCGATGATGCTGTTACCGCCCGTCAGACCGGCCGCGTTCACATCCGCCTGTAACTGGGCGGCCGAGGCCACTCCCGTGAAGACGGTCGGTGTGATCCGGCTCTCCATCGCCTCGACCATCAGCCCAAGAGCCCGACGACGACGTTCGGCCTGCCTGCGGAGCGGGCATCGCTTCGACAGCATCGATCAACCCTCAGATCGAAAAACTCTTCTTTGAGTCTCGCTCAAACATCGGCGAGCCATAACACCAGATTATACAACAAGTCAACTTTGGAGTGACAGCTATTAAGAAAATGCTTGATTAAAACAACATGAATCGTCGGCTGTTGCCAGTGCGAAACGCGCGGAAACTTACGGTCCCCAGGTGTCGACCACGGGCGATGAACCATTTTCACTCGCTGGTAACAGGGTCCAGATCGACTCGATCTCAAGGGCTCTCCCGGATCCTCGCGAATATTCGACAATATTCTGTTGGCAAAAATTTATCTTGACGCGGCGGGGAGAGATGGGTCCCATTGAAGGTAGGGAATCATCTTCCCTACCCTTCTTCGCCATTATCAGGGTCGCAGAAAAAAGAGGAGGCCGTCATGGTCCGGAGGCATCGTCCGGGGGAGCGTCAGGCGTTCACCTTGATTGAGTTGCTGGTCGTCATCGCCATTATTGCCGTTCTTATCGCGCTATTGCTGCCGGCGGTTCAAGCGGCGCGTGAGGCGGCTCGTCGGGCTCAATGCACCAACAACCTGAAGCAGATCGGCCTGGCGATGCACAACTATCACCAAGCGGTGAACTCATTTCCGCTGGGGGTGGCGAACTGCAATTTTCCCGGTCATCTGATGCTGACGACCTACACCTGGGACTGCTGGAGCAGCCATGCGATGATGCTTGACCAGCTCGAGCAGACGGCGATGTACAATGCGATCAACTTCAACCTGAACAACAACGTTCCGAACAGCCCCGGGTTTTACGCCAATTCGACGGTGACCGGCCAGCGGGTGGCGGCATTCCTCTGCCCGTCGGACCCGAACGCCGGAAGCCTCTCGCTGGTCCGACCGGCGGACAAGCGGACCGACATGCTCGACCTGAGCTATGTGGCCTCATCGGGGACGACGACGCTGAGCCCGAACAACATCGTTTACACCAAGGGGAGCTGGGCGAACCAGGGGAGCACCGGGTTGTTCTGGTGGTATCGGAGCTACGGCATCCAGTCGGTCACCGACGGAACCTCGAACACGGTGGCGTTCTCCGAGGCGCTGGTGAGTAACGGTCAGGCATCGAACAAATACCCCGGAAACTCGATGACCGGGATCAGCGGTGCCGGCGGAGCGGCGCAGCAGTACGACGCCAACCAAAATTCGACGGCGGTGATGGCCGGGCTCAACGCCTGCAACCTCGCCTGGAACAGCGGCCAGGGGATCAGCGAATTCCGCGGGATATTCTGGGAAATCGGCTCGCTCGGGATGACGATGTTCAACACGATCGTGCCGCCCAGCTCGACGACTTACCCCTGGGGCGATTGCCGATTCACCGGCGGCGGCTACCCCAACGACGCGACCTTCGCCAACGCCAACAGCAACCACCCCGGCGGCTGTAACGTTCTCTTCGCTGATGGAAGCGTTCACTTCATCAAGAGCAGTATCAACATGTATACCTGGTGGTCGCTCGGAACGAAGGCCAACGGCGAGGTGATCTCGTCCGACGCCTATTGACCAGGGCCGACCGTCGAGATCCCTCGGCAGGGGGGAGGAATCTCGGATCGGACTCACCTCGTGTGCGGGCGGTGCCCTCGGGATAGAATGGGCGTGGATCTCGAAGTCGACCCACGCCGAAGTGGGTCGATCGGGACGTCGGCCGTCCGGCGCGGGCGGCATCCGGACGGCGACTTTCCGAGGCGGGGTGGACGGCATGGCGGTGGTCAACAACACGCATCGGCCGCGCGAGTCGAAGCGAACGGCCAACCGCAACCGGATTCTCAACCTGCTGTTTCGCGAGCCGAGGCTCTCGCGGCTGCACCTGGCGCGCCGGCTCAACATCAACGCCTCGACGGTCGGTAACTATATCGACGACTTCCTGGCGCGGGGGGTCTTGCTGGAGCACCACCCCGGCGCGACGCGACGGGGTCGGTCACCAGTGCCGGTCTGGCTCAACCCGGCGTACGGGCATTTTCTGGGGATCGACCTGGAGGCCCTTCGGGTCCGAACGGCGCTGGTAAACTTCGCGGGCGAGGTGGTGGCGCAGCGGGAGCAGCCGCTCCGGGCGAGCCTCGGACCCGGAGCGGTCCTGGAAATCGTGGCCCGGCTCGCCGTCGAAACCGCGGCGATCGGCGAGGATCGCCCCTTGCTGGCTGTTGGCCTCGCGGCGCCGGGGCGGCTGGACTTCCGAGGCGGTCGAATCGCGCATTACGACCTCCGGCCTGGCTTCCACGATGTCCCACTGGTCGAGAGCCTTCGACCCCGGTTCGACTGCGGGATCTACATGGAGGAAAACATCCGAGCGCTGACCCTCGCCGAGCATCTCCGGGGTGCGGGGCAGGGGCATCGGAACTTTCTCTGCCTGGTGTCGCGGTCCGGGGTTGGTATGGGGATCGTGATCGACGGCAAGATCTACACCGGCCACCACGCGCTGGCCGGGAAGCTCGGCCAGTCTATGTTCCCGACGGACGACGGGGCCCGGACGATGACCGAACTGGTCTCGGCGACGGGGATCGTTCGCCGGGCGATCGAGGCGCTCCGCGAGGCCGAGCCAACTTCCCTCCGCCAGACGCTCCTGGCGAAGGGGGACGATCTGGCGCTCGCCGATCTCGTCGCCGCGGAGTCCGACCGGATCGTCGGCCGCCTGCTCGAACGGGCCGGGACCGAGCTGGGCATCCTGGCGGCCAACCTGGCGAACATCTTCGCCCCGGAGAAGATCGTCCTGGCCGGCGAGGTTCCGACCTGCTCGGTTCAGCTCCGCCCGGCGATGGAAGAAGCCTTCGCCCGTTACACGGTCCCGGAGATCCTCCATGGGGTAGTCCTGGCCGACGGCCACTTCTCGGCCTTCGCCGGCGCCCTGGGCGCCGCGTATCTGGGGTTCCTTCGGACGTTCCCTCAAGAGGAACAACCCACGATCGAGGCCCGACAACCGGCGCTGCCGGCACGGGGGGGCGTAGGAGATCCTCGGGATGGATACTTGGGACCGGAGGTGAGCCATGGAATACTTCCATAGCATCCGGGTGCAGGGGTTTCGTCGTCTGGTCGACCTCGACCTGGAATTCCGACCGCTCAACGTCCTGATCGGGGCCAACGGGAGCGGGAAGACCTCGCTGCTCGACGTCTTCTCGCTTCTCGCCTCCTCGGCATCGGGAGGGCTCGACTCCCGCCTCCGCGAGTTCGGCGGCCTTTCGTCCGTCCTCTCGGCAGGAAGGGCCGACCGGATCGTCTTCCGGCTCACGACTCGGGAGCCAGGCATGGCGGAGGTCGCCTACGAGCTGGAGCTGGGATTCAGCGGGATCTCGTACGAGATCATTCGCGAGCGTCTGGCAAACGACCAGTTCGCCTACGTCGAGGCACGCAACGGCCTGATCCAGTACCGAAGGACTCCGCACGGGGCCGCCGTCCATCCGACCTGGAATTACAATCGGTCCGAGACCGCACTCTCGCAGGTCCCCAGGAACCTGTTCTCCCTTGAGAAGGTCCGAGCCTTCCTGAGTTCGTTCACTTATTATCATTCCCTGGATGTCGGCCCCCGCGCCCCCGTTCGCATGCCCCAGCCGATGCGCCCGGCCCCGCTGCCCGGGAAAGACGGCGAAGACCTGATTTCCTGCCTGTTCGGCATGCAACAGACTGAGCCCGACCGATACGAGGCGATCGAGGATGCGCTGAGGACGGCGTTCCCGGGATTTGTTCGGCTGCAATTCCCGCCGGTCGCCGCGGGCACTCTGGCGATGACGTGGAAGGATAGCAACTTCTCGCAACCCTTTTACATGAACCAGCTCTCGGAGGGGACGCTCCGATTCCTCTGGCTGGCGACCTTGCTTCAGAGCCCAGGCCTGACGGGCGTCGTGCTGATCGACGAGCCGGAAGTGAGCCTTCACCCTGAGTTGCTGAGCATCCTGGCCGAACTGCTCCGCGAGGCGACGTCTCGCGCCCAGATCGTCGTGGCATCGCACGCCGATCGGCTCATCCGATTTCTTGAGCCGGAAGAAGTCGTCGCACTGGACGTGGACGAGCAGGGGGCCGTACAGGCCCATCGAGCCGATCAGCTCGACATCGGGGAATGGCTGAAGGAGTACACACTCGATGAGGTCGGGCGACTCGGCCGGATCGGAGGCCGGGCATGAAGATCGCCATCATGGTCGAAGGAAAGACCGAAAGGGCCTTCAAGGGGCATCTCCGGACCTTCCTCGAAGCGCGATTGGCCGGTCGAATGCCTCGATTGGACTTCCAGCCTTAGGACGGACGCATTCCGAAGGAAGGCCGCCTGAAGCGGGAAGTGCATCTCCTGCTCACGACCGGTCGAGAACCCGCCGATGCTGTCATAGCCCTGACCGCCGTCTATACGGGCACCAATCCCCCGGACTTTGCCGATGCCGCCGATGCCCGGGAGAAGATGCGACAGTGGGTCGGACTCGAAGACCGATTCCACCCGCACGCGGCCCAGCACGACTTCGAAGCCTGGCTGCTCCCTTACTGGGACAAGATCCAGAGACTCGCCGGATCGAACCTCAAGGCGCACTGGTCGTCGCCCGAGCAGGTCAATCACGGGAACCCACCTTCACGCCGGTTCATCGAGGCCTTCCGGACGGGGAAGACCGGACGCGCCTACAGCAAGACATGCGATGCCGCCCGCATCCTCCGGGACAAGGACCTGCTTGTCTCAGCCCGCGCCTGTCCCGAGCTGAAGGCATTCCGGAATACGATCTTCACGCTCAGCGGCGCGGAAAAGATTGGATGAAATCGATCCCTTGCCGGTCTCCGAGAGGGTCGGCTACGATGAACCCATGAGCCAACCCGTCGAGATCTCTGATGAGCTGATCCACGAGGCCCGGGCGATCGGGCAGGTCGCGGGCCGTTCGATCGCCGATCAAATCGAGTCGTGGGCGCAGCTTGGCCGGGCCATAGAACCCTTGCTCGAAGGCGGCCGACTCCCCGACCGGACGCGTGCCGACGGGTCCGTCCCGCTCTCCGAATGCCTGGCCTCGGTCGAATCGGAGGCGGGGCGCCGACGCCTCGCCGGATATCTCGCCACCCGGCCGTTCCCGCATTATGAGCCGGTCCCAGGCTCGTCAGGACTGATCGTCCGCGTCGACGCCGACGGGACGAGAACCACCGGTCGATTCGTCGGCCGGGAATTCCGAGTCTCGCCATGACCTTGGTCGAACTTGCCGAATTCGATCGCCGGCCCGATTGAAGCCGGTGATCGACGATCCTCACTGCGATTGACCGGCGGCCTTCCGGGCCCTCGATCGTATGCGGACGGTTTTCCAGAAGTCGGCCTCGGACAGCCCCTTGCCGGCCTCGAGGCTCCTCCGGGACCGATCAAGGAGGGCTCGAAACCGTGGGAAGCGCCCCAGCAGGATGCGCTCCAGGTCGTCGTCATCCGTGGGGACGACGAGAACCACCGCCGTCTTGCCGTTGCGGGTAATGACAATCGGTCCCTCGGCGCCGCACTCGTCGAGATACTCGCTCAATTTCGCCTTCTGTTCGGCGAGGGGGACGATTTATATCTCAAACGCTCCTCACGTCGCTCAATCCAGATGCCTCCGAAACCACCATTCCAGCATCAGGAGCGCCCAGAGGCGAGGGGCGTGGTCGCGTCGGCCGTCGGCGTGATGCTCGACCAGGTCGCGGACGGCTTCCGGGCGGAAGATTCCACGATTCAGGCACGCCGGGTCGAGCAGGACCGATCGTAGCTCGTCCTTCAAATCCTCGCGGAACCAGCGCGCCAGCGGGACGCCGAAGCCCATCTTGCGGCGGGATCGGATCGGAGGTGGAAGCAGGTCGGCGAACGCCTCTTTGAGAACCACCTTCGACCGGCCCGGCCTTAGCCGGAGTTTTCGGTCGATCGGCATCGCGGCGGCCAGTTCGACGACCCGGTGATCCAGAAACGGCCCCCGGCACTCCAGCGAGTGTGCCATGCTTGCGATGTCTACCTTCACCAGCAGATCGCCGGGAAGATAGGTTAGCATATCGGCGATCATGGCACGGGTCGCGGGGTCGCGGCGGCGGGCCGCGGCGAACGCCGCGGAAAGCAGCGAGGCCGGGTCGGACATCGCCGGATCGGCGTCGGTCGCCGAGGCGAGGCGGTCGAGCTGATCGTCGGTGTAAAGGGCCAGACGGGCGGGCTCGTCGAACGTGGTCATCCAGCCGAGGTAGCGCGATTCGGCCGGCTCGTCGATGTGCTCCAGCAAACGATGCAGCGAGCGGAGCCTCGTTTTTGGCCGGGTCGATCGCGGCAGGACGCGCGTTATCGTTCCACCCAGCATCCGGCGCGGACCGGCGGGGAGCCGGCCAATCAGCTCGGTCAGAACGAGGGCCCGGTATCGGTCGTAGCCGCCAAACAGCTCGTCGCCGGCATCGCCGGTGAGCGCCACCGTCACCGCTCGGCGGGTCTCGCGCGCGACGTACCAGGTCGGCAGCGCTGAGCTGTCGGCGAACGGCTCGTCGAAATGCCAGGCCAGATCCGGGATCGTCTCCCAGGCCCTCGGCTCGACCCGGAACGTCTGATGCTCGGTCCCCAGGAATTTCGCGGCGGTTTCCGCATAGCTCGTTTCATCATATTGAGGATCGGGAAATCCGATCGCGAATGTCTTCACCGGCCGCGACGACGCCCGCTGCATCAGGCCGACGATGATCGTCGAGTCGATCCCGCCCGAGAGGAACGCCCCCAGCGGGACATCGGCGACCATCTGTTCGCGGACCGCATCGCCCAGGGTTTCGCGCAGCTCCTCGATGTCATCGGCGATGGGGCGGCGTCGTTCGGCGTTCCAGTCGGGCGACCAGTAACGCTCAATCGAGAGCCGGCCTTCGTGGAACGTCGCGAAGTGTGCCGGCGGGAGCTTGGCGACGCCCTCCAGAATCGTCCTCGGGGCGGGGACGTATCCATAACAGAGATATTGATCGAGCGCGATTGGGTCGACGCGGCGGGGGACGAACTCGTCGGGGAGGGCCAGCAGCGCCTTCAGTTCGCTGGCGAAGGCGATCCGACCACGCGCTGGGTCGTGCCGGTAGACGAGCGGCTTCTGGCCCATCCGGTCGCGAGCGAGGACGAGCGTCCGGCGCGGGGCGTCCCAGATCGCGAGGGCGAACATCCCCCGGAGCAGGCCGAACATTTTGGTCCCCTCATCCTCGTAAAGGTGGACCAGAACCTCGGTATCCCCCTGCGACCGGAGCGTGTGGCCGCGTGCTTCCAGGCGGTGCCGAAGCGCGGGGAAGTTGTAGATCTCGCCGTTGAAGGCCACCCAGATGGTGCTGTCCTCGTTGGAAAGCGGTTGATGGCCGCCGGCCAGGTCGAGGATCGAGAGCCGGCGGAAGCCCAGCGCGGCGAATGGGTCGAGGTGCGTCCCGGAATCGTCGGGACCGCGGTGGACCAGGCGGTCCATCATCGAGGCGAGCGAGGCCCCGGAGAGGGCGTCGCCGCGATCCGTCCAGACCGCGCCGCAGATGCCGCACATCGAAAGAATCCCCGACGGTCAGAGGGTCTGCACGCGACGCGGCCCCTCGATCGAGATGATGATTTCCCCGCCTGGGAGTATACCTTCGTTCGCTCCACGTTGACGAGCGGCGGATGGGCCGGCAAAGGGCGAGATCGGGTCGAGAAGGGTGCCGTTCGACGACATCCTGAAGAGGATCGCTGGACGCGGAGCCTGGGATCGGATGGAATGGTAGAGAGCCCGGCGCGGGTTGGGGGGATCGATCCACCGATCCCCCGTCCTCGCGCGCTGAAAATCCCACCGCCCCCACCAGAGATCAGCGACGAGGACCACCCAGAAATGGAGCCGGGCAAAGACGGTTCGACGGCGAGTCCAGACGGAGACCTCGCCGGAAAGCTTCGGGCGTTTTTCGACCAGCTCTCGGGGCTCTGGTCGTCGAAACGGATCGGTCGGGTGGCGATCTGGAGTCCGGTGGTCGGTCTGATCGCCGGTCTCGGGGCGGTCGTCTTTCTGGTCTCGTTGCAGTTCACCTATCACGAGATTCTCGGTGGCCTACTGCATTTCCAGCGGCCGTCGACGCTGGAAGACGGCCCGCACCCGATCACGTATCCTTATCCGTGGTGGCTGATCGTGCTGGTTCCGACGATCGGCGGGCTGATTTCGGGGGTGCTGGTGTTTACCCTGGCGCCCGAGGCCGAGGGGCACGGAACCGACGCGATGATCCGGGCGTTCCACCGGGGCGGCGGGGCCATCCGGGGGCGGGTGCCGATCATCAAGGCGATTGCCTCGATCATCACGATGGGAACCGGCGGATCGGCCGGGCAGGAAGGTCCCATCGCGCAGATCGGCGCCGGGTTCGGCTCGGTGCTGGCCGGATGGCTCCGGCTTTCACCCACCGACCGACGATTGTTGATGCTCGCCGGGGCGGCCGGAGGCGTCGGCGCCATCTTCCGGGCACCACTCGGCGGGGCGCTCTTCGCCGGCGAGGTCCTTTATGCGTCAACGGCGTTCGAGTCGGCGGCGCTGCTCCCCTGCCTGGCGAGCTCGATTGTCGCCTATTCGACTTTTGCGCTCTTCATCACACCACAGCCGATCTTTTTGCTGCCGAAGATCACGTTTTCAGGCCTGGGCGAGTTGCCGTTGTACACGATCTTGACGCTGCTTTGCACGGCCGTGGGCTGGCTGTACGTCCGGGTCTTCTACGGCCTGCGCGACCGGTTCTTCAAGCCGATGCCGATCCCCCGGCAGCTCAAGCCGGCCGTCGGCGGACTGCTGCTCGGGCTGATGGCCCTGGCCTATCCTCAGGTGATGACCGGCGGATACGGATGGGTCCAGTGGGGAGCCATTGGAATGCCGCCGCAACTCGCCGACGACCCGGCCGCCATCTTCGTCCCGCAGATGGGGACCCGGCTTTTGCTCACGCTCGCCCTGCTGAAGATCCTGGCGACCGGGTTGACGATCAGCTCGGGCGGCAGTGGCGGCGTTTTCGGGCCCTCGATCCTGATCGGCGGGATGATCGGCGGCGCCTGCGGACAGTTCCTCGATTACCTGTTTCCCAGTGCGCACCTCGAGCCGGCGGCGTTCGTCCTGGTCGGGATGGGGGGCTTCTTCGCCGGGGTCTCCAAGACACCGCTCACCTCGATCGTGATGGTTAGCGAGATGACCGGGTCGTACAGCCTGCTCGTCCCGCTGATGCTCGCCTGCGGGCTGAACATGGCCCTCTCGCGACGCTGGACAATCTACGAGGAACAGGTCCCCACGCCGATCGATAGCCCGGCCCACCAGGGGGATTTCGTCATCGACGTGCTGGAGCAACTTCGCGTCGACGAGGTTGGGTTCCGGACCGAGGGGATCGAGGTCGTCCCGGCGGCGACGCCGTTCCGCCAGTTGATCCACCTGGTAGCGCAATCCACCGAGACGCTCTTCCCGGTGGTCGACCGCCAGGGGAAGCTCTCGGGGATTTTTACCCTCCGCGACCTCCGGCTGGCCCTGATCGGGTCCGACTGGGGCCCGCTGGTCCTCGCCGACGACCTGGCGCACCGGCCCGTTCTGACCGTGACGCCCGACGACAACCTCCACACGGCGCTCCGGCGGATGACCGAGCTAAACGTCGACGAGTTGCCGGTGGTCCACCACGACGACCGGACGCGGCTGCTGGGTCTCTTGAGCCGTCGACGCCTGACGCTGGCCTATACCTCGATGATCGAGCGGCTCCGCTCGCCGGCGGCCACCGAGGAGAAACCGAGCCGATCGGGCGAGGTGGTCCCGGCGCCCTGATCCGGGGCTTCGAATCCTTGATCTCAGTCGGTGTATCCGCGGGACGTACATGGGTCGGGCTCTTCGCCCTGCCGAAGCTTCGCCTTCGCCTTCCGCCTGGCGCCGCGGATCAGCTTCTGGAGCAGCCTCCCGCCATATTTGGTGTGCATGCCCATACGGCAGCGGCGGCAACTGCAGCCCTTCATGTGGTTGCCCATGTCCGAGGTCTCCACACGCAGGCCCGGCCTCGCTCCGACGCGGATCGGACCGCCCCGGCAGTCACTCGACCGACTCAATCGGCGGGATCGAGGCCCGGATCTCGTCGAGGAGCGCCCGGGTGCCATGCTCCTCGCACCATCGATGAACGTAATCCCAGTCGATCCGATCGGCCTGTACGGCGATCACGTCGCGGACATCGTCTCGGTCCTTCGACCGATTCCCGAGGAAGGCCCAGCGAATCTTGGTGACAATCACGTCCTCGACCGAGGGGATCCAGATCGGCCGGCCCATCAGGCTCACCTGGCGCCGGCGTCGGAAGCGCTCCTGGTTGTACGGGTCGAAGTCCAGGATGAAGAACTCGATTCGGAACGGGGTGCCGACCACCTCGGCCATATATCGGCGCGTCATCGTTACCGTTTCAAAGCTCATTTGCGGATCGATTCGGATCGACGGCGCGAGCCGATTCCCCAGTTCGACAATCGACGTGTCGCCCAACTCAACCACGAAGTCGGCATCCTGCGTCGCCCGCGCGACCCCATAGGCATTGCTGGAATAAGAGCCGACCAGCATGTAGGAAATGCCGCAGATTTCGAGAGCGTCGATGGCGAAGAGGGTCGCTTCATTGTTCATCGCGCCGGATACTCCAACCGCCGAACCAGGGCCAGCCGCCGCCTCAATAGATCCTGAATCGTCGCTTCGTCGGCCCCTGGGTTCTCGTCGCGGAGCCCGTCGGCCATCCGCTGGCAGACCTCCTCGAATAGTTCCCCGCCAGCCCGGAGTTTATGTTCGATCGGCGTCCGACGGGCACGCAGCACCCGCTCCCGATAGATTGCATCCGCCAGTTCTCGGATCGGTTCCATGCCCTGGGCCTCCCGATTTTCGCTCAAACCTCCTCAATCATCCTGCATCCGAACGATGGCACGGTCAATCTCGGATGCCCCTGGCCCGAGCCAGCTCCACATACAGCGAGGCGAACCGCTCGACCATGTCCGATGCCCGGAAATCCGCCTCGACCCGGGCGCGGCCCGCCTCGCCGAGCCGGCGCGCCTGCTCGGGGTCGCGGGCGAGGTCGCGGATCGCGCGTGCCAGCTTCACCTGATCGCCGATCGGGACCAGGATCCCGGTCTGACCGTCGACCACCACCTCGGTCGTCCCGGGCGCCGAGGTCGCCACCACCGGCTTCCGCGACCGCATCGCCTCCAGGACCACGTTCGGCAACCCCTCATAAACGCTCGGCAAGACAACCATGTCAGCCGCGGCCAGCAATCGAGGAATATCCTCGCGATGACCGACGAACCGGACCCGATCGTCGAGCCGGTACGCCGAGGCCGTCCGACAGAGCCGGTCGCGCAACGGACCGTCGCCCGCGATCACGGTTCGGACGTCGGGCTGAACGTGCTGCACCAGGTCGAGTGCCTTTAGCAACACATCCACACCCTTCTGTTCGGCGAGCCGCCCCGCGAAGAGCACCATCGGGGCGCCGGCCGGGAAGCCCAGCTCGGCGCGGACGGCGTCTCGGTTGATCTCGGGCGGTTCCTCGTCGCCGATCCCTGAATAGATCATCGCAAGCCGGTCGTTGGGAACGCCGAGCCCTCGGTAGAAGTCGACGACCGCGTTCGAGTTGCCGACCAGCCGGTCGCACCAGGTCGCCAGCTTCCGATCGACCCACCGCTCGGATCGCCCCTTCCACAGATCGACCGCCATCTCCGAGACAACCACCACCGGCACGCCCGCCCGCCGCGCGGCTACCCGGCCATACGCGTTCGCCGCGAAGATCCAGGTCTGCACCACGTCGAATCGACCCGCCTTCAGGAATCGAGAGAGCCGGGCCAGCGCGAACGGGTCGACCTTCCACGTCTTGCCGATCACCGTCAGAGGGATGCCGGCCTCGCGCAATTCCGACTCCAGCGGACCGGATCGCGTGAGCGCCGCCACCTCGACCTCGAACCGGTCGCGCGGCAGGCCCTTCGCCAGCATCACCATCTGCTTCTCAGCCCCCGATCGGTCGAGCGTCGGGATCAATTGCAGGACTTTTAACATCTTGGTCCGTTATCCGTGGTCCGTGGTTCCGAAAGCCGCTCGAAGAGCCGCAGGTGATCCCGCGCTACACGGCGGATCGAGAACTCGTGCTCGACGCGGCTCCTCGCCGCGCGACCCATGTGAAAGGCCCGGTCGAAGTTCGACCACTGTTCGAGGATCACGCAAGCGAGCGCGCCGGGGTCGTCCGGCGGGGCAAGCCGGCCGTGCTTGAAGTCGGCGACGATCCGACGATTCCCCGGGATCGACGAGGCGACCAGCGGAATTCCGATCGCCATCGCTTCCAACAAGGCGACGCTCATTCCTTCTTCACGCGAGGGAAGCACGAAGAGATCCGCCTCGCGGAGCGCGGCGGCCGGATCCGCGAGCGTGCCGGCGAACTCCACGGCCTGACCCGGGCCGATCGAGAGATTCCGGTCCCGCGCGCGCTGCTGCAAGGCGGCCCGCTCGGGCCCCTCGCCGATCAGGATCAGGCCGGCCGAGGGATGAGCCGCGCGCACCGTCGGCCAGGCGTCGATCAGCGTGTCGAGCCCCTTCTCGGACGCCAGGCGACCGACGTACGCCGCTCTTGGCGACAATCGCCAGTCGGGTCGACGCCGCCAGGATTCCGGGGGAACCGGCACGCCGTTCGGAATCGAGACGATCGCCGGACGCGGACCCGTGCCCTCGGGCCAGACGCCGGCCAGCTCGGCCTCGATCGCCTTCGAGATCGCGACGATCGCCGTGGCCTCGCGACACCGGCGCCGGATTTGAAGACCGAAGGTTCCCCACGATTGCCAGGCGATGTCTCCGGTCGCGCCGGCGCCCTCGGGACGGAGAACCACCGGAAACCCCAGCCGGCGCCCCGCGCCGACCGCGACATAAGCGTCGTGCTTCAGCATCGACACATAAGCCATATCGATCGAGTTGCGGTCGAACCACCGCGCGAGGTTCCGCATGTAGAGATAGGTTCCCACGAACCGGAGCGGCGAGGTGGAGAGACGTTCGATCGTCAGCCGGCCCTGTCCGCGATCGATCGCGACCTCCTCGTGCGCCGGCAGGTTCAGGCCTGGCGTCCGCGAGGTCAGTACGGTGACCTCGGCACCCTCGGCCGCGAGCGCGCCGGCCAGGTAGCTAAGAAGCTTCTCAGCGCCGCCGATGAGCGGAGGATAACGGCGGGTCAACAGAGCGAGTCGAAGGGGTCGCATCCCGGCCGCCTATTGGCTCAAAACGCCGACATACGGCAGGTGCCGATAATCGTCGTCGTAATCGAGACCGTAGCCGACGACGAAGGCATCGGGGATGACGAATCCGCAATAGTCGGGCTCGATCGGGACAACCTGCCGGCCGACCTTGCGAAGCAATACGGCCGTCCGAACGCTTCGAGCGCCCCGGTCCTGGATGTGCCGCACCAGCGCGGCGAGCGTCTGGCCGGTGTCGAGGATGTCGTCGAGCAGCAGAACATCCCGGCCGGTCACATCGGGCGCGAACGCCTCGTTGATCACGAGCGTCGTGGCGGAGGTCGTGGCGCCCCGGTAACTGCTCGCCTGCACCAGCGCGATCCGGAGCGGAATCCGGATCTGCCGGATCAGGTCGGCCAGGGCGATCAGACTGCCGGTGAGGACGGCGACGATCGTCAACGGACGATCGCGATAATCGTCCTCGATCTGGCGGCCCAGGACCACCATCCGGTTGCGGATCTCCGACTCACTCAGCAGGCGTTCGACGGGCAAGATGGCCGTTGCCTCCGGAGGTTCGCGCGGGGGAAAATCGGTCCCCGAATGCCGACCGAACCAGTTTACCCGATACCCCAGACTCCGAGGAAGGAAGGATCGCGATGGCCGAGACCCACGAAGCCCTGATCGCATCATACCTGGAGAGCCTGCCCCTTCTGCGCGCGGCGGTCGCCGAGATGACCCCCGATCAACTCCGCGCTCGCCCCGTTCCGGGCAGATGGAGCACGCTCGAGGTCGTCGGCCACCTGGTCGACACCGACCAGACTCTCTGCCACCGGATAAAACGGACCATCGCCGAGGAGAAGCCGCTTTTGATCGGCTTCGACGCGGATCGGTTCGCCGCGGCGCTTCCGTATCACGACGCCGATATCGAAGAAGAACTGAACCTGATGGAAGCCATGCGTCGGGAGATGGCGAGGGTGCTGCGTTCACTCCCCGAATCGGCCTGGTCGCGTCCCGCCGTCCACAGCCAGCGCGGGCTGCTCACCCTCGAGCAGATCGTCCGACTCGCGAGCGATCACGTCCCGCACCACCTGGCGTTCATCCAGGAGAAGCGGAAAGCCCTCGGTTTGTCGTCATGATCCCAATGGGGGAGACGCCCGGACGCAACCCCGAAAGGTCAGCGCCCGGGCGCCGAGAGCCGAGATTCCTTGAGGATCGTGGAGAAGCGGAGAACCCCGAGCCGCCCGGCAAGACAGAGCCGGGGGAGACGCCCGGACGCAACCCCGAAAGGTCAGCGCCCGGGCGCCGAGAGCCGAGATTCCTTGTGGATCAGTGAGCCGCCCGAGCCCGACGCCGACGTCGGGCCGCTGTCGCGATTGCCGGGACGATAGCCGTCGCCGCCAGGATGAACGACGAGGGTTCCGGAACAGACAGCGCAAACACTCCCCCAATAGTATTCGTATTTGTACCGTTGTTATTGAGCAAGGCAAAATCCGCGCTGTTCTGGGTTGGCGTATAAAAATTCACATAAAGATTGCTGGGACCGGAGAACAGCAAACCAAAATCGTTAAGCAATTTGGATCCGTTTGCTAGGACGATCTGGTTATCAAAAACGATCCCAGACGTGGGGTCGTTCATCGAATTTGGCGCATTCGTGTTAGGCACAAGGGTAAGCGACTCCGATGTAGGACCAATCGCGGTCCCGCTGATCGTGACGTTGAGGGCACCCGTAACCGTATACTGATCGGTGCTACCTGAATTGAGGGTGAGTTCCAGCGTCCCGCCCGCCTGGACCGTGGGAGTGACGCCCGTTCCCGAGGTAAACGAGAAGGTGTAATCGACGGATCCGGCGACGGACTCGCCGGCGAGGGAGACGGCCGCGATGGCCGCCAGGGTCAGGACAGCGAGTCTTCGCATGGTGCGCTGCTCCGCATGGACCGGACCCCACGACACCGATGGGATTCCAGTCTTCTCCGAGGTGGTTCACAAAAGGCTCAATTTGCCTTTCACCTCGTGCAGGATACGACTGTGCGAAAATGCTATCAAGATTCCGTGGTTTAATTTCAACATGACGTGGTTTTTCGGCAGACGCGGACCGGCGATGTTGCCGGCCCGCGTCAAGGATGTTCAATTTTGATCGGCCGATGTTGCCCCACGGCGACGCGACGGCAGGACGACCGGCGAACGGTCGGATCTCGGGGCCGACGGGATCGGATCGAGCGCGTGCTCGGCGCGGGTCCGGAGGTCGGTCAGGTGAGCCCGGACCGTCGGGCTGGTCTCGATCATCACCCTGGCGTCGGGCAGCTCCTTCTGGACCCTCTGGAGCGAGTGACGTGCCAGGGCGGGCAGATCGCTGTCGTCGGCCGGATTCTCAAGGAAGCCGGCCAGAAGATCGACGTAGGCCCGCTGCAGGTTCCGACGGTAGAGGTCGACCTCGATCGGCTTGCCCGGCTGGAGCCTCAGATCGGAGAACATTCCTTCAAAAAGGTCGCCGAAGAGGTCGGCCGGTTTGTAGGCGTCCTTCGATCGCGCCTCGAATTCGCTCATCCGATCGATCCGGGCCTTGCTCACCAGGGCCCGGAGGATCGCCTGCTGCGAGGCGAGGATTCTCTCGGCCATCCCGTGCGATTCGAGGCGGTCGAGGATCTCGGGGGAGACCAGTGAGGGAGGCATGCGCAGGCCGTTCTCGATCAGGAACTTCACCGCCTTTTTCTGCTGGTCGGCCGGAATCGGGTCAAAGACCTTCTTCCCCTCGGGATACCAGAGGTTCGCCCGAACGAAGCCGCCGACAAGGTTGGCGACGTGCCCAAGCTCCCGGCGCCGCTGGCCGAGGAGTTGCTCATACATCTCGCCGAGCAGCTCGTAGTTCTCGTTCGGTTTCGCCGTGGCCTTGACGAGGAAGCCGGCGACGCGGTCGATGTTCTTCAGTCCGAATTCGGTTGCTCGGATTGGGTCGGAGCCGAGGTCCTCGGTTTGCTGCGAGGGGTCTTCCGCCGGGTCGGGATCGCCGAACCGAAGCTTTCGGTCCTCAAGCTGCCGCGCGGTGATCTTCGCCAGTTCCTTCTTTTCCTGCTCATACGTCTTCGCGTCGGGGAACTCGCGATAGCCCCACTCAACGGCGAAGTCGTCGTAGGGGCCGATGATCGGGATCAGGCGGGCACCGTCGCCGGGCTGGGCGACGTAGTTGAACCGGCCGTAGTCCATGATCGAGGCCTCGACGCCGAACTTTTTGGTGAACTCCTTGTTTCGAAGCTGTTCGACGGTGTAGCTCGAACTGGCCTTCATGTTGTGCCGAAAGCCGAGCGAGTGGCCGACCTCGTGCGAGGTCACATACTGCAAAAGCTCACCGATCAGCTCGTCGGAGAGCGGAAGCGACTGGGCCTTCGGATCGTTGGGCGAAGCCTGGACAAAGTACCAGTCGCGGACGAGCTTGAGGATGTTGTGATACATCCGGATGTCGGCCTCGAGGATCTCGCCGGTCCGGGGGTCGCTGACGTGGGGACCGTAGGCGTTTTCGATCGTGGAGGGGAGCCACCGGATCGAAGAGTACCGGGCGTCCTCGGCGTCCCAGTCGGGATCTTCCTGAGGCGTGGGGGGTTCCTTGGCCAGGATCGCGTTCTTGAACCCGGCCTTCTCGAAGGCGGGCTGCCAGGCCTCGACGCCCTTCTTGATCCAGGGGCGATACCGAGCCGGGATCTCGCGGCCGAGGTAGAAAACGATCGGCTTCTTCGGCTCCGAAACGGCCGCCTTCGGGTCCTTCTTCTCCAGCCGCCACCGGGTGATGTATCGGACCTCTTCCACCTGGTGCTTCAGGCTCCCGTAGTCCTCAAACGAGACGGTGAAGTACCCGACCCGGTCGTCGTATCGGCGGGGCCGCATCGGCTTCTCAGGCAGGTCGATCAGGCTGTGGTGGAGCATCACCGTGACGGAACCTTCGCGACCACCGCCGCCCGGGATTGGACCGCCAGGACCGCCCATTCCACCACCGCCACCGCCGGTCCGGTAGGTCACCAGAACCTTCGCCTCGATGTTCGTCGGGAACGCCTTGACCTTCTCGATGAACGTTCGACGCGGGTCGACACCGCTGGCCCCCAGCCGCCGACGGGCCGTGAACTCTGGAAGGTCACCGGTGAAGATCGAGGTCACCTCGACCACCGGCCGCTTATCCTTCCCATACGCCTGGATCGGCAAAACCGCGATGATCGGCTCCATCGACGTCGCCTTCACCGCACCCTGGATCGGGTCGTCCACGTCGGCCCGAATCTCGTAACGGACATCGCGAAGCAGAAGATCCTCCCCGCGCTGCTCCCAGCGGACAACCCGATCCCCAACCGGCTCGCCCGCGTGGCTGTAGCCCGTCTGAGTCTGCTCGAGCTGCGTGACCCAGAGCATCTCCTTGCCCAGCTCGGACGTCGGAACCTCGAAGAAAACCTTGTCCTCGATCCGGTGGACCAGGAAGAGCCCCGGCGAGGTCTTCGCCTCCTTCGTGATCACCCGGTCATACGGCCGAATCCGACGCTCCGGCCGAGTCGGCCGCGCCGAGCCCTCGGCATCGTCCTTCTTCGCCTCTCCACCCCGCGAATCGTCGGGCCGATCCTGCCCCCGCGCCGGGAGCCAGGCCATCGATCCACAACATAAACATACCGTCAGACCAGCCCCGAGCCATTTCGTCCGCATGAGTTGCACCTCGATCGTCGCCCTCGCTGGATCCGCAAAAACTACGTTGCGAATCCATCCAGCGTATCCTGCCGTCAGGACGACGGGTAGTACCCTCTGGATAGCAAGGGCAAGGTGGGCAATTCAGGGAACGGATCGTGGCAGAGAATCGAGGAGGTGTTCTGTCGCGGAAAGATGGAGAAGAGGGGGAGCCAGAGCTCCCCGGGCGGGTCGGAAGGATTTTGCCTGTTCGGTGATACTGGGCGAGAGGGGTTGGCCCGGGAAAGGAACCGGGCCGCTCCGGGAGGGATCAGACGCGGGAGGTCTGATGCTGGCGGGCCTTGCGGAGTCGCTTGAGTTCCTCGCGGCGCCGGCGCTCGCTGGGCTTCTCGTAGTAGGCCTTTCGACGCATTTCCTTGCGGAGGCCGCTTCGTTCGCAGAGCTTGCGGAAGCGGCGGACCGCCTCCTGGATCGACTCGCCGGCACGCACGCGTAGCTTCACCACAGGCCAGTTCTCCCATTCATCTTTGGGGGGACCATCGGTACCGAAGGCCGCCGGGCCCATTCCGACAACCGGGGCCGAGCGCACCACGCGATCGGCCTGCCTTCTTGATCGGCCGCCGGACCCTGGTCGCATCGGGGCGATCCGCCATTGGGACTGGGGGCAGCGGGAAATTACCAATATACCGAGTAGAACGCGCCGGAGCCAAGGGCAGTCTGGAGAGTTCCGGGCCTTTTCGGCCGGTGTGACGAGGTTCGCCAGCCGGTCACCTCAGGGCCGCTTGTCGGGTTGCTGAATCGCCAAACGCGCAACGGGGCCTCGCCGCTCTTGATCCGCGGTGTTACAATGGTGTGCTGGACTCTGAGAGCCCCCGGTTGGAGGCGTACCTGATGCGATCGAAAGACCTGATCGAGCACCTGCGTCGGCAGCCGTTCCGCCGCTTTCGACTGGTGCTGACCGATGGCCGGCGGTTCGAGGTCCGCCATCCCGAGATGGCGATCGTCGGGGCCAGCACGGTCGCGATCGCGCTGGTTCGGCCGAACGACCCGGAGCCGATGCACGATCGGACCGTCACCGTCCCGCTGGTGGACGTCCTCCGCGTCGAGCCGGCCGAGTCGTCGCCGGCGCCCTCGGCCTGATTCCTCCCGGACTGAAGGGGGAACCAAGAGCAACCACCTACGGCGCGGAACCGGAAAACCAGGGAACGAAGAGCAACCACGAAATAACACGAAAGGCACGAAAGAGGAAAAACCAGAAAAGTGATTCGAGGCTGCGACCTACTCGGATCGACTCTCTTACGGTTCGCGGTCCGGTCCTCCGCCGAGAATCGAGCGAACAGGCCCCAGGGCCTCCTTCTCGGTTTCTCCGTTTTCGTGTCCTTCGTGTTTTTTCGTGGTTGCTCGGAATCGGTCTCCCGACTTCAGTGGTTGGTTGCCCAGGGTTAGCCAATCCGGCCGATGCCCTGGTAGGAGAAGCCCAGAGTGGTCATACGCTCGGGGTCGTAGACGTTCCGGCCGTCGAAGATGACGGGCTGTCGCATCAGGCGGCGCATGACCTCGAAGTCTGGGTTGCGGAACTCATTCCACTCGGTGGCGACGGCAAGCGCGTCGGCCTGTTCAAGAGCGCCGTAGGGGCGGTCGCAATAGGCGATACGGTCGCCGTAGATCTCGCGAACGTTGGGAATCGCCTCGGGGTCGTGAACGCGGACCTCGGCGCCAGCGGTGAGCAGGGCGTCGATCAGGACCAGGGCCGGGGCCTCGCGGATGTCGTCGGTCCTCGGTTTGAAGGCCAGTCCCCAGACGGCGATTGTCTTGCCTCGAAGGTCGCCGCCGAAGTGCTGGGAGACCTTGCGGAAGAGAACCTCCTTCTGAGCCTCGTTCACCGAATCCACGGCCTCCATCATCCGCGCGGGTAGCCCGCGCGACTGTGCCATGTGGATCACGGCGCGGATATCCTTGGGGAAGCAGCTTCCGCCGTAGCCGACGCCCGGAAACAGGAAGTGGAAGCCAATCCGCTGGTCATGGCCGATCCCGCGGCGGACGTCGTTGACGTCGGCACTGTAGGCTTCGCAGAGGTTGGCCATCTCGTTGATGAAGCTAATCTTCGTGGCGAGGAGGCAGTTGGCGACGTACTTGGTCATCTCGGCGCTTTCGGGCGACATGACCAGAAACGGCCGGTCGGTGCGAAGGAATGGGGCGTAGAGTTCGTGGAGCCGCTCGGCGACCTCCTCGCGACGAACGCCGACAACCACGCGATCGGGCTTGTTGAAATCATCGATCGCGGCGCCTTCCTTGAGGAACTCCGGGTTGCTGGCGACGTCGAAGGGAATCTCAGTCACCTCGGCCATCAACCGGGCAAGTTCGGCGTTAGTACCGACCGGAACCGTGCTCTTCACCACGACGATCTTTGGGCCGGTAAGAGCCTGGGCGACCTGGCGGCCGACCGTCCAGACGCCGCTGAGGTCCGCGCCTCCGTGATCGCCCTGCGGCGTGCCGACCGCGATGAAAATGATCTCGGCCTCGGCTATCCCTGAGGCGAGCTCGGTCGTGAACTTCAGCCGTCCATCGCGGACGTTCCGATGCACCAATTCAGCCAGGCCCGGCTCGTAGATGGGAATCTTCCCTCGATTGAGCCCTTCGATCTTGGCCGCAACTTTGTCGACACAGACGACATCGTTACCACTTTCGGCCAGACAGGTGCCCTGTACCAGGCCAACGTATCCGGTCCCGATCACTGCAATCTTCACGGAGTAGAGCCCCTTTTCGAGTCCGTCGGATCGCCCGAGGCACAGTCCCGGCCCTCGCGATCGGGCCCGACAGCCAGTCATTATCGAGAAAACGCGCCGGGCCGGGCAAGCGTACTTGTCCGACGAGTCGCCCCCGGGCCACGCCGCCCGAGAAACATGGCCTGCACCAGGCGCATCCCATCAAGGACGCTCCAGAACCAGGCCCTTCGCCACAATCCACCTATCGATCGACCAGCCAAAGCCCCCATCTTCGCGAGGCGCACGACACGTCGCCATGCCTGAAGGCCAGCCCAGAGTCATTCGCGTGTGAATACACATCGTTGTGCATTCGAGGACGTCTCGCTCCAGCTACGGTCCTGCGTGCCCAGCGTGACCACGGAATCCGAAAGGCCACCGTGTCACACCCAATCACGGGTTGCCACATAAGAGCATCACAGATCCCTACAACACAATGGGGACGATCGATTGATCCTGAGAATTGTTTCGAAATCTTGCGCGCCCCGACGACATCGGCGCGATGAACCGGGAGAGGCCGATTTCGAAGGCACTGTCACATCAGCATGCAGGGGCGCGAGAAAGAATGCCGAGAAACATGGCGCATCCCTCGCTGGTCCGCAATGGAATCGCACTCTCCGTGTCGCTTCTGGCCGCGGGGTGGCTGGGGCTTTCCGGGCCGCGTGCGAACGGGCCGGTCTCTGCGGGGATTCGACAGGCGACGGTTCGCCGGATGGATCTCACGGAGATGGTACGGGCCACCGGCGTGGTTGCCAGCGCGGTCCGAACCGTGATTCGATGCCCTGTTGAGAACATTCGGAAGAAGGCCGCGACCACCGTGATTGCCCTGGCTCCTGCGGGATCGCGGGTTCGGGCGGGCGATGTGATCTGCCGCCTGGATACCTCGGAATATGAGGAGATGGTTCAGAGGCAGTCGGTGGTTGTCGCCGAGGCCAGGGCCGATTGTCGCCGGGCGGAACTCGAGCTGGAGGCGGCTCAGACGGCTCTGCGCGAGTACCAGGAAGGGCGACATCGCCTGGAGTCCACGGAAATCGAGGGAAGAGTCGCGACGGCGAAAACAGAGGCCAACCGGCTGGCCGAGCGGCTGCAATGGTCGCGCCGAATGCTTGAAAGAGGCTATGCCTCGCGGGCCCAGGTCGCTGACGAAACCGGAGCCCTGCAGCGGGCCCAGTTCGAGGCCGATCGGGCGAAAGGCGAACTCCGAATCTACCGGGAGCACGGATATCCCCGGGCCTTGAAGGAGGCACAAAGTCGGGTCGAGTCGACCCGGGCGGATTTCCTCTATCAGTCGGCCCGGCTGCTTCGCCATGAGGAGCGGCTGGCGCAGTACCAGCGGCAGATCGAGCTCAGCACGATCCGGGCTCCGCACGACGGCCTTCTCCTCTACGCTCACAAGCCGAAGCGTAATGTGAAGATCGAGGAGGGTATGCAGGTCCACCAGAACCAGGAGCTGTTTTACCTCCCCGATCTCTCGCGGATGGAGGTGCAGGTCCTTCTGCACGAGACGGTTCTTGGCCGGGTGCGCGCCGGTATGCGGGCGAGGATCCGCCTGGAAGAGCGACCAGGTGAGCTTGAAGGAACCCTTGCGACAATCGAACCGATGCCGCTGGTTGACCGCAGAGAGTCGTCGAGCGGCGAGGTAAAAAACTTCATGGGACGGATCCCGATGGATGCCCGAGCCCGGACGCTACATCCGGGAGCCTCGGCCGAGGTGGTGATCGCGACCCACCAACGAATTGGCGTGGTGACCGTGCCGGCCGAGGCGCCCCGGCGCGAGGGGAACCGCGATGTTTGCTACGTCGTCGGGCCCGCCGGGCTCGAGAAGCGACCGGTCGTGCTGGGTCTGGCGACCGCCGCGTGGTGCGAGGTGATCGAAGGGATTGAGGAGGGGGACGTGGTGGCTCTCGAGCCGCCCGATCGACCGTGATCGGTCGATCGGAAAGCCGGGCAACGCCGTCGAGCCTCGCCGTTCGTCAACATCGGGAGCCAAAGATGATGAACCATCGAAACGGGCGATTCGTCGCGGTCGAGCACCAGTCGTCCGCGGCCCCACGTTCCGGTCCAAGAGCCGGCGGGCATCGTGTCGCGCTTTATTCACACGATACGATGGGTCTGGGCCACATGCGGCGCAACCTGCTCATCGCACAGGCGCTCATGCGATCGCCCGAGGCTCCGTCGATCTTGATGCTGGCCGGAGCGCGAGAGGCAGGGGCGCTCCGGCTACCTCCAGGCGTCGATTGCCTTACCCTCCCCGCTCTGGGGAAAGACCCGCAAGGGCGGCTTCGCGCCCGGCACCTCGCACTCACGCTCCCCGAGCTGATCCGCCTCCGATCGACGATCCTCGCCGCGGCGCTGGAGGCGTTTCGGCCCGACGTCCTGATCGTGGACAAGGTCCCGCGGGGCGCCTCCGAAGAACTGCTACCGGCGCTGGAGATGCTGAAAGCTTCGAGTGACTGCCGGTGCGTGCTCGGCCTCCGCGACGTCCTGGACGATCCGCGCGCCGTCCGGCTCGAATGGGCCGAGACACGGTCGGACGAGGCGATTGCCCGGTATTACGACGCCGTCTGGGTCTACGGTGACCCGGCGCTTTACGATCCGGTCGCCGAGTACGGCCTCTCCGGCGAGGTCGCGCGGAAGGTGCGATACACCGGCTATCTCGACCCAAAACTGCGACTCTCGGGAGCGGAGCCCGGTGGCATCGAGGCGCTTTCCCGGCTGGGGCTGCCGAACGAGGGGCTCATCCTCTGCCAGCTTGGTGGCGGACAGGACGGCGCCGAACTGGCCGAGGCGTTCGTTCAGGCGGAGTTGCCGCCGGGATCGCATGGCGTCCTGCTGACCGGCCCCTATCTCCCGGCAGACGCCCGAGAGAGAGTCCAGCTCGCCGCCGAGGGCCGACCCCGACTCCGGGTTCTGGAGACTCTGTCCGAGCCCGGCTGGCTCCTCCGCCGGGCCGATCGAGTCATCGCGATGGGTGGATATAACACCGTCAGCGAGGTCCTCTCGTTCGAGAAGCCGGCCCTGATCGTTCCAAGAATTCATCCGCGTCGCGAGCAGTGGATCCGGGCCGAACGGCTCAGCAACCACGGACTGCTCGACGTCCTGCATCCCGACCATCTGACGCCCGAGGCCCTCGCCCAATGGATGGCGGGCCCCACGTCGACCCGCCCCTCGGATCGGTCTCGGTTCGACTGGTCGGGTCTGGAAAAGCTTCCTCGTCTTCTGGAAGACCTGCTGGTGGACCCGTACCGAAACATCCCTCGTGTCTACGTGGAAAGTGAGGAATTTGGATGCCCGTCGATGCTCCCTTCCGAGTCGGCTACGTCGTGAAGCGGTATCCCCGCTATTCCGAAACGTTCATCGTTCGCGAGATCCTCGCCCACGAGCAGGCCGGGCTCGATATTGAAATCTTCAGCCTGCGCCCCTCCAACGACGGCCATTTTCAGGACCTGATCGCAAGGGTTCGAGGGCGCGTCAACCCGCTGTACTTCCCCGCCGACGGCCTGGTCCCCGAGAGCCTTTCGGCCGCCTCACTCACGGCCAGCCATTTCTGGAAGTCGCTCGGCGCCGCCGCGAACACGCTGCCGGGCCTCTGGGAAACGATCGGCGAGATCATCGACGCCGAGGCGCGGTACGTCTACCAGGCCCTGAACCTGGCCGTCGCCGTTCGCCGCTCGGGGATTCAGCACCTGCACGCCCCGTTCGCCAGCGAGGCGACGACCGTGGCCCGGCTCGCCGCCCGGCTCGCCGGGATCACGTACAGCTTCACCATGAGGGCGAAAGACATCTTTCACGAGAGTGTCAACCACGAAGACCTTCGGCGCAAGATGCGCGACGCCTCCGGCGTGGTGACGATCAGCGACTTCCACCTGGCCTATATCCGCGAGACCTACGGCGAGCTGGCCGACCGCGTGATCCGGGCGTACAACGGCCTGGACATCGAGGAATTCCCCTATAGCGAGCCGAGCCATCGCCCTCCCGTGATTCTGGCCGTCGGCCGGCTCGTGGAGAAGAAGGGATTCGGCGACCTGGTCGAGGCGTGCGGCCTGCTGGCCGACCGCGGAGTCTCGTTCCGGTGCCGGATCGTCGGCGCGGGAACGCTCGGAACAGCCCTGAACCGGCGAATCGAGGAGCTCGGTCTCTCGGATCGGGTCTCACTGATCGGCCCGCGTCCGCAGGGCGAGGTGATCCGAGAAATGCAGGGCGCCTCGGTCCTGGCGATGCCCTGCATCGTCGGCGACGACGGCGACCGCGACGGCCTTCCCAACGTGATCCAGGAAGCCCTGGCGCTGGGCACCCCGGTGATCTCGACCGACGTCACCGGGATTCCGGAGGTCGTCCGCGACGGAGAGACCGGATTGCAGGTCCCGCAGCGCGACCCCGCGGCACTGGCCGAGGCGCTCGAGCGTCTGCTCGTCGACCCGGAACTCCGGGTGCAGCTCGCCCGTGGCGCCCGCGACCTGATCGAATCGGAGTTCGACATCCGACGCAACACAGCCCGCCGCCGCGCCCTGTTCCGCGGCGAGATCTGCCCGGCCGACCTGGCCCTATCGGGAGCCCGATGATGCGTATCGCCTATGTCTGCACCGACCAGGGTATCCCGGTCTTCGGTCGAAAGGGATGCTCGATCCACGTCCAGGAAGTCGTCCGGGCGATGATTCGGGCGGGGGCCTCGGTCGACCTCTTCACGCCGAGGCCCGAGGGCACCCCTCCGGCCGGACTGGAATCGGTCCGGGTCCACCCGCTTCCGATCGCCTCGCAGAAGCATCCGGCGGCCCGAGAGCGGGCGGCCTTCGAGGCCAATGACGACCTGAAGGTCGCCCTGGACCTCCACGGCCCCTTCGACCTGATCTACGAGCGTTACGCCCTCTGGGGGTACGCCGGGATGGACCATGCCCAGTCTCGGGGAATCCCGGGACTCCTGGAAGTCAACGCTCCGCTGATCGACGAGCAGGCCCGGCATCGTGTCCTGGTTGACCGCCCGACCGCGGAGTGGGTCGCTCATCGGGCCTTCGGCAACGCCAGGGCGCTGATCGCGGTCTCGGCCGAGGTCGCCGCCTATCTGGCCGGCTTCCCCGACGCATCCTGGCGCACTCACGTGATCCCAAACGGCGTCGATCCCTCCCGGTTTCCCGAAGAACTCGCGCCGACCCTTCCCGCACCGCCGGGAACATTCACGGTCGGGTTTCTGGGCACGCTGAAACCCTGGCACGGCGTGGAAACGCTCGTCCAGGCGTTCCACCGGCTGCACGCCGTCGAACCGATGGTGAGGCTGCTGATCGTGGGCGACGGCCCGGAGCGAAAGCGGCTCGAAGGCGAGATCGATCGGCGCGGGCTGAGCGGATCGACCGTGTTCACCGGATCGGTGGCGCCTGAGGAAGTCCCGGGGTTGCTGGCCTCAATGGACGCCGCGGTCGCTCCGTACCCGAATCTGAGTCATTTCTACTTCTCGCCGCTGAAGGTTTACGAGTACATGGCCGCGGGCCTCGCGGTCGCGGCGAGCCGGGTCGGCGAGCTGGACGGTCTGATCGAGCACCAGGCCAACGGCCTGCTCTGCACGCCGGGCGACCCGAGCGAACTCTTTAGCGCGCTGCTCCGGCTCCGCCGAGACCCGGCGTTGCGATCGCGGCTGGGTCGCGCGGCGCGGGCTGAGATGATCCGCTCGCACACCTGGGACGCCGCGGTCCGGCGCATTCTCCGGCTGGCGGAAGGCCGAAGGGCGAGCCGCGGCGCGTCGACCGCGATCGGGGTCCTCCGATGAAACGCGTCCGAACGCTCAGGGAGGGTCTGCCCGGCCTCCGAGAGACCCTCTGTTTCCTCTGGCCCAGGCTCCGTCCGCACCGCGCGATGCTCTCGGTCTGCTCGATCGCGATGATCGCGGAGGTGGTCCTGGGAACGCTCGAACCCTGGCCGTTGAAGTTCCTCTTCGATCGCGCGTTCGCCTCGCACCGAGCAGCGCCATCGACGATCGACGCAGCGCTGGAGGGCCTCGACGTGTCGACGGTGATCGCGGCCTCGGCGTTCGCGATTGTCGTGATCGCCGGAGCGCGAGCACTGGCCGAATACGCGAGCGAGGTGGGATTCGCCCGGGTCGCCAACCGGGTGCTCGCCGAACTTCGGGGCGACCTTTATCGGCACGTTCAGGGGCTCTCGCTCTCGTTCCACCACAGGGCCCGAAGCGGCGATTTGATCCTCCGCCTCATCAGCGACGTGAACCAGCTTCGAGACGTCGCCGTTGGGGCGCTGATGCCGCTGATCGCCAACACGATGATCCTGGTCGTGCTGGTCGGTGTGATGTTCTGGTTGCACTGGCGGCTTGCGGCGATCGCGCTGGGGATTCTCCCGCTCTTCGGCGCGTGGACGTTCCTGCTGACGGGTCGAATCCGGGAGGCGGCCAGGGACCAACGGCGGAAGGAATCGGCCATGGGCGCCTCGGCGACCGAGGCCATCGGCGCGATCAAGGTGGTGCAGGCGCTCGGACTGGCGGAGCGATTCGCCGAGAGCTTCGATCGCCGGAACAGGAAGAGCAGTCGTGAGGACGTCCGGACCGCGCGCCTCTCGGCCTCGCTCGGACGGAGCGTGGCGTTCCTGATCGCGACCTCGACGGCGATGGTCCTCTGGTACGGGGCCCGGCTTGTCCTGCGAGGCGAGCTGACGCCCGGCGACCTGCTGGTCTTCATGGCGTATCTGAAGGGCGCCTTCCGGCCGGCGCGCGACCTGGCGAAGTACGCGGGGCGGCTGGTCAAGGCGAGCGCCTCGGGCGAGCGGGTGATCGATTTGTTCCAAAAAATGCCCGAGGTGCGCGACCAGCCCGGCGCGATCCCGGCGCCGGTGTTCCGCGGGACGGTCGCATTCGAAAAAGTGGTCTTCGAATACGAGCCGGGCCGACGAGTTCTCGACGGGGTGGATTTCGAGGTCGAGCCGGGGACTCGGGTCGCGGTGATGGGAGCCTCGGGGATCGGGAAATCGACGCTCGCTGGCCTGATCCTGCGTCTCTACGATCCGGAGTCGGGAGTGATCCGGATCGACGGGCGAGACATTCGGGAATATGAGCTAGCCTCGCTCCGGTCCCGGATTGGCGTGGTGCTTCAGGAGACCCTCCTGTTCGCCGGGACGATCGGCGAGAACATCGCGATGGGCGACACCGACGTGAGCCCCGATCGGGTGGAATACGCGGCCCGGCTGGCGAACGCCCACGGGTTCATTGAGGCGCTGCCTATGGGCTACGAGACGCCGGTGGGCGAGCGGGGCGTGACGCTCTCGGGTGGACAGCGACAGCGGATCGCGATCGCCCGCGCGGCCGTCCGCGAGGCTCGGCTCCTGATCCTGGACGAGCCGACCACGGGCCTCGACGGCGAGAACCACCGAGCGGTTGTCGACGCACTCGAACGGCTAGCCGAGGGTCGAACGAGTTTCTGGATCACGCACGACCCGGCGGTCGCGGCCCGAGCCGATCGGATCTTCTACCTGGAAGATGGCCGGATCGTGGAGCAGGGGACCCACCGCGAGCTGATCCGAACCGGCGGCCGATACGCCTCGCTGCACGCGACGCGGTCCACCGAAAACTCGACCAACGGCCACTTCCCTGGCTCGGGCGGGCTGTCCGCCCCGGGGATGGATCACGCGGTCGGCCCGGCCGGCCTGGCGGCCGTCGATTGAGGGCGGGATGGGCCCGGGGGTTCGTCCGTCGGGTCGATCAGCCCTCGCGACGTCGGCGCCCTCGGTCGAGCAGTTCGCCGAGCCGGACCGAGAAGCCGGACAGAACGTCGAGGCCGTCGAGCGTCCCGTCGGCGTCGATTTCGGTGAATGACCCGGGCGCGGTGTGAATCCGGGCCGTCCGCTTCTCCGGATCGATCAGCCAGACGAGCCGGACGCCCGCCTCGAAAAACTCGCCGACCATTCGATTCATCTCGCCGGGTGTGTTCGTCGGGCTGAGGATCTCGACGGCGAGGTCGGGCGCCAGGTTCGGGACGGGTTTCTTCGGGACCTCGCCGCCCGGGATCCGATCCCACGAGACGTACGAGACATCGGGGATCCGGACCAGTCCCTGCGCGATTTGCATCATGCCGTCAGCGCCGACGCAGACGCCCAGGTTCGTCCTGTCCAGATAGAGGTTGATGAGAGTCCCGAGTTGCAAGGCGACCCACGCTGATTCGAATCCCATCGCCTTCTCCACCAGGGTGCCTTCGACCAGTTCGAAGAGCCGGTTCTCCTTCGCCTCGATGCGGTCGACGTCCTCGACGGTCGCGGTCCCAGGGGCGGGCCGGAGCCGGATACGGTCGAGCGGGATATCTCCCAGGCGCCTCACCAGGTCGGCGAGGGTCTCGGACTCGGGCGGGGCGATCGTTCCCTGGCTCATCGTCGCGGTGCTCATGGACGAACCCTCGCAGGAATTGGGGATCGGGGGGGAGTTGTCGAGCCCCGCTGGAGGCCCGGTTGGCTCGGAATCGATACCCAGCGCATGGCTCCACGCCGGGCGGGTGACTTCAGGCTGCCCACTCCCGACACAAGAGTTTCGCTTGCTCCAGGACCGTAGAACGTGCCGAATAGCTGGTCGTCCAGGTCGTTGCGGTCGGTCAGGACGACGAGCGTCGGATTGGCCATCGCCGGATGGGCGATGATCTTCCCGGCGTAGAAGGCCATTGTGAGGCTCTTGCCGCTCCCCTGCGTGTGCCAGATGACCCCGACTCGCTTGTCCCCCTCGGGCGATGCGGCCTGCGCCGTGGCCCCGACCGCCTTGTTGACGGCGTGGTACTGGTGATAGCCGGCCAGCTTCTTGATGATCGCCTTGCCGTCGTCCTCGAAGACGACGAAGTGGCGCAGCAGGTCAAGGAACCGCTCTCTGGCGAAGACGCCCTTGAGCAAGACCTCCAGTTCGGGCGTCCCCTTGGGCGCGGTGTCCAGGCCCTCGATGGTCCGCCAGGGCATGAACCGCTCCCAGTCGGCTGTCAGCGTCCCGACCCGCGCCTCCAGGCCATCGGAGGCGACGAGAACCTCATTGGTCGCGAAGAGGCCGGGGATCTCCTTCTTGTAGGTCTGGAGCTGGTTGAACGCGCCTCGCGTGGTGGCGTTCTCGTCCCCCGGGTTCTTCAACTCGATGACGGCCAGGGGCAGGCCATTGACGAAGACGACCAGATCGGCGCGACGGTTGTGCTTGTTCTCGATCACGGTGAACTGATCGACGATCAACCAATCGTTGCGCTCGGGTCGGTCGAAGTCGAAGAGCCAGACCTTGTCACCGGCGATCGAGCCATCGGCCCGTCGGTACTCGACATCGACGCCATCGGTCAGGAACTTGTGGAATCGCCGGTTGTTCTCGGCGAGGCTCGGCGTCTCGGTCCGCATGACCTTGCGGGCCGCCTCATCGAGGGCTGGCGTGGGAACTCCAGGATTGAGCCGGGCCAGGGCTGCGCGGAGGCGGCCTTCCAAGATGACCTCGTTGTAATCGGAGCGCTCGGCGGCCGGCTCGCCCGGAGCGATGTCGGGGCCGTGAAGGGAGTCGTGCCCCAGATCGCAGAACCAGGACAGCGCAGCAGCCTCGACTTCGGATTCTGTGATGGGCTTCGACATGGCTGTCTCTTTTTCCTATCGGGATCGGCTTCGCCTGGGCGACACGAAACCGGTTTGCTCCTAAATTGGAAGCCTGGGATTTTCAAGCATTTGCGTCGAGAGGCCAGGAGATTGCGGGTTTGCGTCCAAATGGAATTCACGCCCAAAAGGGTATGTACTTCGCGTATCGCTTCGACGTGCTCTCTGGATCGTCGAGCTTGATGAGGTCGGCCGTCATCGTGTCTTTGATGATCCGGGTAACACTCTCAGACTTCTTGTCCGGGAGCTTGAATCGCTCGCGCAGGCTCTGGTTGGTCATTCGCTCGTTCATCACATATCGAAGGCAGGAGTGCTGGTAGCAGGCCCGAACGCGATCGTTGCGATCCATCTTGTCGAACTCGATGTGCGAGAACAGAACCACGGTCGTACGCTTCTCTCCAACTCGAAAGTCGGGGGCAGGGAGTTGGTAAGCCTCGGCGCTGTCGATGACCTTATCGACCCCGCTTCCCTTTTCCTCGCAGATACCGAATCGCCGCATCAAGTCGGCGAGTTTCTCATTGCGGGATTGATACTCGTCGATAAATCGCTCGGGCTGGATCGACGGTTTGCCCGGGTTCGAGATCTCGATCCGGTCGCTGTAGAGTTCGATCATCACGGACGTCCCGGTCTCATTGAAATCCTGGTGGATCAGGGCGTTCGCGACCAGTTCTCGGATTGCGATCTCCGGGTACATCTTGATCTGCCGGCGCAAGGCCCGCCCGACGACCTCGTTCGGCTGTGTCTGCGTGTGGATGAAGTCGATGAGGCTGACAAAGTCGACGGCGTATCCATTCGTCCTCGGCTTGTCGAGCCGTGTTATCAGCTTGCCCTTTCCTTCGTAGACGATAACTCTCGGGGCCTTCCGGGCGAGGCCATCGAAATCTTCGAGCCGCTTCGCAAAGAGCAAGGCGCCAAGGTTACTGATGGCGTAGCCCCCGCCATCGCGGGCGATGAGCTTCTCGCTCTCCAAACGCTCAAGCACGCCCTTCCGTTGTGCTGGGTAGGGAAGCTTGAGCATTTCAAAGAAACTTTGTGTGTCGAGGAAGCTTGTGACCTCGTCGGCCGAGACGCCGGTCCTGGCAGGTCGCGAGAGCCAATCTGGTTTGCCTTCCTCGAAGATGGCCCGGAGCCGGTCCGGGGACATCGGGACCAGGCTCTCACCCGATCGCATCAGGTAGGCGCCGTCGAGATGGTAGGCCGTCCCGGGCGGCCTTGGCGGGATGTGGAAGATCAGAACGCGACCATCCGGGTGGGCGAGGACTTCGGCGTCGACGCGAAACCTGAGTTTGTCCAGAATCTTGCTCTTGATGTCGTTCGTATTCCGGAACGCCTGAGAGCCCACCACGCGTCGCGGCTTCCTGTCGGTGACACCCAGGATCATCTTGCCCCCACCTTCGTTGGCGAGCGCCACGCAATAGCCAAAGAGTTTGGTCTCGTCGTAACTGTTCTTGGCCTCTTTGAATTCGAGCTGTTCGCCCTCACGCGGGGCCCTGAGCCAACCGTCGAATTCCGGCATGGGGGTACTCACTGTGCGGGCTCTCCAGGGGCTTTGGACGCGTAGATGCGAATCTCTCTCGATGGCGGCTCCAACGTCGAGGTGGAGTGGGTTCGTAATCCGACACAGTAACGAGCCGACTAGCGACCCGATCATGACCGCGTCAGGTGTCGGTGATCAACTCGACCGGGTTTGCGTCCATCTTGAGAGCTTTGATCCTCGGCTCGAAGGCCCGGTAGAGGGCTTCGAGGTTCTCCTGGAGCCATCGGTGCTGGTCCGGCCAGGCTGATCGGTCGGTCGGATCGACGCCATGCCGCCGGAACTCGATCTGGCTCAGACTGGCGTCGGGGCATTCGCGCCAGTCCAGGGGGTGGCGCAGCTCCTCCTCGATCGCCTCGCGATACGCCTCCAGGGCGCGGAAATGCGTCTTCGCCTGCGAACCGTGCAGGATGAGGATGACCGCGATGCTCCCCGTCGTCTTGTTGGTCGTCGCCGCGAGGTTGAAGTAGTGGTGGCCGATCGAGAAATCTGCCCACGATTGCGGCAGGGGTTTCCGGGCTTTCAGGGGAGAATGCGATTCGGTCATCCGCTCGCGAAGAGCCGACCAGTATTCGACGTGCCGCTGCTGGGTTGCGTTGAGGCCGTCTCCCGGCGATCCGCCCGGCTCCGCTGGGGCCGCCTTCGCGACTCGGCTTCCGAACACGCGATGAAGCGTCTCCAGCGCCCGGCGCTGCCAGTCGAAGTACGTGGGCCAGAGCGCCTCGGCTGTCGGATCGACCGGGTTCCGATAGACAACCTCGAACGTCTTCCCGTCCGGTCGGTTCGTCCAGTGCAGCCTGGCCCCGATCTCCGACTCGATGGCCTCGCGATGGGCCCGAATCTCCTGATATTCCTGCTTCGCCTGCTTGCCGTCGAAGATCACCGCTGCCGAGATCCAGCGATGCCGGAGCGTGATGTAGGCGTGCAGCCGGGCCCCGGCGCCGATCCGGCCGCATCGCAGGTCGTAGGTGTTCGTCGGCGCCCGGAGCTTCAGCGGGCTCCCGACGGCCGCCACATGCTCGCGAAGGCCGGTCCAGTACCCGCGTCGGAGCCCGTACCGGGCGGGCTCGACTCCCTCAGTTCGCGGCTCGGAGCGACGAACCGGCGCGGCCGGGCCGGGCCAGATCGTAGCCGCCCGCTTCGCCAGCTCCTGGCCCCGGCTCTGGATCTCGACGGCACCCCACGACCCGGAATCGGCCAACGAGCGCGTCAGGACGTAGTTGCTCGCCTGGTAGTCGAGCCGCTTGGCCGCGAACGGCTTGTTGTGCAGCTCGGGGTTGTAGCCCGTCAGCGTCAGGTTCCCCGGCGTGTGTAGCCAGACCGAGTGGATCTCCTCGGCGGCATCTCCGAGCGTCGAGCGCCAGGCGTCGGAGAGCGTCTGGGGCATGATGTGCTCGACCTGGGCGTTGCGGAGGTCGGCGGGCTCCTTGTGGCCGTGCGAGCGTTCCAGGGCCTCCAGGACGGTCTTCCGATAGCGGCTGCCGTAGAGATTGAACCGGACGAATGCCTCGACGAATCGCGGCGTGTCGGGGAAGTCTCTCGCTTCGAGGAACCGGCGAAGGTTCTCCACCGGCCGGTCGCCGAGGTCGGTGATCGCCTGGACGAACAGGCGGCTGTAGCCCCGTGAGTTCTCGCCGCAGACCAGGCGGCGGAGGATGAACCCGGTCAGCAGGCGAACGGCGTCGGCCAGGTCGGACTCGGCCAAGCTTCCAGCGTGCCGGCGTCGGTACAGGTTCAGCAGGAGCGAGTAGGTGGTCGAGCTTTCCAGCTCGCGCAGCCCGACCAGTGCCGACTCGACCTCGGGGCACGGGTCGGGCTCGCCGCCGCTGATGATGGCGTACCAGTCGGAGGCGAGCTTCAGGTCGGCCGCGACCGCGAACGGGTCAAAACCGGTGGCCGTGTATCGCGACTGGAACGCCTCGAACGTGTCGGTAACGGGGATGTATTCGCCGTCCCGCATCATGTTGTCGCGGAAGAACGCGGAGAACCGCTCGGCGTCCAGGTTCCCCTCTGCGTCCTCGAAGCGGCGTTCGGTCGGCTTCCAGAGGTCGTCGTCGAACTGGTCCTGGTCCTCGACCGGGACGTGCATGAACATGAAGTTCCGGATGAGGTCGGCCTGGCCGAGCGGAACGCCGGTCGAGTTCAGGCTCTTGAAGATGTTGAAGGCGTTCTCGCCCTCCAGTGTGGCGTGGACGAACTCGACCCGCTGCATCAGCAGGGCGAAGAACGCTCGCAGTCCTTCCTCGGTCCCCGCGCCGGGGATCGCGGCCAGACGGCCGTCGAAGTAGCGGACAGCCGAGCCGACTCGGCCCTCGGCCTGGGTTTGCCTCAGGACCGCGGCCGTGAAGTGCTCGCGGTCCCGCTGCTTGGGGTAGAGCCGGAAGCGGTCGATCCCCCTCCTGTGCCGGTGGATCAGGCAGGTCTCGGCGATCTCGTCGGCCAGCTCGGGGAGGCTCGCGGCGATCGCCGCGTCGCGGAGTGCGCAGAGCAGGATGGAAAGCGTCGTCAGCCGCTGCTGGCCGTCGATCAGGTAATACCGGGTCAGTTTGCCGGGCGACGGCGGCTCGGGCACCAGCACGATGAAGCCGAGGAAATGCCGGCCGGTCTTCTCGGGCTTTTGCAAGCCGGCCAGGCTCTCCCAGAGCTTCTCCCATTCCGGCTGGTCCCATCGGTAGTATCGCTGGAAGACCGGAATGACATACTGGTTCGGCGAGTTGAGGATGTCGCCGAGAGTCAGGTTGTTCGACTTCATGACCGGGCCTCGACCAGCTTCTCCGACTGCAAGCACATCCCGCCCGACCCGCAACAGGGGTCGAAGACGCGGCCTTTGTAGGGCTCGATCATCTCGACCAGCAGCCGGACGACGGACTGAGGCGTGTAGAACTCGCCGCCGGCCTTTCCCTCGGCGCTGGCGAACTTGCCGAGGAAGTATTCGTAGACCTGGCCGAGGATGTCCTTCGAGCGGTGGTCCTTCGCCCCGAACAGCTCGGGGTCGGCGTGGGGCTCGGCCTTCAGGGCGTCGTAACGCTTCTGGAAGGCGTCGGAAATGTACTTGAGGAAGATCAGGCCGAGCGCGACGTGCTTGTATTCCGGCGAGTCCATGTGGCCCCGCATCCTGTCAGCGGCTGCCAAGAGCTTTTCCTCGAATCCCAGACCGATGCCATTGTCGGACCTGGCTTTCGTGGTTCCGTTCTGCTTGGCACGAGCCATGGCGTCTTTGCCTCTGGACGGATGACGAGTACGGCCTGATTATGCATGACGCCAAAGAGCAATGCCATATCACATCGCGGCGGAGGCCCAATTATGACGAGAGTCTGGATCGTCCGGGAACCCTGGCGAGATAAGGGACGATCCGGGATCGAGACCGGCGACCGCGCCGACATCCGTGGAATTCGACCTGCGGCCCTTCACGAGCGGTTACTTGATTCTCAGGGAGAGATTCACTTCGCCTGGCGAATGAAGGGCTCGAGGTCGAGTGGCCTCCTCCACGATCCATCATCTGGCGGTCGCGCGGTCCAGGAACGCCGCGCCGTCGCGCTTCAGCTCGTGGAGCGAGGGCGTGTGCAGGTACATCATGTGGCCTGCCTCGAAATACTCGATCGAGATATTCGGACGGAGCGAGGAATCGAGTCCCAGGCCGGACAGGGCGTGCTCGACGGCGCGGTAAGGCGTCGCCAGATCAAAATAGCCCGATGCGATCATCACCTTCATGTGTGGATTCTGGGTCATCGCGTCGCGAAGCTGGCTCGTCGTCGAGGGATAGCCTCGCTCGGTCTGGAAGTCCCAGCGGCCGACGATCCCGCCGAGGACGTGATACGGGATGTCGACCTTGTACCCCAGCTCATCGCGGATGTAATGGTTGAACGTGCTGGTGTAGGCCGCCTGCACGGCGTCGTAGCTCGGGTCGTGGCTCGGACCCCGGCCGTCGTTCGGAGAGCGGTTCTCGATCCCCTTGTATCGGGCGTCGTATCGGCCGATCGATCGACGCTCGGATCGGAGCAACTCGCGGCTGAAATAGCCCATCCCGATCCGGAGATCGCGGTCGTCGATCGCGTCGGCCTTCAGTCCGGTGAAATGGGCCAGTTGCTCGGCCGCCTTCTTCCGCTCGTCCTCGGTGATCCGGTCGCCGCGCGCGAGGATCGAGGCATATTCGCGATCGATCCACTCCTCGACCTGCTTCAAGAAATCTTTCAGCGAGAGCTTCTGGAGGTCCGGCGACAGCTTCTTGTGATACCAGGCCGCCGCGGCATATGAGGGCAGAAAGTGCAGGTAGGGCTGGTCGTTCCCCGGCGAGAAGGAGAAGTCCTGGAAGTCGAGGGCGCATGAGACCAGGATCACGCCGTTGAGAGCGATTCCCTGGTCGATCAGGTGGCCCGAGAGCCCGGCGGCGCGGGTCGTTCCATAGCTCTCACCGATCAGAAAGAGCGGCGAATCCCAGCGGTCGGAGCGCGTCAGGTACATTCGGATGAACTCGCCGACCGATTCGATGTCACCCCGGAGCGAGTGGAACTTCTGGTTCAATTCCGGCTTCGCCGCGCGGGAGTAGCCGGTGCCGACCGGGTCGATGAAAACCAGGTCAGCGCGGTCGAGCCAGGTGGCGTCGTTGTCGACCAGGGCGAAGGGCGGGGCGGGGATCGTCGGGGTCTCGGTGGTCGGGACTCGCTTCGGGCCGAGCGCCCCCAGGTGCAGCCAGACCGACGACGAGCCTGGTCCGCCGTTGAAACTGAAGAGGAGCGGACGCTTCGACGACGGTCCGGCGTCGTCCCGGGTGTAGGCCATGTAGAAGATCCGGGCCTCGGTGTCCCCCTTGGCATCGCGGATCGGCATCAGGCCGGCGGTCGCGGTGTACTTCAGCTCCTCGCCGCCGATCGTGATCTTGTGGTGAGTGATGACCGGCTTCTCGTCGTCGGCCTCGCGACCCTTCGGCTTCGCCTCGGCGGCCTCTCGGGTTCCCGGTGTCGAGGCGTCTTTTTTCTCGGGCTCGGCGGGCCTCGCCTGGCCGCGCGGGGCACCCGGGCGCCTTGCTGGTCCGCCTGGCCGCTGTCCTGGACCAGGCTCCTGGCCCAGGGCACTCAGGAACGTCGAGATCGTCAGCAATCCGCCCAGCACACCAGAGATCGCACGTCGCATCGCTTCGGGCCTCGCCATGATCCTCGGAACGCAGATCGCATCCGCGCCGCACCGCACCACATCACAACACCCCGCCGAACCCTCGTCAGCGAGAGCCTGGCATTGTACCATCCCCGCGAGGTACATCGTGTCGGTCGCACCCAACAACCCGCGGCTCCCCCCTTGGACTTCCGGATCGCCCCGCGTATATTCGAACGCCGATACGCATCCTCGGTGAGGAGACCGATCGGAGGAAGGTGAACCGGCCGTCGCCGTGCCGGATCGCGACGCCTCCCTGGGCTGCGGGAATGGCCCTCGCGACCGAAGGCGGATGGGTCGACGCCCAGATGGCCAGGGCAAGGGCCAAGTCGGAGACTTGATCGCCCCGAAGATCGGCCCCCTCTCCAGCGCGAGTTCCTCGATCCAATCGCCATCATTCCGACGCTGATCGCCATCCCTGGCTCAATGGCCTGGGACAGCGATCCTCGCGCGCGGCTGTTGGGTTACGGCAAGGGCTTCAAGACATTCTCCCACGTTGGATTGGATCAGGATCGACCTCAGCTCAGCAGGGAGTGGCATCGCGATGTCGAAAAACGGGCGTCGGAAGGTCCGGGACGAGGGATGGCCCGGTGGGTTGAGCGGATGGTGGGGCGGGCGGGATCGCGGTCGGCGTCGTCCGGTGTCGACGGTGGTTGCCGAGTTCGACCGGCTTGAGCCAAGGACGATGCTGACAGCCGTTCGGGTCCCTCTTGTGGCGGCTTCGCTGGCTCCCCAGGCGCCGGGAACCGCGTGGAACGTCCAGCTCGCCCCGGGCAACGCCGGCTCTCAGGCACTCGCGGCGATCGAGCCGGCCGTCGCGGCGGCCGGCGCCTCGATCGGAACAACGCCCGTCTCGGGACTCTACGTCGTGCAGGGAACGGCCACCGCGATGGGGACCCTCGGGCCGAAGCTCGGGGCGATCCCGGGAGTCTCCTACGCTGGGGCCGAGCATCTCCTTCAGACGACGACCCTACCACCGGGCACGCCGAACGATCCGAACTATCAAAATGGAAGTCAGTGGCAGCTCAACGGTCCCTGGGGAATCAACGCGCCCGGTGCCTGGTCGGTCACCGTGGGCTCGACCAGCGTGATCGTCGCCGATACCGACACCGGGCTGGTCTCGACCCTGGCCGACATCCAGGCCAACACGATGCCCGGCTGGAACACGATCACCAACACCAGCAACACGACCGACGGGAACGGCCACGGCACCTTCACCGCCGGTGAGATCGGGGCCGTCGGGAACAACGGGATCGGCGTGACGGGCGTCGAGTGGACGACCCGGATCATGCCGGTGCAGTTCCTCGACAGCTCGGGGAGCGGGACCGACTCCGCCGCCGCCGCCGCGATCGAGTACGCCATCCAGAACGGCGCGAAGGTCATCAACGCGAGCTGGGGCGGGCAGGGGGTCGACCCGACGATTCAGTCGGCCCTCCAGGACGCCTACAACGCAGGCGTGATCGTGGTCGCCGCCGCCGGCAACAGCGGAACCAGCGACGACACCACCTTCTTCGCCCCAGCCTCGTACTCGGCCCAGGATCCGAACGTCATCACCGTGGCCGCGACCGATAGCCAGGGCCAACTGACAAGCTGGTCGAATTTCGGTGTGCAGACCGTGCAGCTCGCGGCGCCAGGGCTGAACGTCTTCAGCCTGACCTCCAACGGGTCCGACGGCTACATGAGCGGCACCTCGATGGCCGCCCCACTGGTCACGGCGACCGTGGCCCTGGTCGAATCGGCACATCCAGGCTGGTCGATGGGCGAGGTGATCTCGGCGGTGCTCGACCACACGACGCCCGACCCGGCCCTGGTGGGGAAGGTGGCGACCGGCGGGCTCCTGAATGCGGGGGCCGCGGTTGCCAACACGGTCGGACCTCGGGTCGTCTCGACATCGCCCGTCGGGTCGATCATCAGTCCTGGGGGGCTCACCGGCTTCCGTCTGACCTTCTCCGAGGTGATCTCCGCGTCGACGTTCTCGGCGTCGTCGGTGACGGTGACCGGACCGAACGGGCCGATCTCGGGGGTGACGCTCGAGCCGGTGGTCGGCACCACCGACCATCAGTTCTTCGTCGCGTTCCCCTCTCAGACGGCTCCCGGCAACTACACGGTGAGCATCGCGCCATCGGGCATTCGCGACCTCTACGGCAACGTCATGGCCCAGACCGGGGCCGGCGCCTCGGCCTCGGGCGGATACTCGATGACAACCGCACAGGTGCCCGCCGCGGTCGTCACGGCGCTCCCCACTTTCGTCGCGCCAGGATCGACGGAGCCGATGATGGTGACGATCGAGGCACCCGGCGGTGGCGTCGCGACGAACTTCGTCGGCACGCTCCAGTTCCAGACATCCGACCCGTTGGCTGTTCTCGCATCATCTTACACATACACAACCACCGACGCCGGTGCCCGCGTCTTCCCGGTCATCCTGAACACGCCGGGAGCGCAGACGATCACGATCACGGATTCCGCCTCGGGGATCTCCACGACCGTCACGGTCGACGTCGGGATGCCGATGGGCAACTCGGCCACGTTCGTCAAACAAGACGCGAACACCCAGGGAACATGGTCCGGCATCTACGGCTCGACCGGCTACGAGGTCATCGGCGGCCAGACGACGCTGCCCAGCTTCGCGACGATCTCGGCCTCGGGCGAGCAGACCCAGACCTGGGCCTCCTCGACGTCCGACCCTCGCGCCCCGCAGACAGCCCCCGCCGCCACCTCGCGAGCCGCCGCGGCCTGGTACGGATCGAGCTTCACCGTGAACGTGAATCTGACCGACGGCCAGACTCACGACCTGGCCCTCTATTTCCTCGACTGGACAGGCAGCGCTGGGACTGAGGTCGTCCAGCTTGCCGACGCAACGACCGGGACCATTTTCGATACCCAGACGATCACGTCGTTCGACCAGGGGCTCTACCTCGTCTACGAGGTGAGCGGTGATGTCAACATCACCATCACCGCCCAGGCCGGCCCGAACGCGGTCCTCAGCGGTCTCTTCCTCGACCCGCAGCTCTCAGCGCCACCGGTTCCCACGCCAGGCCCAACGCCCACTCCGGCGCCCTCCGCGACGGCCGCCTTCCTGAGCACCGACACGACCACCCAGGGAACCTGGAACGGAGTCTACGGCGGCCAGGGCTACGCCATCGTCGGCGGCCAGACAAACCTGCCGAATTTCGCGACGATGACCGTCTCAGGCGAGCAGCACTGGACCTGGGCAAACTCAACTTCCGACGTCCGCGCCCCGCAAGATGCCGCCGGATGGACCAACCGGGTCTCACAGGCCTGGTACAACTCCAGCTTCACGATCCAGCTCGACCTCGCCGATGGACAGCTCCACAACCTGGAACTCTACTTCGTCGACTGGGTCCGACCCATGCGCACCCAGCTCGTGCAAATCTCCAACGCATCCACAGGCTCCCTCCTCGCCAGCGCCACCGTCACCTCCTTCTACAACGGTGCCTATCTCGACTTCCAGGTCA
>DAIDKV010000129.1 GCA_027449865.1 Planctomycetales bacterium
CCCCCTCCTACAGAAGATCAGGATCATCCGATCGGGGGCTGGAGCCCCCTCCTACAGAAGACCAGGATCATCCGATCGGGGGCTGGAGCCCCCTCCTACAGAAGACCAGGATCATCCGATCGAGGGCTGGAGCCTCCTCCTACAGAAGACCAGGATCATCCGATCGGGGGCTGGAGCCCCCTCCTACATGACTAGTCCTCGTCCCGTCGGAGGAAGTCGAGGAACCGACGGCGGGAAGGGGACGACGTCCCGGTCCCGGTCGCCGGCACGGACGACGCCTCGGCCGGATTGACGGCCGGGGTGGTCGGGGTGCCGGCCGTCTGCTTGACGGCATCATCCCGCCGGGGGACGGTCGCCGTTGTGACACCAGTGCCAGGGGCCGGTTCGTCAGGGAGTGGAGGAAGTTCGGCGGCCGGAGCGGAGTTCGCCTTCGCGGTCGAGGGCGCCGAGGGCATCGGCGCAGGGTTTGTCTCATGATCTCGGCGGAGGAGGCGCAGGCCGGGGAGTCGCTGCCACCACCTTGGATCCCCCGAGGCGCGATCGATCGCATCGTCCTTCTTCGGCTTCTCAAAACCGGCGATGGCCTCAAGGTACGTCGGGCCCGCGACTGGCACCGCGTCAATCACGAGCAACCCCGGCAGGTTCTTTTGCTTGCTGGACTTCTCCAGCAAGCTGACGATTTGAGGGTAGGTGGCACCCATGTTCGCCACCCGACGGATCACCTCAGCCACCTCGAGCGAGGAGCGGACCTTCACATCGGATTCGCCGGACGTCGCCGGGACAATCCTGCTGAGCTCAACCAACTCATCGTTTTCGCTGGCGTTGACCAGGACCTCGCCCTGGTCCACGGTGATCGGAGGCAGGAGCTTCTGCCGGCGGCCGAAGACGACGATCTCGCTGCGTCGGGTGCGCGAGACGTGGACCATCGGCGGACCGTCGGAATCGACCAGGTACAGGGCGAATGGGTCGTCAGGGCGGAGCCGGCGCCGGGTGGCGGCGGTGATTTCCATGGCCATGGCGTCCCCGGCCGGCTCTTCATCCTCCTCAACCTTTGGCGCGTCGAGGACGCCGACGCGGCCGAGGTAACCGTCGGAGGGGTCAAGTGTTCGCAAGGCGCTGAAAGCACCGTAGCGGACGAGTATGTCAGGCTGATCCATGAGCTTGCGGAGCACAATATGCGAGGCCGACTGGTCGAGAGCCGCCAGGGCCGCCAGGGCATAAGGGCGGAACTCCGGCATCTTGATGGCGGCCTCGCCGAGCGCCTCGACACCCGCGGTCTCATTCAGGTAGGCCAACGACTCCGCGGAGAAGAACTTGACGCGGGAATCGTCGCTGACCAGGCCCTTCTTGAGGGCGTCGACCGAGCCGGTGCCGAGGGCCTCGAGCTTCACGGCAGCCGACCCGGCGGTGTTTGGGTCGAGCAGTTCCTTGCCCCACTCGGCGGTGCGGCGGACGCGAAGCTCAGGACCGTCGATCATGGGGATCGACTGCACAACCTTGAAGTATCGGGCCTGGTTTTCGTGGTAGAGCGCAGGGACATCCAGGACGAGGTAGCGCGGGGTCTTTCCGGTCGCCATCCCCTTCTGATGGCCGTCTCGGGGCTGATGGAACCGGGCGTTGACGACCGATTCGAGAAGCTTGGCGGTGTAATAGCCCTCGCGGCTCTCCTTGATGACGAGGTGGAAGGGGTTTTCTTTCAGGACATGCCCCCCGCCAAGAACCCGCCCGATTTTGGGGTCGTCGGGCCGAGCGACGCTCCCAATCATCACGGGTCCTCGGGCGATCGCCATTTCCTTATCGCGGAAAGTCTCGCCGTGTCCGCCACGGGCGACCGCGTAAAGCCGGGTGGCGATCAGGTGGCCGCCGGCCAGACTTTTTGTCGGGCAGCCTGGCGGAACCTGGACCTGCACGTCGATCGGGTCTCGCGGACCGACACCCATGGGAATCACCATCCGCACGAGCACAATCGAGAGTTGCGGGCTGGCGAGCAACCGTTCGGCATGCTCGACCCCCGCCTTCGTCATCTCGTCGACAAGCGCCTTCCGATACGCTGAGGGCGGCGAGTCGGCGCCGGTGTTCTCCAGCCCCGTGACCAACCCGACTCCCTCGACGATGATCTCGCCGCTGGAAACGACGTAGGCCAGGTCGCCGACGGTCTCCTGGATCTTCGGCGGCCGTTCCTTCTTCCGCTTCGACGACGGCCCGACCGCGGCCGGTGACGGTGTCACGGCCAGGATTACCATCGCGATTGCGAGGAAGAGGGCACCACCGCGCCCGGGGAGCTTTCGCCGCATCGGACCTGCCTCCTTGCGCTGACGTCGGGGAGAACCCCCGGACCCACGCCCGAGAACCGGTGCGGGCCATCTGCAATGCTTCGACCGATCGCGTCCCTGCGTGCCGGCCGACCGTCGGGCTAAGTCCCCGACATCGGGACGAAACCTAGCCGTTCCCCCGAAAAGGGTCAAGTCGCATTTCTCTGCCCTCGTCCCGATTTTCTTGCCAGGACAGATTTTGCGTTAATTAGGCATTGCTGTAGGTTGTTGTTGCCAGATCAGGGATGAGGTCGTACATATGGCATGGGAAAGGGCATGGGCGGGGTGACGGGGTTGATCGAGGTTGAACCCCCCGCGCCGGGGGTTTCGGGGAGTTTGGAAGAAGGGAACGGGCGGAAGGTCTGTGTGTCGAGCGAGGGCCGGGTCGAGAATGGGCCGCCGAGGATCACGCCGGAGCGGGCCGCGGCCAGGAGGAGCTCGCGGCGGATCACCGAGCCCACCTTGATTTTCTCGGTTGCTCCTTTTTCGAGGTCCAGTACGACCGGCAGCGCGCGGGCCTCGTAATGGGGGAACCGCTGGTGGAGGAGGTCAAGCCAGGCATCGACGGCTGGCGTATATTCTCGCTTTTGGACATTGTAAGACTGGTAGCGGAAGGTATCCAGAGGATCGTCGAGGCGATACCAGACAACGACGACATAATCGGCGTGGGCGAGGAAGGGATCGGTGGTCCGCGACGAGCGACGGCCCCGACCGGCCTCGCCTGGACCGGCATCAAGTCGGGGAATCGCGGTCAGCGAAGCCGCGAGGGCGAGGACGAGCGTGATCTTACGGTCGGTCATGGGGGTGGCTCCCGCGATTTGCGTGGATGCTCTCCCCATTCTACAGCGATCGGGAAGGGTGGCCGCGGGACAGGATCGATCACCTGACGACAGTCGAGCTGCTGACCGGGCTCGAAGCGCCCTCGACGCTTGTGGCGATCTGCGAGTCGGGATCGCTGCTGCTCCGCCAGGCGGTCCGGGTGCGGGTCTGCGGCTCGCTGACCACGACTCGGCCAGTCGATTCGCCGCCGACGACAGTCGTGGTCCGGTTGGGAACCTCCAGCGAGGTGGTCCCTCCCTCGATCACTTCGGTCGGTGGGTCGCCGACGTTGCTGTTGACGGATCCTGGAGGCGATGGAACGACAGGCACGCAGGAGGGGCCGGTTCCGAAGTTGAAATAGGTCGGCGGTTGCTGGCAGCCGCCCATCCCAATCGATAGCACCAGGAGCGCGGCCGCTCCCGACAACCGCCGGGCGCACGGTGGCAGAGATCGGGCTCGTCTCATGGCAGTTCAGGTCCTCGAGTCATCCGTGATCCAGTCGAAATGTCGCGCGGACTTTAATCGAAAACAGCGACCGGGCCAATGTCATTTCAACGCTAAAGGAGAAAGGTCTCCCAAGTTCCCCACGATGTTTCTTATTGTCAAGGGACGGGCCCATCGTATAATCCTCACGGTGGTAAGGCTGGTAAACATCACCGGTCCGCGATCGCGATGATGACCCTTCGATTCCATCTCCGACCGATCCTGATGCTCGCGGCGGCGACAGCGATAATGCTTTCGCTCTCGGGCTCTGTGTCGGCCTGCTCGATGGGTGGGGAAACCCCGGCCTGCTGTGCCGGATCGATCTGCTGCTGCGGTTCGAGCGAATCGAGGCCTGCTGCTGGATCGCCCCTCGGGAACGAGGTTCAGACCTCCTCGGATCGCTGTGATTGTCGTTCCGATGTGCCTTTTTCGCCGGCCTCGAAACCGCGATTGGCCGCGCCCGACCATCGGACCGATCATGACCGGGGATGGAGCTTCGCCTGGGTGAGTTCACCTCGGGTCGCAAGAATCCCTCGGCCGTTGGCCTTGCCGAACGAGAGCCCACCGAGGGCACCGATCTACCTCCGCACCTCCCGCCTACTCACCTGAGCCCCCCTGCGCCGCGACCGATCGTGTTGCGCCCATTCCACGTTCGATGTTCTCGCCGGTCGGTCTCGTGAGATTCTCGCCCGGCGCGGGGGATATCGTCCATGTCCGCCAATGATCGCACGATGCCTGCCTCTCGATGGCAGCGGATCCGTCTCGTTATCAAGGTCGTCGAATTGCGGCTCCGTTTCATCGCCCTGATGGCGGCGACGGGCTGGTTCTTTGCCAACTGGGAGATGCTCTGGAACCGCTACGAAAAGTGGAGCCGTCCGGCGTCGACGAACGTAGTGTCGGCGTCCGGGATCGAGTATTACTGCCCGATGCACCCGCAGGTGGTGCAGGGTGAGCCGGGCGGATGCCCCATTTGCGGGATGCCGCTGGCCCGCCGCCAGAAGGGTGAGCCGGAGCCGCTCGGCGAGGGTGCGATCGCCCGCATTGCCCTGACGGCCGGGCAGGTCGAGCAGGCGGGAATCCGGACGGTCGAGGTCGGATACACGGCATTTTCCGAGACGATCACGACGGTCGGCGATGTCGGCTTCGACGAGCGACGGCTTGCCACAATTGTTTCGAAGGCCACGGGGAAGTCACGGGTTGAGAAGTTGCACGTCAACTTTACCGGTCAGGAGGTCCGTGCTGGCGACCCGCTCGCCGAGCTCTACAGTCCCGAACTGCACCAGGCGATCCAGGAACTTCTCACAGCCTCTCGACGAGCCCGGGCGGAGTCCGGCCGGGCGTCCGCCGCGGCCCTCGAACTGCTCGGCGACCGCCACGAACTTGTCGGCCTGGCCGCCGAGAAACTCCGGCGGTGGGGCCTCCAGCAGGCGCAGATTGATGAGATCCTCTCCAAGGGGAAGGGCGACCCGATCATCCCAATTCTCGCCCCGATCGGCGGGACGGTCGTCAAGAAGAACATCGTCCAGGGACAGGAAGTCCCCGAGGGCTTTCCGATGTTCGAGATCGCCGATCTGAACCGGGTCTGGATCCGGGGCCGGGTCTACGAGCATCAACTTGGGATCGTACGTGAGGGGCAGGAGGTCGAGGCGACGGTGGAAGCGTTCCCCGGGCGGGCATTCCGCGGCCAGGTCGCCTTCATTCAGCCGGTGCTCGACACCGAGACGCGGACCGTCGAGGTCCGTTTCGATGTCGAGAACGCCGGCCGATCACTCCGCCCAGGTATGTTCGCCACGATGACGCTGAAATCCCTGGTTTCCGCGCGGCCCGCTTTCCGCGCTCGGCTGGCCCAGTTCCCGTTGAACCATGGCCACGACCTGACCGTCGACGAGCAGAAGAACTGCCCTGTAACGCGGGCGAAGCTCGGCTCGATGGGCCGTCCGATTTCGGTCGAGGTCGCGGGACGGAAAGTCTGGACCTGCTGCGGCGCCTGCACGCCCAAGCTGAAGGCGAGCCCGGCCTCGTATCTCTCGCGGATCGAGCCCCCGCCGGCCGACCAGGTGCTTACCGTTCCCGAATCAGCGGTCATTGATACCGGGACGCGGAAGGTCGTGTACGTTGAGGCCGCACCTGGCGTTTACGAGGGGCGCGCGGTGGTGCTCGGCCCGAGGGCTGGCGATCGCTTCCCGGTCCTTGAAGGGCTCGAGCCGGGCGACAAGGTTGCGGCGAGAGGTGCGTTCCTGATCGATGCGGAAAGCCGCCTGAACCCCTCGACCGTCGCGGCCTCGCACGGCCCCCACGGGGGAGATGTCCATGATCGAATCGATCATTGAATGGTCGATCCGCAATCGATACCTGGTCATCCTCGCCGCGATCGCGATGGCCGCGGCCGGGGTCCGCGCGATGCGGACGATGCCTGTCGACGCGATCCCCGACCTTTCCGAGAACCAGGTGATCGTCTTCGCGGATTGGCCGGGCCGGAGCCCGCAAGAGATTGAGGACCAGATCACCTATCCACTGACATCGAGGCTCCAGGGGCTGGCCGGGGTGAAGGTGGTCCGATCGTCGAGCGAGTTCAACTTCGCAATGGCGACGATCATCTTCGACGAGGCGACCGACTACTATTTCGCCCGCGAGCGAGTCCTGGAAAAGCTCGCCACGATTGCGCCCGAGATGCCCCGCGGTGTGACCCCCTATCTGGCCGCCGATGCGACCGCCGTCGGACAGATCTTCTGGTACACCGTCGAGGGTGAGGGAAAAGCCCTCGATGAGCTCCGATCGATTCAGGATTGGTACGTTCGCTACCAGCTCAATAGTGTTCCGGGCGTGGCCGAGGTGGCTTCCGTCGGCGGGGCGCCTCGCGAGTACCAGGTCGACCTTGACCCTAACAAGCTCCGCGTCTATGGGATCGGCCTGGGCGACGTCGACGCGGCGGTGGCGCGGTCGAACTCGTCCGTGGGCGGACGGGTGATCCACCAGGGAAATGCGGAGTATCTGATCCGGTCGGTCGGTTGGATCGAAAACCTCGAAGACATCCGCGAGACCGTTGTCGCTCGGCGGAAGGATGGGACGCCGATCCGCGTGGGCGATCTGGGCGCGGTTCAGTTCGGCCCGAGCTTTCGGCGAAGTGTCCTGGAAAAGGACGGCCGAGAGGTTGTCGGCGGGGTCGTTCTGATGCGGTACGGCGAGAACCCGCTGGAAGTCACGCGGCGGATCAAGCAGAAGATCGCGATTCTCCGCGCGGGATTGCCGAAAGGCGTTCGGATCGTCCCGTTCTACGACCGGACCCCGCTTATCCACGGAGCGATCGAGACGGTCAGCGGAACCGTTCGCGAGGAGTTGGTCGTCTGCACAATTGCGATTTTGCTGGTCATGGGGCATCTCGGAAATGCCTTCGTCGTGGCGGCGACCCTTCCGATGGCGATCCTGGCCAGTTTCCTGATGATGCGGGCCTTCGGCGTGTCGTCGAATATCATGAGCCTGGCGGGGATCTCGATCTCGGTCGGGATCCTGATCGATCAGGCCGTCGTGATGGGCGAGAACGCGGCGCACCACCTCACTCGACACTTCGGCCGCGACCGCATCCACGGCGATACCACCGAGATTGTCGTGAAGGCGTGCCGGACCGTTGGACGCCCGATCTTCTTTTCGGTGGTCATCACCATTCTCTCGTTCCTTCCGGTTTTTGCGCTCTCGGGCCGCGAGGGGAAGATGTTCCACCCGCTCGCCTGGACCAAGACCTTTGCCCTCGTCGGCGTCGCGGTTCTCTCGATCACGCTTGTGCCGGCGCTCATTCCCATCTTCCTGCGCGGTCGAATCAAATCCGAGGAGGAGAACTGGTTTGTTCGGACGATGATCGACGTCTTCAAGCCGATGCTTGCCTGGCTGCTCGGTCGGACAATGCTGGTCTGCTGGCTCTTTACGGTGATTCTCGGACTGGGGTGGGTCTCCGCGTCAAGGCTTGGGCGTGAGTTCATGCCCGACCTCGACGAGGGCTCGATCATGGACATGCCCACAACCGTCCCGCGTGCCTCGATCGCCGAGTCCACTCGCGACCTTCGCATTCGCGATGCGATCCTGCGTGGGTTCCCCGAGGTCTGGCAGGTGGTCGGTAAGGCCGGCCGCGCCGAGACGCCGACCGACCCCTCGCCGCTCGACATGATCGAGACGATCATCAACCTCCGCGACCGCTCCACTTGGCCCCGGCGCAAGCTCCGATACGAGGACGCTACAGCCCAGGCCCGGACGGCGCTGGAGGCGTTCATCGACCGCGGCTTCCTCGATCGCCCGCCCCCGGCCGATGCCGGGGCGATGGTCGAGGAAATCGCCATGAGCGTTGCGAGTCGGGTCGACGAGGTTCTACGCGGTTTTGCCTTGCGAGCGCTGGCGGGATACCGCCCCGAACTGGGACGCGTTCTCATCGGCGAGGCGATCGACGATCTCTTGCGTAAGCTCGATCCGGAGGCGATCGCCCGGAAACCGAGTGCTGAGGAACGAGCCTCCTTGATCCAATCCCTGGCGAAACCGTACGCGGATCGGCTTGCCGTTCAGGTTTTGCCAGACGATGTCTCCGCACTCGTGGACGAAGCGTCTCGCCGGATGGTTGAGGCGGGTTTCCTCCGCAATCACTCCGACCTGCTGGCTCCGAAGCCTTCCCGCATCGAGCAGGCGATTGTTGCGGCCGGCGAGGTCATCGGCGTCGAGCGGCCCTCGCTGGTGGACCGGATCTACGCTGGCCTCAGTGATTCTTGCCTGACGCATCTCGTAGCCTTCGTGCGGGAACTCGAGGGCGAAATTCTTGACAGCGCTGTCGGTGTGGCAGACGGGTCGGCGATCGAGGCCGCGATGAAGTTGGGGCGTGACCGCCATCTCATCCGCCGGGAGCCTCGCCGGGATGAACTGCTCGACCTTCGCCGTGAGTTGGATCGTTCGCTCGCCGATCGAATCCTGCTCTGGCGAAAGTCGAAGCAGGATCTCGTCGAGGAGATGGGTACCGCGCTTCAGATGCCGGGCTGGGGGAACAGCTTTACTCAGCCGATCGCCAACCGGATCGAGATGCTCTCGACGGGCGTTCGGATGCCGGTCGCGGTGAAGGTCTTCGGCGCCCGACTCGACGAGATCCAGAGGGTCGCGCTCGAGGTCGCCGGCGTCCTGCGGAGGGTTTCGGGCGCCGCCGATGTTTTCGCCGACCAGATCACCGGCAAGGGTTACGTCGAGATCCGGATCGACCGCAAGAAGGCCGCGCGGTACGGAGTGAATGTCGGAGACGTGCAGGACGTCGTCGAGGCAGCGATGGGCGGCCAGCCGATCACCCAGACGGTCGAGGGCCGGGAGCGTTACCCAGTCCGGGTCCGGTATGCCCGCGACTTCCGCGACGATGTCGACTCACTGAAAGAAGTTCTCGTCTCCTCGCGAGGAATGGGTCCAGCGGCTAGCGCGTCACCGATCCCGCTGGCTGCGCTTGCGGATATCCAGGTAGTCGAGGGGCCCTCGATGATCAAAAGCGAGAACGGGATGTTGCGGGCCTACGTTCAGTGCCGTGTCCGGGGCCGCGATGAGGTGGGTTTCGTCGAGGAAGCCCGCCGTGCCGTCGCCGAGAAGGTCCGGCTCCCAGCCGGGATGTATGTCGAATGGTCGGGGACATTTGAGCACCAGGCCCGGGCGCAGAAGACGCTTCGCCTCGTCTTCCCGGCAGTGATCGCCCTCATTGCGCTCATTCTTTACCTGACGCACCGGAGCTGGATGGACGCCCTGCTGATGATGACGAGCGTCCTGGGGGCGCTAGCAGGCGGGGCGATCTTCCAGCGCCTCTTCGGATTTCCCTTCAGCGTTGCCGTTCAAGTCGGCTACATCGCCTGCTTTGGGATGGCGGTCGAGACGAGCGTCGTGATGCTCGTCTATCTCCGCGAGGCGATCGAGGAGCGCGGAGGTCTGGAGGCCATCGACTCGGTCGATGAACTACGCCAGGCTGTCCTCGAAGGCGCGATTCATCGGCTCCGGCCAAAGCTGCTCACCGAGGGTGCTGCGATCATCTCCATCGCGCCCATGCTCTGGGCCTCGGGCGTCGGCGCCGAGGTCATCCGGCCGATGGCGGCACCGGTGCTTGGCGGTCTCCTGATCGCCGACGAGGTTATCGATGTTTTCCTGCCGGTCCTCTTCTTCGCTGTCCGCGAGCGTCAATGGCGACGGCTACCGCGATCACGCCGAGGCTGCGAGAATCCATCGGATTCGGACGAAACGAATCATCTCGCCGAGCGAGGCGACGATCAGGACGCCCAGGACGATCGTGATGGCGCTCCTCGCGTTGGGCTCGAATCCACCGAGAGCGACCAGGAGCATCGTGGCCGCAGCGGGCGGGTGGGAAGCTTTCAGGAGTGAGAGTCCGATCATCGTCAGAACAGCCGAGAACCGCGACCTCGACTCGAGTGGACGTTAGCTCGTGGCTCGCCAGCACCCCGGGTTCGGTGGAGACGCCGAGCAACCAGACGGCGGGCATGTTCAGGTTGTGAAGAGAAGATCGAGTGACAAAATGAGAGGGAGACGATGTCGGGAGACTCATATCTCCGCCCCCATGTCGAATTGCTGCTGGTCCTCTCGCACGCCGCCTTGCCCTTCGCCGAGCTTACGATAGTCGTCGACCACCTCGATCGAGCGGACCCACTTGACCATTTTGAAGCCAAGCTTGGTTTCGAGCCGGAGTCGTAGCGGCGCCCCGTGTTGTACCGGGAGCGTGACGCCATTGAGTTCGTAGGCCAGGATCACCTGCGGGTGGTCGGCCATGTCGATCGAGATACATTCGTAGTAGTCATTTCCACTGGCTTCGTGCTTGCCAAATGAGTGGAAAGCGATGTAGCGGCCTTCGGGTTGAACGCCGCACCGATCGAGGACCTCTCGCACCCGGACGCCCCCCCATCGCCCAATCGAAGTCCAGCCCTGGATGCAGTGGTGGAGCGTCGTTTGCTCCTGTTTCGGAAGAGCGCGGAGCTCGTCGATTGAGAACTCGGTCGGGTGGTCGACGAGTCCTTCGACGCGTAGCCGGTACTCGGCGAATCCGTGTTTCAGCAATTTTTCATAGGATTCGTCGTTTCCTTTCGCCTGGGGATAGGTCGAGATGGGTGGATAGCCATTGAGGCGGAAGAACGGCGAGACCGACGACTCAGGGTATTCCTGTACCGACTGGAGATGATGCAGGACCCTCTCGCGGATCGGATCGACCAGGGACGAGAGCACCTCGTGAGTCGTTCGCTGGAAATGGGCCGAGACAAGGTTGGCCGCGACGTGTACCCCGACGATCGCGAGGACGATTCCCGTCCCAATAGCCGCCCCACTCCACCAGAGCGAGAGTCCCTCATCGGTTCCCATCACCATCAGGTTCATTTCCTTGGCGAACCCGTGCCAGAAGATCATGACCAGGTGTCCGATCAGGAAGACGACGAAGGCGATCAGTCCCAGGAAGTGAAGGCTCCGCGCGGTCTGCCGATTGCGAAAGAGTCGCTCATACCTGGGCCATCGTCCGGCGATCGACGGTGATTGCGCTAGCCCGGTCAGCATCATCAAGGGCGCCAGCAAGAAGACGATCCCGAAATAGGTAAGCTGCTGAAGTGGGTTGAACGGGCTTGGGCCGTACGGTGTCCCTTGCGGCGGCGTTCGGAAAGTCAGGTACATCCCCAGGTCGCGAAGGGCGTCGGGGAAGACCTCCCACGAAGTTGGGACCAGCCGCCGCCACTGCGGCGAGAGGAACAGCAGGGCCATGTAGATCGCACCACAGGCCATCCAGGCGAGGGCGTTGAGGAAGTGCCAGTAGCGGCCGAGTCCGAGCCCGGATCCGCCCGGCAGGGCGAGGCAGCCCGGCCATTCGACCTCCTCGTCCGTCGAACACCACATTTGATCGGCCGGCATCTTCTTGCGGGTGAACCAGAGCCATTCCGTTCCGGGCTGAGCGTGGATGTTCCAGTAGAGCTTGGGATGAGCCGCCAGGACCGCGAGACCGCTCCGCAGCAGCAAGGTCAGGAACAGGACGTTGAACCAGTGGGTCAGCCGGATGAAGATCGGCGTCGCGTGGAGGCTCGGATCGCCAATGCCGAATGGGTCCATGACGGAGACGCTCCTCGATTCTCAGGCCGATTCAGCGGTTCTCGATGATTCGTGCCACGACCCGTCCGAGTCCACGCTCGGAGAGATGCGTAACCAGATCGCGCCAGCTCAGGACACCCACGAGAGTTCCGTCGTTCGAGACGATCAGCAGGCGGCGTACTCCTTCCTGACCGAGTCGTTCCATGGCGGATTCGAGCGACGATTCGGAATCGACGGTAATGACGGGCCGGCTCATCAGGTCGTTGATCGCCACGTTGGACAGGTCGCCATCGTGCTCGGGAAGGGCCATCGCCAGGTCGCGGTCGGTGAGTATGCCCACCGGTCGCCCAGCCTCGACGACCGGGATCACGCCGCAATCCGCGTCTCGCATCACCAACGCGGCCTCGATCGCCGTGCTGGATGGTGAGCACGTTCGAGGCGAGGGGGTCATGGCGTCGGAGACTTTCAAGAGCGGGTTCACCAGGTCGGAGGCGGTCGCCAGGGGCATGGGCTCGCTGGTGTCGGCAAGATGGGCCATGGTAGGGCTCCGGGCAAATATCTCTTCTGATGTTCGCGGAGAAGGATTGATTAGAAAATTCGGTGCCGGACCTCGCCTGTTCACACTCGCCAACTCGAATTGTCGGCCGGGGCGATCCCGTTTAGAATCATCCTTCGAGTCGCGTCAGGATCGACGCACACCATCGAGCAAGGAGGCCATTCGTGAGGCGATCGAGGCGCGAACTGCTAGCATTCGGCCTGACCCTCGGCGCCTGCCTCCTGGCGTTTTTCCACGAGTCGATTGTCGGAGGAAAGGTTCTAAGCCCGGCCGACATCCTGCTCGCCGAGGCGAGCTTCCACGATGGCCGTGACGGAGAGCGAACCGGGCCGGCAAATCGGCTTCTGATCGACCCCGTTTTGCAATTCCAACCCTGGTTGGAATTCAACCGCCGGATGATTCGATCCGGGCGGCTTCCCCTCTGGAACCCGTATTCTGGCTGCGGTGCTCCTCACCTGGCGAATGGCCAGAGCGCTGTCTTCGACCCGTTCCACCTGATCGCCTATCTGGGACGCCTACCGGACGCCTACGCCTGGATGGCAGTCAGCCGGCTGTTCGTGGCTGGGATGGGGATGTTCCTGCTTGCCCGGTTGTGGGGACTTGGTCGATGGGGACGGTGGTTCGCCGGTCTGAGCTACCCGTTCACCGGGTTTCTGATCGTCTGGCTGCTCTTTCCGGTCACGTCCGTCGCTGTCTGGATGCCCTGGCTGCTCATTGCTATCGATAGGGTTTTCCTCTCGCCGGGCAGGGGTTCAGTGGTGGGCCTGGCTGTCGCGACGGCGGCCGTCATCCTGGGCGGGCATATCCAGACGAGTGCCCATGTACTCCTGGCCGGCGCTCTTTATGTAGTCTGGAGGATCGCTGGGACGCGGGTCGTCGAGCATCGCTCTTCAGCCTTCGCCTGGTTAGTCGGCACGGCGCTTGGCCTCGGCCTGGCCGCCGTGCAGGTTCTGCCGCTAGGGGCCTATCTGTCACGGAGCCCGGTCTGGGGAGACCGGCTTCGCGAAAAGCCACCGTGGTGGTCGATCGCTCGGCCCCGACTGCTTGACGCTGCGTGCACGGCAATCCCCTATCTCTACGGAAGCCAGCGACATGGGCATCCCAACCTGGCCCGGGCGCTGGGAGTCCACAATCTCAATGAATCGGCGGGCGGATACACCGGACTTGCCACCCTGGTATGGCTAGCGCCGGTGGGTGTGATGGCGCATCGGCGAAACCCGCGTGCCGGGTTCCTGACGGTGCTGGGAATCGTTGGGGCTTTGGCGGCCTTCCGGATGCCACTGGTGGATAACCTTCTCCGCGCCTGTCCGGTCCTTGATGTCACGGATAACCGCCGGCTCTCGCTTTGGATCGCCTTCGCACTGGCCATGCTCGGGGGGATTGGCCTTGACCGCCTGGGAAGGACCCCGCGCCTTCCGCGTACCTGGCTCGGGCTCTGGATCCTCGTCGGCGGGACTCTGGTGGTTGTCTCCGGGGGGCTCCGCCAATTCGAACCGATGATTCGTGCTCGGGCCGAGTCGCACTACGGGTCATTGGGCGTGATCGATGCATCCAGGACCGACCGGCAGGTCCGTGCGGCTCTTGACTTCCTCCCGCGATACTATGCGATCGTGGGTCTGGAGCTGGTCATTCTCGGGGTGATGGCGTGGTCGATCCGGGGCCGGACACGGGCAACGAGGCAGGTCCTGTTCGTAGCTACTATTGCCGAGATGCTCACTTTTGGATATGGGCTCAACCCGGCAATCGACCGCCAGATTCACACCTTCGAGCCGGCAACGATTGGCCGACTCCGCGAGGGGCTCATTCCTGGCGCTCGGGCCGTCGGCGTTGGCGCTGAGCTGCCGCCGAACGTACTGATGCGGTTTGAACTCGCCGATGTGCGCAACTACGACTCGGTGGAACTGGCCTCGACCCTTCGCTGGCTCGGACCGATCTTCGAGCCGGGCCCCGAGGCGCTGACCAGCCGCCGCGATCTAACCTGGAGGTCGGCCGCCTCGGCCGTCCATCGACTTCGAGAATCGTGCGTCGGAGCGATCATTGGTGCGACACCTCCGCCGCCGGGCGTCTTCGACCGGATCGAGAGGATCGGCGAAGCCTGGGTCGCCTGGCTTCATCCCGCCCCCTGGGCCGAGGCCGGTCCAATGACACTCCTTCAATGGTCGCGCTCCACCGACTCCGCGCGGTTTTGCGTCAACGCGGATCGACCCGACGAATTGATCGTCCGCGAGTCGATCGACCCCGGATGGCGTGCCGAAGTCGACGGCCATCTCGTCGCGACCGGAACCGGGCCATTCCTTCGAGTATGCATTCAAAAAGGTGTTCACAAGATTAGTTTGCGATACGATCCGCCTGAAGTGCGGGTCGGGCTTGTGATTTCCGCGATAGCGATGGCGGCCTGCTTCGTCGTCGCGGCGCTACCGAGTCGGGCAGGTTTTCCCGGAATCGCCCGGAGAGGGGCTTGGACGGACCCGAGCCGCCGAGTTAAAATCGGCTTATCTACCTCATCCGGACTCCAGAGACCGGCTCATCAACCTGAAGGATGAATCGCTGATGGTCCACTTCACGTGCGATCTCTGTGGAAAGGACTTGAGCACTCCGGGGGAAGGCAGATACGTGGTCAAGATTGAGGCCTATCCCGGCTTCGACCCCACGGAGATCAAGGAAGATGACCTGGATGATGATCCGATGGAAGCGGTCGCTCAGATCCTTCAACGCGACGAGGCGGCGATCCTCTCTGAAGACCACTCTGAGCCGCTGCACAAGGGTTTCCGATTCGACCTCTGCCCCTCGTGCCATCGCAAGTTTCTGAAGGACCCACTCGGCAAGGACGCGATCCGGTCGTTCGACTTCAGCAAGAACTGACCGAGTGCCGACCGACCATCCAACGGCCCCCGCGAGCACCGACCGACCAAGATCGATCGCGTGCCAGCGGACGTCGATCGGTCGAGAAGGACACGATCGACGTCCGCTGGCCTCAACACTCGATCCTGGTGGTTCGTTTCGTTGCCTGGATTACGGCCTGCTCGTAAGCGATCAGACCGGGTATGCAGAGTGTGGGGTTTGTGCTCACGACTGCCCGAGCTGAACGGAGACATCCATTGGTTGTCCGTCGCGGACGACCGTAATGCGGATGGTCCTGCCGGGCTGGTGCTTTTCGATCTCGGTGAGTAGCTCTTCGAGAGTACGAACACGGACGTGCTCGATGGCGACAATGAGATCGGCGGCGTCGGGGTCGATCGAGCGTCGGAGGAAGCCGGGAGCGATCTGCTCGACGCGGACCTTCACGCCCTGGATGCCGGCACGGTCGGCGGGGCCGCCCTTGACCAGCGAGACAACCAGCAGGCCCTTTCCGGTCGCAAGGAACCGGGCGATCCCGAGATCCGCGCGGGTGACGTGGCCGTCGCGGATGAGTTGGTCGAGGATGCGGCGGATTCCGTTGATCGGGACTGCGAAGCTAATCCCGGCCGACTGGCCGACCTGGCTGACGATTGCCGTGTTCATCCCAATGACCTCGCCACGCGAGTTGAGCAGTGGGCCGCCCGAGTTTCCCGGGTTAATCGCGGCGTCGGTCTGGATGATCCCCTTGATCGTCCGGCCGTCGCGGGCCTTGAGCGAGCGTTCGAGGCTACTCACAATGCCAGAGGTGAGCGTTCGTTCCAGACCGAACGGGTTTCCCAGCGCCAGGATCTTCTGGCCGACCATGACTCGAGACGAATCGCCGAAGGCGACCGGAACCATCTTCTCGGCCGGAGCGCCGATCTGGAGGACGGCGACGTCATTGGCGGCGTCGGCGCCAATGACCCTGGCGGGAAACTGCGAGCCGTCGTAGAGAGTCACACGGACGGTATCGGCGCCCTCCACGACGTGAAAGTTTGTCAACACGTGACCGGCCTTGTCGAAGACGAAGCCCGAGCCGCTACCGGAGGTTGTGTCGTCGCCAAAGAAACCGATCTCGGTCGCTTCCGTGGTGATGTTCACCACGCTCTTGTTCACGGAAGCATAGACGCGGATATTGTTCCGCTCGTCGGAGTCGAGGCCGCGAAGGAGATCATCGGGATTGGGCGGCGGCGTGGCGGCAATCCCCGAGCCGGGGCCCGGCAGCGTGGGTAATTGAGCCGGTGGCGCAGGCTGAACCCGGGTCGCTTTTCGATTAAGGATTTGCGCCGGCGGCGGGATTTTGAGACCGAGCCTGTCACCGAAAAGGACCGCGACCAGGATCAGCGTCACCAGTACGGTGACGCCGTGCGCGACGATTTCCCGAACGCCCAAACCACGGACCGGCCTGTGATTCTCCATGATGAGCCCCTCCGTACGACTCTCCGCGCGGGGTGACCAGTCCATCCGGGGCCCGCGTGGGTCCACCTCGATTGCCGTCGTATCCCAATACCGTCATTATAGCAAGACCGGCCCGAGGCCCCGACCAATCGGAGTCCTTTCCGCGAGACCACGAAACACCTGGAGAACCTCCAGGGACAAGGGTTGGGTTTCGATGGCAGGCCATACGTATCTCTACGGTGAGAGCGTCTCGGGCACACCAACTTCCGCGTCGCGACGATCCGGCGCCCGCCGGTCGATTGCTCATGGCCGTCTCTCGAATACAACGAGCGGCGTGAGGCGATCGGCGAAGTTGGCACGGGGCCTTGTTTGGGGCCGGTCGATCAGCCATGCTGGGGCGATTGTCCGGGATCTCAGGGAGGGCGAAGGAGGTTGATACCGATGGAGTGCCTCGGTCCGCAATGCGCCTCGATGTTGCTAGACTGGATCAAGGCTCAGGCCGCCGGTGCCGGTGAGGCCGATCAAGGGATCACCACTCGCACCGTCCGCCAGGGTCTTCTCTGGAAATCGGCTCCCTATCAGGAGGATGCGCCGGCAATCCGAACGCCCGCCGAACTGGCCGGGGCACTGGAGCACTTGCAATATTCCGTCCACCGGCGCTATCAGAACCAGTTGACTCGCGCTGAGCGAGCCCGGCTGGATAACACCATCGATAACGCACTCTTCAAGGTGGATCGATACCTGGGACGGCTCGATCCTGAGGAGACGGCCCGCCACGAGGTCGAGGTCCGCGAACTTCGCGAGGCGATTCGAGAGGGACGTGAGCGGATCGAGCACCAGCACCGCCAGGCGAAACGGGCGGATCTAAAACTGGCGCAGCTTGCCTCGCTGACGCCCGAGTCGTTCGAGGAGTTTGCCGCGGAACTTTTTGAGGCCATGGGCTTCGAGGTGGAGACGGTCGGCGGGACAGGTGACGAGGGGGTCGACCTCCGGCTCCGCCGTCGCGACGGGATGCTGGCCGTCGTTCAGTGCAAGTATCACAAGAAGGGGGTGGTCGGCTCTCCGGATCTTCAGAAATTCCTTGGGACGATCCATCACACCGGGAGCCACAAGGGCTTTTTTGTCACCACCAGCACGTTTTCGCTGGCAGCGGAGAAGTTCGCCGCCGAGCACCCGATCGAGTTGATCGACGGGCCCCGGCTCGTCGAACTGGTCCACCAGGCGATGGGGCCGAAGGGGCGTCGGGAGCTGGAACCCACCTGGTTTTAATCACTGATGAAGGAGAAGACCCAACGCTGGAGCTCGACAACTCGTAAGAATGATTGAGGGGAGGCGCCGCATTTGCACCCCTTGCCGGGCGATGTCCCGAACGGAGAGCGGAACGCAGACCCTTTTCCGATCCCAGGTTTTCTGGCCAATGGCTTGACCGAGGGCAAAGCCGCTCGTTAGGCTCGCCCTGGAGGGTCGGGAAGGATCTGGCCCGCCATGTCTCCTTGGCCAAGGAGGGTTTGAAATGACGACCTTCACACGCAAGACACGACCACATCCCTTGGAATTAACCGAGCCGTTCGAAGACCTCTCGGGTTTGATCGCTGGCGATCTTCGCGTCATTGTCGGGGCGCTTACGCAAAGGGCTGCGGAGCGTCGGCTCCTCTCGCCCCGGCAGCAGGAGCAGCTTCGTCGTACGCTCTGGGAGAACCTATCGAGCGCGATTACCGAGGCACTGGAACCGCTCGAAGTGGAGCGACAGTAATCCTGGCAATCGTGCCCAATTCGAGGGCGATCGTAGCATGGCCCGGCTGATCCTTGGCGTGACCGGTTCGGTCGCTGCCGTTAAGGCGCCTGCATTAGCCTGGGCGCTTCGAGAGGCAGGGCACGAGGTTCGGGTTGTGGCGACCCAATCGGCCATTTACTTCGTTCGACCCGACGCCTTCGATCTGGAAGGCGTCGGGTTACTCCGCGACGAGGACGAATGGCCGGAGTCTGGCTATGAGCGTGGTGATCCGGTCGGCCACATTGAGCTGCGACGGTGGGCCGACGCACTGGTCGTCGCACCGCTTGACGCCAATACCCTGGCGAAGTTCGCCCTGGGACTCTCCGACAACTATCTGACCTGCGTCTTCCGCGCCTGGGACTTCACCCGTCCGGTTTTCCTGGCGCCCGCGATGAACACCATGATGTGGGAGAGCCCCGTCACTCTTCGCCATCTTCGCCAGATGCTCGAAGACCATGGCGAGCCGCCGATCCCGGCTGGATGGCGACTCGACGAGGCGTCCACGGTTTTCGCCCGATACGCTCCCCGGATCATCCTGATCCCACCCCAGAGCAAGCGCCTTGCCTGCGGCGACGTCGGCGCCGGCGCGATGGCTGAGGTGGACCGGATCGCCGCGATCGTGGGCGAGTGGTCCGACCGCGCTGGAGTTACCGCGGATTCTCCGGAGGTGGCTGTCCCCGATGGCTCCACAATCCGGGAAGATAAGGCCGAGGGACAGGCGACCCACCGGGGCCCGGCGATTGTTCCGCGCTGAAGGAACAGCGATCCAACGGGGCGACTCCCACTGCATCGACCATTGCCTGCTAGAAATCTCGATCGCCTGTCAGATGATCTGCCGGATGGGCTCAGCTCCCTCGACGCCGACCAGCTTCTGATTCAGGCCGCCGTAGAAATACGAGAGTCCGTTGGGATCGAGGCCGAGCTGGTGCAGGATCGTCGCGTGGAGGCGCTTGACGTGCATCCGATCCTCAACCGCGGCGCTTCCCAGCTCGTCGGTCTTGCCGGCGCTCGTGCCCCCCTTGATCCCGCCGCCGGCCATCCACATCGTGAAGCCGTACGAGTTGTGGTCGCGGCCGGTCCCCCTGGCGAACTCGGCGGTCGGCTGCCGGCCGAACTCGCCACCCCAGACGATCAGTGTCTCGTCGAGCAGGCCCCTACGCTTCAGGTCCGTGATCAGCGCGGCGATCGGCCTGTCCGTGCGGCCGGCGTGCTTCGTGTGGTTGGCGACGAGGTCGCTGTGAGCGTCCCAGTTGTCGTCGTTATGGGCGCCGCCCGAGTAGATCTGAACGAACCGGACGCCCCGCTCGACCAGCCGACGCGCGATCAGGCACTTGCGGCCAAAGTCGGCCGTTCGCGAATCGTCGAGGCCGTAGAGCGTTCGCGTTTCCTCGCTCTCTCGGGCGAGGTCCACCGCCTCGGGCGCCGAGCTTTGCATCTTGAAGGCCAGTTCGTAGCTGGCGATCCGGGCGGCCAGCTCCGAGTTGTCCGACCGATCGGCCAGATGCTCCTCGTTCTTCTCGCGGAGCCGGTCCAGCAGCATCCGACGCGTCGACCGGGCCGATCGCGCCGGCGAGGCCAGGTCGTGGATCGGCGTCCCGTTCGAGCGGAGAACCGTCGCCTGGTAGGCTGCCGGCATGTAGCCGCTCGACCAGTTCTTCGCCCCGCTGATCGGCCCACCCGTTGGGTCGAGCATCACCACGAAGCCGGGCAGGTCCTCGTTCTCGCTACCGAGGCCATAGGTGACCCACGTTCCCAGGCACGGGTTGCCGCTCAGGAGCCGACCCGAGTTCATCATCAACATCGCCGACCCGTGGATCGGCGATTCGGCATACATCGAGTGGATGAAGGCGATGTCGTCGGCGCATCGGCCCAGGTTCGGGAACAGGTCGGAGATCATCTTGCCCGACTGCCCGTACGGCCGGAACGCCCACTTTGGCCCGACCACTCGCCCCTCGTTCTTCTTCCCGCCACGGCCGAAGGTCTTCACGGCGATCGTCTTGCCGTCGAGGGGGTACAGATCGGGCTTGTAGTCGAACGTGTCCACGTGGCTCGGGCCGCCGTACATGAACAGGAAGATCACGCTCTTGGCCTTTGCTCGGCCAGACGGGGCCCTGGGGGCCATGGGGTTGACGAACGGCGTTCGGCCGTCGGCCGCGACCGCCTGACGCTCCAGGAACCCATCGGCGCCGAGCAGGCCCGCGAGCGCAACGCCGCCGAAGCCGCCGCCGATCTCCCAGAGGAACTCGCGGCGCGTCCGGCCGCAGAAGGACGACGATTCCGGGCTCGGCATGGGCATGGCGGGGGCTCCTTGGCAGGATTGCGGGCGGGAGACAGCCGGCGCGGACCGATCAATCCAGGTAGAAGAACGCATTCGCATTCAGCACCAGCAAGGCATACTGGACAATCGCCTCGCGGTCGGCGAGGCCGCGGTCGCGGAGGTCGCGGAGGAATGCGAGGTCGCGGCGCAGCTCCTCGGGCGAGGGCTCGCGCGACGTCGTTAGCCGGATCGCCAGGCGGACCTGCCCGGCCGGGTCGCCGGGCTCCTCGCGGATCAGGCGATCGGCCAGGTAGGTTGCCTGCTCGTTGGCGAACTCGCCGTTGAGCAGGCCGAGGGCCTGAGTCGGGACGGTCGTCGTGTAGCGGACCGGGCAGCTCGAGTCCGTGTCGGCCGCGTCGTGAGTCGCGAGGATCGGGACCAGCAGCGACCGCTTGACGTGGACGTAGACGCTCCTCCGCGCGGCCTCCTCGGGCGGCGAGACATCCCATCCGCGGCCTGGGACCGACTGGCCTGCAAGCACCTCCGCTGGGATCGGTGGGCGTATACTCGGTCCACCGGCCTTTGGACGCAGGGACCCGCTGACCGCGAGGATTGCGTCGCGGACCTCTTCGGCCGAGAGCCTCCGCATCGGGAACCGCCAGAACCATCGGTTCGATGGGTCGGCTGCCAGCCCGGCCGCGCTCGGCCGCGACGACATTCGATAGATGCTCGACATCACGATCATCCGGTGCATTCGCTTGATCCGCCAGCCGCCCGAGGTCAGCTCGGAGGCCAGCCAGTCGAGCAACTCGGGATGGGTCGCTGCCTCGCCCAGCTTGCCGAAATCATTGGGCGTCGGCACGATCCCGCGGCCGAAGTGGTACTGCCAGAGCCGGTTCGCCAGCACCCGGGCCGTCCTTGGGTTTCTCGGGGCGACGATCCAGTCGGCCAGTGCCCGGCGCTTGCCCCGGTCGTCGGCGAACGTCTCGGCTCCCGCGCTAATCACTCCGGGCACGCCGGGCGTGACCTCCGGCCCAAGGATCGACGGATTCCCGCGCAGGAGGACATGCGCCGGCCCCCTGCGGTGCTCGCGGATACTCATCACCTCGATCGAGCCACGAGCCGTCTCGACCTTTCGGATGTCCTTGCCGTCGGAGTCACTCAGATCCTTGAAGAACGCGATCAGGCGGTAATAATCAGCCTGCGGGATTGGGTCCACCTTGTGGTCGTGGCACCTGGCGCAATTGAGCGTCATCCCCAGGAAGACCTGGCCGGTCGTCGAGACGACGCCGTCCAGAACGTCGTACCGAGCGAGCGCTCGGTCGGCCGGCTCGTCGTCCCAGATGCCGAGCCGATAGTAGCCGGTCGCGGTCATCGCCTCGACCGAGGCCGGGTCGATTTCGTCGCCAGCGAGCTGCTCGAGGACAAAGCGGTCATAAGCCTTGTCACGATTGAAGGCGTCGATTACGTAATCTCGGTAGCGCCAGGCGAGCGGCTTGGGGTTATCTCGCTCGTAGCCGTTGGTTTCGGCGTACCGGACGAGATCGAGCCAGTGCCGTCCCCATCGCTCGCCATAATGGGGCGAATCGAGCAGGCGATCGACCAGCCGATCGTAGGCGATGGGCGAGCGATCAGCGACGAAGCGATCGACCTCCTCGGGCGTCGGCGGGAGGCCGATCAGGTCGAAGGTCAGCCGACGGATCAGGGCGACGCGGTCGGCCTCGGGCGCCGGTTCGAGCCCCTCGCGTTCGAGTCTCGACAGGACGAAGGCATCGATCGGATTGCGCGCCCATCCGGAATGCTTCACCTCGGGAACCATCGGGCGCACGACGGGCCTGTACGACCACTCCTCGCGGGCCCGGGCGATCGAGCCGGCCGATGTCGGGCCCTCGGGGTTCGGCATCGAGGCGACAACCGGGGTGGGCTGTGTTCCCCAGGGAAGTCCCTGGCGGACCCATCGCGAGAGGATCTCTTGCTCGCCGGCCGGCAGCTTGCCGGCGGGAGGCATCTCCAGGTCCTCGTAGCGGATCGCCTGCAAAATGAGGCTTTCGTCGGGCCGTTCGGCATTGATCGCCGGGCCTAGTTCGCCCCCTTGAATGAAGGCGGCCCGGCTGTCCACCCGGAAACCGCCCTTGACCTTCCCGCCTCCCCCGTGACACTTCAGGCATCGCGTCTCGAGAATGGGACGGACCTTCTCCTCGAAGAACCGGACCTGATCGGCCGGAAACGCACGCCCGGGTTCGGCCCCGAAGCTCGGGAGAAGCCAAGATGCCATGGCCAAAGCGGCTGGCATGGCCACTCTCCATCCGGTCCATCCCCGAGATCGATTCATCCGACCCATCCCCCGGAACGTCGAGTCCCTGACCTGATCTCATTCCAGTTCAACAATAATCGAATCAGGGGTCAAGGACGGGGCTCTTGAGGATTTCCAGGCGAAGCCATGATATCCGGCCCTGGCTGCTGGGCTGATCGGTCCGCCTTGGGATGCTTCTCTCCGGCTTGAAGGGGGGCCAAGTCACGACGTCTCAATCCTTAGCTCTCCTTTTGGCGTGGCCTTCCCACGGCAGGGCCAGGTGGGATAAGGATAGAACGATCCGTCCCCTTCGGCAAATCGTCCGCGACGAACGCGCGGGCTCTACTCGATCGGCCTCTCCGACGAAAAAGGCGACGAGATATCGGGCCACAAGGTTCCCCCGGTATACAGTCGCAATGGTGCGGCGCCGTGGGCAAGGTCGAGAGCCGCATCGTCCACCTGCCTCACGCTTGCGAGAGCTTCGCGTGACGGATCGGTGGGACGGCCTTTGCTTACCCAGGGCCTTAATGGCCCACGACAAAGAGTACGTTTGTGACCAGCGAGACGGCCAGGATCGTCGCCATTGTCGCGATGATGAGATTGCGATTGTTGACATAAGAAGCCATCTCGACCATCTCGTCTTCGGTGGCGGCACGTCCCCTTGGGGCGGCATATTCGGTATCGTCTGAATCACCCTCGGCGAGGGCCTCGAGCGACTCGGGCTTCTGGCCGGCGATCATCGGACTCTCGTCGCGCATGAGGCACTTGAGATCCAGAATCAGATCATCGGGGGTCTGATACCGCTGCTCTCGGTTCTTCGCCATCATGGTTTCGACGACCATGCCTAGCCCGGCTGATAGGCTTGTGTTTAAATGGTCAGGTGGGACGATGTTGACCTTTGGATCGACGTGCTTGCGCATCACGTCGTTGGGGGTCTCGCCACCATAAGGAACCCGGCCGGTGACCATGTGATAGAGCGTGGCTCCGAGGCTGTAGATGTCTGCGCGGATGTCGATGTTGGTCTGGCCGCGGACCTGTTCGGGGCTGATGTAATAGGGCGTTCCGATGGCCATACCGGCTTCGGAGAGTCCCCACTTTTCATCATCGGTGATGCGGGCTAGACCTAGATCGGCGAGTTTCACGTTGCCGTCGTGGGTCAGGATGATATTCTCGGGTTTGACGTCTCGATGTATCAGTCCACGTGAGTGAGCGTGCTTGAGCGCCTCGGCGACGGCTGTGACGATTCGGAGGCACTCTTTTTCGTCGAAGGTCTTGTTTTTGTCGAGGCGATCCTTGATCGTTTCGCCCTCGACGTACTCCATGACGAAGAAGTAGTGGCCATCAACTTCGCCGGCATCGATTGCGTTGACGATGTTGTTGTGCGAGAGTCGAGCGGCAATTTTGGCCTCGCGCTCAAATCGCTTGATGAACTCTCGGTTTTGGGCCAGGCTATCCAGCAGAATCTTGATGGCGACGACGCGATCGACGCTCATCTGCTTGGCCTTGTAGACGACGCCCATCGAGCCCTTGCCGATCTTGCCGATAACCTGGTATCCGGGGATCTGAAACTTCTTCGAGGCCTCGCCACCTCCGGCTTCTTGGAGGAGACGGACCATCTGGCTACGAGTCAGAACCTTCGATTCGACCATGATCTCGAGCAAGCTCTTCGAGGGAGTCCCCTCCTTGACGGGCTCCTTGGCCGCCATGTGGGTACGACGGCTCTTGCACGCCTCGATCTCGGCGGCGGTGGCCAGGCCACGGCGGATCAGCGACTTCTCTAGCTGGGATTCGTCGAGTCCAGAGAACCCCTTGGGGTCCTTGGCGGTGGTAGTACTCTCGACCGGAGTGGCCATCTAGCCGTCTCCCTCAATGTCGGGTCGCGGATGTGTCGGGGTCTTTCCATTCGATCGGCGGAACGATCGATCGCGGAGGCGAGGCCAGCCACCGCGCCCGGGCGGAATCGCCCTTTCGGCGAAGCGAAGATCGATTCGGCGACGGCCTAGGAGATTAAAAGTAGGTCTCCCACGATCGAGTTGTCAATGTAAATCCCCGGGGCGTGCTCGATCGCGTCGAATCCCCGCGGGTCGTCCCTGGTCTCTTGTGAGAGTGGGGAGGCTTGAGAGCGGGTATCGCGCGGCGGTATGATCCGGGAACCTTCGCTCCTTGTACGCGGCGAAGCGAGAGAAGTGACCGGCTCCCGCTAACGGGTGTCGGATTCCGATGGGTCGTGGCTGAGGAAGCGGGGTCGAACTTGATCAGGATCGGAGTGATTGCGGGTGACGGAGTCGGGCCCGAGGTCGTCGCCGAGGCTCTGAAGGTGTTGGAACAGGTCGCGAGGCTGGAGGGCATCGAGTATGCCCTGCACCCCGTCGACATCGGTGGTGAGCGTTACCTGCGGACTGGCGAGGTGCTACCCGATTCGGCCGTCCGTGAGCTTCGGGAACAGGATGTGATCCTTCTGGGAGCCGTTGGACACCCCGGCGTGCCGCCGGGCGTGCTGGAAAAGGGGATTCTGCTGAAGCTCCGGTTCGACTTTCACCAGTACGTCAACCTCCGTCCGGTCCGACTGTTCCCTGGGATTGAGGGACCCATCCGAGGCAAGGGGCCCGAGGACGTCGACATGGTCGTCGTCCGCGAAAATAACGAGGATCTCTACGTCGGCGCCGGAGGCTTTCTCCGAAAGGGTACGGCCGAGGAGGTCGCGATTCAGACATCGATCAACTCGCGGGCCGGGGTTGAGCGCACACTCCGCTACGCATTCGATCTGGCCCGACGCCGTGCCGCCGAGGGGTCTTTCCGTGGCCTCTCCTCGGCCGATCGTGACCGTGGTCTGGTCCGTCAGGTCACGATGGTCGCCAAGACCAATGTCCTGACTTACGCCCACGATCTCTGGAACCGTGCCTTCGAGGAGGTCTCTCGCGACTATCCCGAAATCCGGTCGGATTACCAGCACGTCGACGCCTGCTGCATGCGGATGGTCGTTGCCCCCGAGAAGTTTGACGTGATCGTTACAACCAATATGTTTGGCGACATCATCACCGATCTCGGAGCCGTGCTTCAGGGCGGGATGGGCCTGGCCGCCTCGGGGAACATTAACCCCGAAAAGACGGCGCCCAGCATGTTTGAGCCGGTGCATGGCTCGGCGCCCGATATCGCCGGCAAGGGAGTCGCCAATCCGCTCGCCGCAATGCTCTCGCTGGCGATGATGTTCGATCACATCGGCCACCACCGTGCCGGCGACCGAATCCGCGGAGCGGTTCGCCTCCTGCTCGCCCAGCCGGGACCACGTACTCCCGATCTCGGCGGAAGCAACTCAACGGCGGAGGTTGGCGCGGCGCTCCTCGGGTTTCTCGATTTTTGAGCGGCCCGGCCGACACGATCGCGTCTGAGAAACGTAAAAGACAGAGGGGGGCTCGCACGCGTTCCCTATCCAGGCTAGCCCGACCGTTGCGCGCCAGAAAGCACGACGCTACGCTAGCAGTGATCGATCGAATCGAGTACGATACTAGAGAGGTGACGAGGCGCCGATTCGCCCGACGTCCCACCGAGGCCTCCAGTCCGAGGGAAATCCGATGCCTCCCATCGCCCATCGCCGTGGTCGTCGGTCCGGCTTTACTCTGATCGAGCTGCTTGTCGTCATCGCCATCATCGGCGTGCTGGTGGCGCTAATCATGCCAGCGGTCCAGGCTGCACGTGAGGCGGCCAACCGAACCAAGTGCCAAAACAACCTTCGGCAGCTCGCCATCGCCGCCCAGGAATACCACGACGGCTTCAGTTCGTTCCCCTCCGGCTGGTACTGCATGGGGCCCGTGTACGACACCCAGAATAATCTCATCGGTGGCGATGCCAATTGCATTCCGACCACGGCCCCCCAGGTCTACATGTGGAATGGGATGACGAGCCTCTTCATCAAGCTCGAGCAAACGAACCTCTGGAACAACATTAACTTCAACCTATACGCAAACGATCCAAGTAATTCGACTGCCATCCGGACGACGATCGACGGCTTCGTCTGCCCCTCGAACCGTCGGCCGACCACGGTTAACACCAGCACTGGACTGAGTGTCAACGCAAGGCTTGGACCCTCCGATTACCGTGCGAACATGGCCGCTGGCTATATCCTGCAGACGACTCCCAGTTGTCCTGACCTCACGCCTGCTGTCGCCGATCAGAACCCGTTTTGCCTGATGAACGACAACGGGGTCATGTTCCAGAATTCGACGGTCAACATCGCCGACATCACCGACGGCACCTCGACCACTGTCCTCTTCGGCGAGAGCCTCTACCAGACCGGAACCTGGTCACAGGCCCTGAGTTGTTGCGTCCGGACCACGATTCAGCGCACCGTCAACAGGCCGGTCGTCGCAAAAGGTCAGAACTATTGGATTTACTGGGCGAGCAAGCACCCTGGAATGGTCAACTATGCGTTCTGCGACGGCAACGTCCGGTCCATCCCCGCGACGGTCAACAAGATTACCCTGAACAAGATCATGACCCGGAATGGTGGCGAGACCATCTCCGGCGACGAAATCAAGTGATGAGTGCGTAACCCACCGCTGGCCCCTTAGCGTCAGGTTGGCTCGGTTCTCAGCTCCCGCTTCCGTTCCTGGCAAGCTCGCCTGGCCCCGTGCTTCTTCATCGGGGACCTTTTGTCGTCGCATTGTCCAATCGCGCAGGGGCCAGCCACGGGAATTGTTGTGATCGTCCGATGGGTTGGGATCACCTCGATCGGAATCAAAGCACTGGCGCATCCTGCGTGCCATCGTCTCGCCTTAATGAAAAACGACTGTTGAAGGGAACATGAATCTGCTACGATCGGTTAGTGCCGGGTCCGGGCCGGATGCTTGCGCTCCTCGGCAGCCGGTATTCGACCCCTCCGTTCGGTCAGACGTTAGCTAGGGCCGCCATGATTCCGGACGAGACGCCGAGGGACGACGCCAGGAGCGAGATCGCGGGCCGTCCGCGATCGGGCGGGAGCAACGGCCGGGTCGAGACGGCCGAGTCCGCCCCGGGGTGGGTCATCGAGACGACTTTCAGCCCCTTCCATTGCCTTTACCAGGACGCACTGGCGTTCCACACGCAAAGCCGTCTGGCCCGCTCTGATGCCGATGCGAGTCGGATGGCGCGGGCCTCGCTGTTGTTGTATCTTTCGGCGGCCGAGTCGTTGGTTCACCAGGCCGCGGCCGAGTTGGGGCGACAGGAGCTTCGCGGCTTGATCGCCGACCCGAGCCGCCCGCTCCCGACGGCCGAGGCCTGGCGGCTCCTCCCTGCCATCGCCGCCGAGCCTGGCAGCCCAACCTCGGCGTTCGACCCCGAGACGCCTCCCTGGCCGCAGTTCACCGAGCTTCTGATGCTGCGGACCTCCTGGTCGTATCCCGGCCCTCCCGAATCGCGTCGGGCGTATTACCGGTCGTCGCGCAAGGACGGTGATTACGAGCCGATGCAGCCGCATCAGGTTCCACCGACTCTCCGGCGCGTCGCACTTGCCGATCGCCTGGCCTTTCCGCGGACCGGCCTGCCACGCGACCCATACGCCCTGCGACCCCGCCACCTCGACGCGGCCCGCGGCATTCTGGACGCGGCCATTGAGGCTCTCGACCGCCGAATGGGAGGCGCCCTGACCCGCGGCCAGCGCCACCGCCGAGAGCCGGTCCGCGTTGTGCACCCGCCCGGCGAGGCACTCTCGGGTTGATGGATTCGCTCCGGACGGGTTCGGGTTCGCGCGAGGCCGGTCCGGTCACTATCCTGGGACGGTCGACGACGAACCGCCTACCAGACGAAGGATGGAGCCGCGACCGATGCACGTCTTGATGGTGACCTCCTTCCCCATCCCCGGGGAGTATGATGGAACGGCGATGCTGCCGATCAAGATCCTTCGGGCCCTGAAGCCCCGAGGGGTCGAGGTAACGGTCGCCCACTTACGGGCCCGGCCGCCCTGGCAACTCGCTGGGAAGGTCAAGGACTTTGAGGGAACGCCCGTTCACGAGATCCCCGCCTGGGGATGGGCGACCGGGATCGATCTCGACCGCCTCGCCCGCGATCGGCCGTTCGACCTGGTCCACGCCCAGCACTACGGCGGGGCGACCCGCGCCCTGCTCGCCTGCCGGCGGCGGGGATGGCCAATGGTCTACGAGATCCATTCGCTCCTCGGTGAGGAAGTCGAGCGGAGGCGCCTCGGCCGCGGCCCGGTCTATCGGACCTACCGTGCGATGGAGCAAGGTGTCCTCCGCCACGCCGCCGCGATCATCACCCTGGGTGAACCAGTGCGCGATGTCGTGGTCCGGGAGAAGCATGTCCCGGCCGACCGCGTGAGCGTGATCTATCCCGGGATTGACCTCGCCGAGTACGCCAACCCCGGCCCGCCCGCCGAGATCTCCGGGATCGGTCCAGGGCACGAGGTCATCATGTACGTCGGCAGCATCGTGCATCCCAACCAGGGGGTTCCGATCCTGGTCGAGGCCCTCCCACGCGTCTTCGATGCACGGCCGGAGGCGCGCTGCGTCCTGGTCGGCGGGCCGGCCGAGGCCGGCGAGGGATATCGACGCTGGCTCGGCCCGTACGGCGACCGCCTCGTCGTCCTCACCGGTCGGACGCCCGACCAGGTCGTGGCCCTTACCCGGCGCGCCGACGTATTGGTCCACTCCCGCCTCGCTTGCCGCGAGAACTACTCGGTGCAGAGCAAGATCGCAGTCTACCTCGCGGCGGGCCGTCCGATCGTCGCGACCGACTTCGCCGACTATCGGAAGCTCCTCGGCGAGACGGGCGCCGGACTGCTCACCCCAGTCGACCGCAACGCCCTCGCCGACGGGATCACCCGGGTGCTGGCCGATCGCGACCTCGCCACCCGTCTCGCCGCCGCGACCCGGACCGTTGCGGAAGAATACTTCGCGATGGATCGCAACGTCGACCGATACCTCGACGTCTACCGGAAGGCTGTCGAGGCCGGGCCGCGCTGATCGCCCGGCATGAGACTTGCGGACATTCTCAATCGTGGCGGGAAGGGAGTCCCGCCACCGTTTCGTCGAAGGGTGACTTCGCGGCCAGGTCCGCCAAGCCGAAGGGGTGAACCGTTGGCGACAGCGACTGCCTCGCCCCGCGACCGGGTCCAACGTCCGTCCGCATCCGAGGTGGCCGAACTTTCGGCCGTCGCGAAGGACGCCGGATTGCGCTATGTCCGCGACGATGCACCTGGCATCCGGCGTGTCAGGAGCGGGAAGTCGTGGCGCTACGTCGGTCCCGACAGCCTCCCTATCCGGGACGACGAGGCCCTTGCCCGCATCCGGGCCCTGGCGATCCCGCCGGCCTGGACGGAGGTCTGGATCTGCCCCCGCGCCGACGGTCACATCCAGGCGACCGGCCGGGATGCGAAGGGTAGGAAGCAGTACCGATATCACGCTCGCTGGCGATGCGTCCGCGACGAGGCGAAGTACGGCCGGACCCTCGCCTTTGGCCGGGCACTCGCGAAGATCCGGCGCTCGACCGACCGCGACCTTGACCTCCCCGGACTCCCGCGTCGGAAGGTGCTTGCCGCCGTCGTCCGGCTCCTGGAGATGACGCTCATCCGCGTCGGGAACGACGAGTATGCGCGGACCAATCAGTCGTTCGGCCTCACCACGATGCGAGATCGCCACGCCCGGATCGAGGGCTCATCGGTGAAGTTTCGCTTCCGGGGCAAGAGTGGCGTGCATCACGCGATCGCGATCGACGACCGAAAGCTCGCCCGGGTCGTTCGTCGCTGCCAGGAGCTTCCGGGGCAGGAACTTCTCCAGTACGTCGACGAGTCGGGCGAGGTGCGCGACATCGGCTCGGGCGACGTGAATGACTACCTCCGCGAGATCACCGGCGAGGACTTCACCGCGAAGGACTTCCGGACCTGGGCCGGGACCGTCCTGGCGATGATCGCGCTCCAGGAGTTCGAGGCGTTTGACTCGCAGGCCCAGGCCAAGAAGAACGTCGTGCGCGCGATAGAATCGGTCGCACGGCGGCTGGGGAACACGCCGAGCGTCTGCCGGAAGTGCTACGTCCACCCGGGCATCCTCGACTCCTACCTTGAAGGGACCATGCTCGACTCCCTCCGTCGACGGGCCGGCGAGGCGATGGAACATGTGCGCGGCCTCAGTAGCGAGGAGGCCGCCGTGCTCGCCCTGCTCCGCCGCCGTCTCGCCGAGGAGAGCCGGTCGGATGCCTCGCGATCTCGATGGAACACGGCTTGACGCCGGCGAGATGGCCGGTTCTCATGGTAGGAACAGTTGGCCGGGTGTGGTCCGCACTGCAAAGGGATTCCCCCTCGGGATCGTCATGCTCCGATCCGTACGCAGGCTCCTGTTCGCCTCGTTGATCGCCTGCCACGCGATCACAATCCTGTGCGGACCGTGCCTGCACGAGATTGCGGGCCTCTCGCATCCGATCGGCGGGGCCAGAAAATCTGGCCGGACCGACGCTCCCGCCCAGCCCCCTTCGGACTCGTCCGACAACTGCCCGATCTGCCATTTCGTGGCACAGGGGCAGCTCTCCGTCGCTCCGGCCTCTGTGCGATCGGAGCCGATCCTCGTCGATCAGCTGACGCCCGAGCCGCCTGCCGCCCTCCCGACGGCCCCTGTCTACGCCTCGGCCCCGCGTGCCCCGCCGGTGCCCTGCACGTGCTCGGCGTGAGTCCGGCGAGCCAGCGTCCACGAGCAGCCTGAGGCGCGTTCGTCGACACCCCCGATGCTCCCTGCGCGCCGCGATCGACGCCGACCTTCTCCGAGCGATCCTCTCCGTCCCGGGCGCGCGACCGCGATCGGTTGCGCCCGGATCGGGCCGCCGTGCACAAAAGCCCGCACAGGCCCTCCCTGTGGCCGCAGTCCCCTCATTGATTCGTCCCGATCATCCTTCCACTTCTTCTGGGAGATAATCCATGTGTACTCGCCATCAGAAATCCGGGCCTGGCTTTACCCTGATCGAACTCCTAGTGGTCATCGCGATCATCGCGGTCCTGATCGCGCTGTTACTCCCCGCGGTGCAGGCGGCGCGCGAGTCGGCGCGCAGGGCCTCGTGTACCAACAATCTGAAGCAGATCGGCCTGGCGCTGCACAGCTACCACGAGGCGATGGGGGTATTCCCGCCCGGGTATGTCAGCTCGATCAACGCGGCGATCGCGGACCCGTGCAACATGGACACGGAGGGCGGCAAATCGATCGACCTCGGCCCAGGCTGGGCGTGGGGGGCGATGATCCTGCCGCAGATGGAACAGCAACCGATCTACAATTCGGTGAACTTCAATTTGTCGGTGGCCTACGCGGCGAACAACTCGTGCAGTACGGCGTTGCTGGGGGCGATGCTTTGCCCGTCGGACCCTGGACCGGATCTGGTCCCGGTGCTGGCGAACCCGCCCGACCCGGCCAATCCGGGGTCGTACAGCGGCACCAATGTGCTCGACACGGTGGCGCGGGGGAATTACGTTGGCTGCTGGGGTTTGGGGGAGCTCTGCGCCGGCTCGACACCGACGGGTGCGATGTACCCGGGCGACCCGGTCGGGTTGCCGGTCGGGATCTTCCAGCGGAACAGCAACACGCGCGTTGCCTCGGTGACCGACGGGACGAGCAACACGTTCATGGTGGGCGAGCGGAGCCACAACCTCAGCTATGTGACGTGGACCGCCCGGTCGGTCAACGGATGGCTCGGCGTGACACCGCCCTCGTCGGGAGGCTCTGACAAATTCAATCCGTCGCCCGAGGAGGCCTGGACGCAGATCATGGGTCCCGCGGGCCTGGAGGACGGACTCCGGACGCCGAATGATCCCGAGGCCCACGTCGAGGACTACTGGAGTCTGCACCCCGGCGGGGTGAACTTCCTGTTTGCCGACGGCTCGGTCCACTTCATCAAGTCGTCAATCAACCCCATCACCTATCGGGCGATGATGACGCGAAACTATGGTGAGGTCGTCTCGGCGAACTCCTACTGATCCGGACCGATGGATCGAGGCGGGGACGCAGGCCCAAGGGTTACTTACCTACACCGAGATAGGGTGGCGCCCTCGCCTCAGTAACAAAAATGATGAGTCACTGTGGTTCTGGAGCTCGACTCCAATCATTATGTGAATTCTATAGCTCCTTTTTTTAGAAATATCATGAATTTTATTTGTGGAAGCATTGTGGTCTGTTTGCCTCCATCTGGCCCAGGCTGAATCGAGCTGTGGCTTTCGATAGAGGATCGTCTGTTCATCGGTCTTGCTCGATGTCCAGGTAACCGCTAACATTGGAGAAAAACGTCTAATTCACTCGGAGATTTCGGGTGTTGCCCTGGAAGGCCGAGTAGGCCCTGCGTGCGATGGTGGCTCTGGACTCGGCTGGGGGGATCGATGACGACCCAATGGATTGCATCGTAGAGCCAGGTCCCGGCCGGTTAGGTCGCCAGGGTTTTTTTACAGGCGCTGGGACGGGTCGGCTTTGTCGAAGGGCAACGAGGTCAGGGCGGAGGTTTCGTACTGACCCGGCCGGCCCACGAGATCACGGCGAGGGATGTGAACAACACGGTCGACCCGAACTGTCGGATCGAGCGGTGCCCACTGGGGCGGCCCGACCACGAGATCCCAGGGTGCCCGCTTCACCGCCGGATTGACCTGAGCATCGCGCTGGTGAGGAAGATATTCGGGCATACGAGGATCGACGAGTTGCCTGGCGACCCGGCTCCAGTCTGCTCTCCCGGCGAGACGACAGTCGGGGCGTTTGAGGAACAGGGCGAGGAAAGAGGAGGGGAGTTTGTTCAGCAAATCTCCGAATGATCGCAACGGCCGGGAGGAGGTCCCGGCCCGTGTGGAAAGTTCGACGAATGTCGAGGAGGCGTTGGGTTGTGGGCCTGGTCGCATCGGAATCTCATTCGACGCCGAGTCCATCCGGGCCGATTTCCCCGCCGTCGAGCGGGAGATCCACTCAGGTGTCTCTCTGGTCTACCTGGATTCGGCCGCGACGGCGATGAAGCCCTTGCCTGTGATCCAGGCTGTGCAAGAGTATGATAGCGAGTATTCGGCCAGTGTACACCGAGGCTTGCATACACTCAGTGAACGGGCTACGCAGGCCTACGAGTCGGCCCGTGAGCGGATTGCGAGGTTCGTTGGCGCGGCGGATCCGGCCTGCATCGTCTTCACGCGCGGTACAACCGAGTCGATCAATCTGGTCGCCGAGTCCTGGGGAGGGACGTTCCTCGGGCCGGGGGATGAAGTGCTCCTGACCCTGCTGGAGCATCACTCGAACCTGGTTCCCTGGCAGATGTTGGCCCGCAAGCGTGGGCTGACGCTCAAGTTCGTCGATGTTACCGACGACGGCCGGCTTGACCTCGAATCGTTCGATCGGCAGTTCTCGGACCGAGTTCGCCTGGTGGCGATCACGGCGACCTCGAACGTACTGGGGACGATTCCGCCGCTCGATCAAATCGCGGCGCGGGTACGCGATTGCGGAGCGAAGCTGCTGGTTGACGCTGCTCAGGGTGTCGTTCACCGTCCGATCGACGTCACGGCTCCGTCCGTCGACTTTCTGACCTTCTCCGCGCACAAACTGTACGGCCCGACGGGCCTGGGAGTGCTCTACGCCCGTCGAGAGCACCTGGAGGCGATGCCTCCAATGCTGGGCGGGGGTAACATGGTCCTGCGGGTTGATCTCGAAGGCGCCGATTGGAACGAGATCCCGTGGAAGTTCGAGGCCGGCACGCCGCCCATCGCACAGGCGATTGGCCTTGGGGCCGCCATCGACTATCTCGGGCGGTTCGACCGGTCGGCCCTCTCGGCCCACGAAGAAGCGTTGACGCATTACGCCTGGCGAATTCTTTCCGAACTCGAAGGCGTGCGGCTTCTTGGGCCTGATCCCCACAATGTTGGCCGGGCCGGAATCCTGAGTTTCCTGGTCGAGGGGATCCACCCGCATGATCTCGCGCAACTGCTCGATCGAGACGGGGTGGCCATCCGAGCCGGGCACCATTGTGCCATGCCGTTACACCATCGCCTCGGACTCCCCGCCTCGGCCCGAGCGAGCCTCGCCCTCTACAACAACGCCGCGGACATCGATCGGCTGGCCGTAGCCATCGAGCGTGCGAGGTGGACCCTGCGCCGCCCGTTGGGCCAGCCGAGACCAGCACTGATGCCGACGCACCCAGAGGTGAAAAATGGATGACATGCTCTACCGTGAAGAAATCCTCGAGCGTTATTACGCCGCGCCTCGACGTGGCCGGCTGGAGGCGCCGGATCGGTCGGCCGAGCTTGACAATCCGCTTTGCGGCGATCGAATTCGCCTGGAACTCACCCTTGGAGCGGGCGGCCAGATCATCGCGGTCCGGTTCGACGGGGATGGCTGCGTCATCAGCCAGGTCGCGGCGTCGATCCTCGCCGAGCATATCGAAGGAATGGCGGTCGACGAGGCTCGACGCCTCCCAGCCGACAAGGCTGTTGGGTTGCTCGGAATTCCCCTGAGCCCAGCCCGGGTCAAGTGCGGGATTCTGGCCTGGCGGGCCCTGCAACGTGCCCTGACAGCGACTGCGGATCCGGCCTCCGGCGGACCCAGCATGGATCTCTCCCTGTCCACAGGATGAATCCTCGTCGAACGACCCTCTCACGGGGACGTCTCTTTGTAACTCCTTATTTTGGAACGAGTTGTAGTGAATCGGAATCGCCGCTGATCCACTGGCCCCGTACGGATCGGAGAAAACCGGAGCGGCCTTGAGGATCACTGGCCGCCCGGGACGGTTCCACATTGGCCTCACCTTGATGGTGACGTGCGTGAGCCACCCGTCCTTTCGCGAGGAAGTGGCTCCTCCCCACTCGGACCCGACAAATCGATCGGGAACCCCATCCCATCGGTTCGCAAGAAGCCCCAAGAATGGTCCCCCTAATATTCCCATGAACAGCGTACACGCACGGGCTTTGCAGGCTGTTCCCATTCTCGAATAGTCCCCCTGCCATTTTGAGAAGAAAAGTTGCAGTATCGACAGCCCTCCGACCGAGAGAAGGCTGGGCGGGCCAATCGTTGGATGTTGTAAGTTCTTGCTGGCATGGAACTTGTGGTCCGATTTTTCGGCATTTTGACGAACTGGCATCCGGTATGCAATACCATCTGCTCGACCTGAGCGGCGAAGGCCGCGAGCATCCCGGCGGCTAGAGAAAGTCGGGATCGCCAGAACGAATACGAAACCGTGAGCAGGTGAACCGGGCTTGAAGGATAGCCTCGGGTCGAGAATCATGGAGGTCCGAAGATGCTGGTACTGAGCCGCAAGATCAACGAGAAGATCGTCATCGACGGGAACATCGTCATCACGGTCGTTAAGATCGATCGCAATCATGTCCGGATCGGGATCGAGGCTCCGGGCGACGTCCGCGTTTTCCGCGAGGAGATCCTGAACAACTCCGTTCGACATGCGGAGGAGGCTCTCGCGGCGGGCGTTTGAGCCATCAAACATTCGTATCGTGTCCTGATGCTCGCGCACCTGGTAGCAGGGGCCCAATGGATCCCTCCAGGTTTTAACCCCCCCATCGCAGCCACATGCACGCGGCGCGGCCCACGAAGACGTGGGCGCTCCCACCCTCAAATCGAGAATCGCACCTGTTTCCCCGGGTTTCCGATTCGGTAGGAATCGATCGGGTTCGGATGCGTGATCGAGCGATTGGATTCCATGGACGACGAGGCGGGAACGCCGGATGGTCTTGCTCGACCTTTCCATGTAAACGCCTCGCGCGCAGGACTCTACCCACCCCCCGGCCGTTCTCACCAGACGCCTTCCGACGCCCCAGTCCCCAGCCACTCACACGCTCTGAACCCGACATGAGCGTCGCAGCAATCTCCTACTCCACAAGGCCTTGCGTCATCAGCAACCGGGCTTGTCACCGGAAAGTCACCGAAATCTGGGCAGGCTTCACAGGTTGCGATGGCTTCTCGCAGGCTGCTACGGATTCTCACAGATTTTTGTGAGCGCATGAAAAACCCCGGCGGGGCGGGCCGGAGCGTTCTTCTCGCTCGATCAATCGGGCACATGGACATCGAACGATATTGACCAACCGTTATCCCTCGGTACCAGCGCATCATCCTTATTCGCGCCCTCCAAGGTCTGGCACATGGCGCGATACATCAGCCTAGTCAAGGTGGCCGCCGCGTCCAGTTCCTCCTTAATCCCGACGAGTTCGTCGAGCAACATCGCCCGGCCTCCTTCGGTCTTCAGGTCGTCGCTCCGCTCCACGAAGAACCGATGGATCAGGAAATTTCGCTTCTCCAGTGCTGTCGCCATGAGACCGCGAACGTCCAACTTCCACCGCTCGTTGGGATTGATCGTCACAAACTTGTCGAACTCCTTCAGCAGCACGCCCAGCGTTTTCTTCTGCTTTTTCACGGCGGCCGGTTCCAAGTCGGCCAGTGTGACGCTCTTATTGCAGAGCCGATTGTACGCGGTCAGGAACTCGACCAGCGCCTCCTCGAAGAGTTGCGCGTGCTGGGCCGCCCAGCCAAAGCAGGCGAAGACCCCGATCAGGTGTCCTTCTTCCTCCTCCAACATTTCGAGCGATTCGGACATAGCGGCGTCCTCCAGTGGAAGCTTGTATCGGCCTTCTGGACTACCGAGCATCTGTATGATGCTGTCTTGGTGCCGCAAGACTCACGAGTCAAGGGCGTTCACAAGCCTATTTGCTGCTTCGAAAAGTGTCTGAGATTCCTCTACGCGTTCTTCGCCATCCAGTACCGCGACGACCTCACGGAGGTTCGCGATTTCGCAACGGACAGTCTCCCGAGCGTCAGCGCCTTCGGAGGCCTGATATTCCACAAGGAGATTGCCGAGTGTTTCGGGCAGACTCGGGATGGAAAAGGAAATGAGCAGACCATACAACTGATCATTTTCTTCCGATGCCCTCTTGTCGAAATTGGACGCCAAGACCCTCAAATGCTCCTTGGTGTTCTTGAGAGCCTCACGGACGGTAAGCATCGCCATGCTGTCATGCTCCCTTAGGATGGAATGAACGGCACCCCCACACAGCTTATCACACATTCCTGAAGTGGACAGCCCGCTCCGCTGGCCGCAGTTGCCTTCCCGAGCACCAACCGGGCTGCAGCAGTCTCCTTCGGACGCTGCTCATCCAGGTGAGCCAGGGTTGTGTTTATCAAGGTTCAGGGTGAGCTTCTTCTCAAGTGCTCGGACGTAGTTCACGAGCTTCCGAAGCTCATCCAAGTCCATTTCGACGCAGGTAGGTGCGTCCGGGTGGACTGAATCGGGCTTCACCAAGTCGTCTTCCTCTACCAAGTCTTCAATAATGCGCAGGACATCTTCTGCCGTGCTTTGGTAGGGAGTCGGACCGAACGACGTCTGTATCACGTTATTATCCATCAGGTCGCCCCATTACCGCCGGGCATCATCGCCCGCGCAAATGGAGACTATTGCAAGTTGCAATACTGGTCAAGCGTTATCTGCTGCCTCCGTGCGGCGGCGGGGACGCTCGTCCAGAATCCTACGTGCCTCTGCTATGTCATGTTCGAATGCCCTAGCTATCAGGATTCTCTTAACAAAGACAACCGAGCTTAGCGTACTTGCAAGATAGAGCGTAATACCAACACCAACAAAGAATACGCCAATTTCACTAATATGCCGACCATGAAGCAGGTAAATTGCACACATGTTTCCGATGGCGCCACACAGCAAGAAAATTATGGCCTTTATCCAGAGACCATTCTCAAAATGGCTCAAGTAATAGCGGTATTCTTTGTCCTTTATGTAGCGGTCAATTCTCTGCTGTCTCTCAAGTCGCCTCTCAACCGTCCTGGTAGCATACCAGGTCGATAATGAGCCGAGGATTCCATCGGCGCGCGGCTTCAAATAGTCGGAAGCGAGATTGATGAGGACTCCTACCAGGACAACGCCCAACCACCAGTGGAAGGAAGTCACATCATGGACAAATTCGGTCATGTTGCCCTCGAGGTAAACGGGAGCAGTCGCACCTAGGGGCTACCACTCTACCAAGCAGGCTCTCGAAAATCAGCGCGAACCCGCTGCCTCTCTCCTGCATCTGAGAGGGTGACGCAAACATCAAATAGTAAACCGAACAAGCATCTGATCAGTCGCCACGGCGCGCACCGTTTACGCCAAAAATCGACCCGTGGAGGAGGTTACATTCAGAAGTGCCGGCTGCAGGCGAGTCCAGTTAAACCATTTCGCCGCAACCCCTTGGTAGAATGACAGTTGTAACGACGATCCAGAGACGGACGCGCTCTGAACCCGACATGAGCGTCGCAGCAACCAATTCCGCCACAAGGATTTGCGTCATCAGCAACCGGGCTTGTCACCGGAAAGTCACCGAAATCCGGGCAATCTCCACAGGATGCGACGGTTCGCTACGAATCACCACGGATTCTCATAGATTCCATGGCTTTCGTGATGGCGAGTTCAACCATCGGCGGTATGTCCTTCTTCCCCGCCAACCACCGCCTGACCGTTCGGGGGCTAACCTTCTTGCCCGACGACCGGCCAGGAAGCATCCGGGCGAGCTTGGATTGGCCGCCCGGATTCAGTGAGTTGCAGATTGAGCGAAGCTCGTGTCCTTCCGGTAAGCCTGCCTGAATCGTCGCGGGGGATTTGCTACGGTGGCGGTCCTCATTCGGGAGGATCGCGATGGATACGACTCCGCACCGCCAACGGCCTGCCGATCTGGTCCGGGCTCAGCAACGCTT